>LCOM01000031.1 GCA_000999395.1 Parcubacteria group bacterium GW2011_GWA2_47_7
GATTTGCGATAGTCGGTGCCCATGTCTTAAGAATATCATGCTGAAGCCTTCGCCTGAAGGCGAGGGTTTTCACCCACCCTGACGGGGGCTATAAAAAACCGCTGCTCGCGCAGTGGTTAAGATTATGGTCGCCTGAGGCCATTGGAGTCGAGTATCTGTTCATAGAGATTGTTTGGATACGGTGCAATGTTCAATTTCAAGGCACGACCCCTTCTGCGCTCCCAGCGAGTCCCGGTAGAGCCGTTCCACCCCCTTAAGAAGAGGAGTGTTCCGACAAGGCCACTTGTAAAGATGGGGAGGTAAATCTCATTCAGAATAGGCCAACAATACCCACTATTCGCAGGGTCAGCGTTCCATATCTTCCAAAGACGAACAACACAATCTTCAAGTGGTGTTTGGTCGAATACGTAGAACCCATTCTGACGAAGCAGCCGAACTGCATCTCTAAACACAAGAAAGTTTATCTCAACGGAATTAAACCCTCCGGTGGATATTGGACCGCAAACTTGTATGATATTGCCATGCGTATGTTTTGGAAAACTTCCCAACACAGAAAGAGCAATACCCCCCAATTCTTCAAACGAACCGGCCATATCCAGCAACAAGAGTTTTTCTTGCGTCCAGTAGGGACATTTTTTCATGAATCCTCCGAGTGAGCTTCTGTATACAAATTAGCATACATACTCATCCGACAAAATTGAACATTCACACCAAACACAAAAAATACTTCTCGTAAAGTATTACCCCATATAACCCATCACCGCAAAACAAAAACGCCCTCAGGCGCTTTTGGGTGAACGATTGCCACTACGCAGCAATATAGGGAAGAAGGCCCATAAATCTCGAGCGCTTGACCGCCGTTGCGAGTGCGCGCTGCTGCTTCTGCCCAAGGCCGGAGCGCTTATGTCCCACGATCTGCCCATGAGGGGTAAGAAACATGCGAAGCAGTTCGACGTCTTTATAGTCGATGTACTTGATGTTATTTGCGGAAAGATAATCTTGCTGTTTTTTCATAATTGATTTGATTAAAATGGTATGTCGTCGGGGTTGATATCTTCGTCTGGGTACTCTATCGTATCGAGTTCTGCGGGCTGTGGCTGTGCTGCTGTAGATTTTGCTTTCGGTGCCGCGGTTGTCGGACTTCCTGTACCCTTCACTTCAGTCGGAGCATACTCACCGCTCGTTCCTCCCGCCTTGGGACCAAATTGGACGCGTTCTGCGTTAATCTCGGTGCGGTACTGCTTCTTGCCCTCCTTGTCGTCCCAACTTCTCGTCTGAATACGCCCTTCGACAAACACTGAGGAACCTTTTCGAAGATACTGTGTCACGATCTCAGCCTGACGTCCAAATACAACAACATTGTGATAATCAACGGACTCCTGCTTCACTCCTGCCTTATCTTTGTACACACGATTGGTAGCAACTGAGAACGATGCGACCGGAGTGCCATTTGGGAGCGCCCGCGATTCGGGGTCTCTCGTCAGATTGCCGTAAATGAATGCCTTGTTGATATACATGAAGTTTCTAGCTTATGACAAGGTCTTCGATGGTCTTATCAATCTCGGCTTCGGTCAAGACAGGTTTGTCTTCGACTTTCTCCTCAACCTTTGGTTCATCACCTCGCTTTTGCTGGAGAACTTTCTTGGGAACCATCGTATTCTCACGAACGGTCTTCACGATGATATATCGCAAGATGAGATCGTCGGCCTTGAGCTTGGTATTAATATCCCTTGCGCCACTCGCTTCAACTTCAAACTTCATCCATCCGAAATATGCCGAATGATGGAGTGCGCGCTTGTTTGCGGCGATCTTCGTCATCGGATAAGAAAGTTCCATGTGCTTCGGATATTCATCCGAAATCATGCTCCCACCCGCAGCCTCAATGACGTCGCGAATAGCGGTCACGCGTATACCTAAATCAGCCTCTGCGACAATGGGGACGATATGAAAACCGACCTCATAGACGCCACGACCCTTTTCCACTGAATCAACAGTTATATCCTTGTTTTCCATAGATTCTGGCATACTAGCAAAGGAGAGAGTCAGTGTCAAACCTTTGCATAACTGCAGTTTTCGGGTTATTGCGTTGTGGTCGTCTTCGGGCTCCCATTCACCGTACCTCGAGTTCGGCTTTGAGGAATCCCCACGTCGACACCGAACACCAACCTCAAAAATGAGGCCCTTAAGAATACTCGACGACCAAGCGTTATTTCAGCCCAAAAAGTTGATGTGCATTTCCCGCAAGCACCTCACGGACTTTTTCCTCATCCTCTCCTCGAATTTGAGCAATGGCTTTTATGACTTCGATGACAAATCCCGGCTCATTGCGCTTTCCGCGATGAGGGACGGGGGCGACATAGGGAGCGTCAGTCTCGGCGTGCATCATATCGAGCGGAATGTAACGCACTGTTTCGTCGTAATCATGCGTAAAGGTGAGCACTCCGGTGAATGACATCGTGAAGCCGAGATCGAGAAACTGCTTTGCTATTGTCGTATCTCCGACAAAAAAATGAACGTTTCCTTTTACTCCCCTTCCACGGAGCATCTCCAGAATATCTTCATATGCATCCATCGTTTTTGGTGTTGGTCGCCCATGAATCATTAGCGGAAGCCCGGTTTCCTCCGCAAGAGCAATCTGTTCTGCAAAAAGTTCATGCTGTCGTCTTTTTTCGATATCGACATCGCCAAAATCTTTGCGCGAATCAGGATTGGTGGGCCAATAATAATCAAGCCCACACTCTCCTATAGCAACAACTTTCTCCTGTTTTACTTTTTCCCGATACCAGGTGCCATCGAATATTTCGTCATGCGTATCGGTCGGATGTTGACCAATGGTCGCCCACACATCGGGGTGTTTTTCTGCAAGAGCAATTGCACGCTCGGACATTTCCTTATCCGTCCCGACGGCAATCGTCGCCACCTCTGCTTCCCTCATACGCAAAAGTACCTCGTCCATGTCGGGGTCAAAGCGCGGGTCATTTAAGTGTGAGTGGATGTCAAAATATGTAGTACTCATAACACTTTTATCAGCGAAGGCAGGACCTTACATTGATGGTATTGATGAAAAAACTGATAATCTGATGATGCAAATTGGGAATGTATTTCTATGGGAGCCGGTTAAATAAGGGTTTTTCCGGCATTTCGTGTTCACGGATGAGGCGGAGAATCTCTTCTGCCGTATGCGGAATGAATGGCAAAAGAAGGGTTGCGATGCGATGGAGGCGCTCCACCATTTCAACAATAAGCACTTCCCCGTCCTCCTTATTTACTTTCACCACCTTGAACGGTGCAGTCTCTTGGATATAGCCGTCGAGCTCTCTTGCCGCAGCCATAACATGCTCAAGGGCGCGCTTGATATCAAATACTGCAAAAGCCTCATCGATGCTATTCGAATGATTCATCTTGGGGATATCTACAGGTCCATCCAGATGCGTGGTTGCCATTTTCATGATGCGATTCACAAGATTCCCGATACCATTTTGCAAGCTCGTCGCATAACTGAGTCGTATGCTTTCCATGGTTAAATCACCATCTTCAAACGAAGGAACGTCATGCAAAAGAACGAATCGCAGGACGTCTTCAGGAAATAGTGCGTGCGGTTTGAAAAACTCGATAACATCGACCGGGCTAATAACATTACCAAGGGACTTCGACATTTTTTGTCCTCCGCTCATGATAAAGCCATCGATGATGATGTGTTTTGTTGGTGGGAGTTTTGCTGAGAGCAACATTGCCTGCCACATCGCGGACTGCTGGCGGTTGTTGTCCTTTCCGCAATATTGGATGACCGGCCACCACTTTTCGAACTTCGCCATATCGTCAGGCCAGCCGATTGCTGAAATATAGTTCACCAATGCGTCAAACCACACATACATGACATGCTCGTCATCAAGATTTGGTTCTGCGGCATAGAGCGCAAGTAACGGCTTTGCATAATTGGAAAACTTGAAAAAATAGTTCTCCTCCTCACGAATTTCTAGTTCGCGATTACTATGAAGCGGACACTTTCCATCAATAAGCTCGGAGTCGGTCTTCTCAAGCTCGCAACCAACGCAATATTTCACTCGATAGAGCTTCTTGTAAATGTCACCGTTTGCGGCGCAGCGTTTCCAAAACTCTTGTGCCGCCATGATGTATGCGCATCGGTAGTACGAATGAAATTGTCGACAGACAGATTGAGGAGTGAACTTAATTCTGAAAACTTCGCAGCACATCGGTCGGCATATGCCTGCGTATCGAGACCCTCCTTTGTCGCAGCCTCATGAATTTTGGCCCCATGCTCGTCGGTTCCGGTATTAAAAAAAACCGCCTTCCCTGCTGCACGATAATGACGCGCGAGTGTATCGGCCCGAATAATCTCCATGGCAAAACCCACATGCGGATCTGCATTTACATATGGAAGCGTGGTTGTGATGTAAACGTTTTCGTCTTCTGTCATACGTATTATTGATGAAGGGGTATCATCAAATATCTTGCGCTCCTTTGCAATATCATGGAGGAATTCCATTAGTACCGTGGTAATCGGTACCGACAGAATGATACCTAAAAATCCTGCCATTTTAGCTCCAATGACGAGCGCCAATATGACGAGTACGGGAGGAATGCCAACTATCTTTCTTACCACCTCCGGATAGATGACATGGCTTTCAATCTGCTGGATTACGAAGTAAATACCCGCCACGATGAGCGCTGCGTTTATACCAGGCGTAACGGCAAGGGCATGCGCGAGCGGATTGAGTCCATTCACAAAGGCGAGCGAAACTCCAGGGATTGCGGAAAGAATGGGGCCAAAAACAGGTATCAGCTCGAACATCATCGCAATAAATGCCAGGAAAAGCGCCGAAGGAATACCGAGTATCGTCATAATGAGAAATACAAGTACTCCAACGACAAGACCGAGCATCAATTGACCTTGCGCCCAGAGCCCAATCTTCGTTTGTGAACGCTTCCAGAGGTCTACCACGTAAGAGCGTGATTTAACTGGAGAGATAAGTCGCAAAAAACTTTCAATTCCCCTATCTTGTGAAGACAGATAGAACGATAACACGATAATCAATATGAAAGAGAGGAGGCCACCAAAGAATATGGTTGCGGACTTCAGCGCTCCGCCTTGTTCGATCGCTCCACCAAGAAGGTCTAGAATGTTTGCACTCTCGATTAGACCCATGCGCAAATCTGTTGTCGCGGGTGTTACCACGTTTGTCGCGGTTCCGCCGGATGACAATCCCGTCATCGAGAAAAGACTCGATGAGTCGATGGCACCAGGAAGCATTCTGACCATTTGGCTAATATCAGCGATTACTGCCGGAACGAAAAAGTAAAATACACCGACAAGAGAAAAAAGTCCAACACCATAAACTATGACAAGAGAAAAAAGGCGAGGAATACTCTTTTCCAGTATCGGAATCTTTTTTCTCGACAAAAAATGCACGGCTGGCTCAATGGCCGACGCAAGTACGATGGCCGTCAAGACAATAAGGACGATATCACGCAAAAACCAGAGCAATGCGAAGCCAATGATGACAAGAATCGCGCGCATAAATGTCGCAGTTGAAATATCTATTCGGGAAATGTCATACTCAGTTTTCTTCATTTTTCCATCATAGCATCAAGGCGACGTAGACTCAATGAACGATACGAGTATCGTTCGACTTAAAATTTGAGCAACTTGATGAAATCCTTATTCTCTCTCCATGGGCCAATGAGGGCAAGATTGAGGTGTTCAGTAACGAATATCTGCCGCGCGACGTCTTGGATATCTTTTGCCGTGACCTTCCGCATGCGCGCCACGAGCTCCTCCGGAGTTGTAAGCTTTTTGCGGAGTATTTCCTGAAAACCGAAGAATTCAGCAATTTCATCTGACGACTCAAGGCCAAGCATGAGCCTCCCCGCCATCATGTCCTTTGCCTTTCTTAATTCAACGGGTGGGACAAGTTCTGTTTTTAGTTGCCTGAGCTCGGCGAGTATCGCGCTCACTGCCTCAAGCGCTCGCTCATTGACGACACCAGCTGATGCAGCAAACATTCCATGGTCAGTAAATGAATCATTCGCGGCACGTACATAATACCCAAGCCCCATTTCCGTACGCACCTTCTGGAAAAGGCGAGAACTCATTCCGCCGCCCAAGACGGCCGCCATGACCCCGAGCACCGGATAATACTTGTGCATTAAAGGGAAACTCCGAACCCCTAAAATAAGATGCGTCTGATCTGACTCTTTGTACTTCACGAGCACTGCGGGTTTTGACTGCGCATCATTGACGGGAAGTTTTGAATATTTTTTCCCTTTCTCAAGGCTTGCAAACTGTTTTTTGATCATCGACTCTACATTTTTCGGGGCAAATTTTCCAGCAACAATGACGGTGGTCGCAACAGGAACATAATGCATGGTGCGATAAGAAATAAAATCCGTGCGCGAGAATGTCGTTACCAGTTCTTTCGGGCCCGCGATCTCCCATCCGGCGGGCTGCTCGCCGTAAACGAGGTACATGAAGAGATCTCCCACTTTTCGCATTGGCATATCTTCATACATATTAATCTCCCCCACGATCGCACCACGCTCCTGCTCAATGTCCTCCTCTTTTAATAATGAGTTGCAATAAATATCAGAGATAAGGTCGAGTGCGACGGGAAGGTGATCGGCGGCGACTTTCACGTAATAGCCGGTGTATTCGTGTCCAGTGAAAGCATTATATTCTGCTCCCATGCTGTCGAGCTCACGACTAATAATGAGTTGGCTGGGACGATTTGATGTTCCCTTAAAACACATGTGTTCTAAAAAATGAGAAATTCCATTTTTGTCTTTCGTTTCATATTTTGAACCGGTTTCCACGAGAACGAGAACCGTTGCGGTCCGCTGGTCGCTCATGGGCACCAAGAGCATTTTCATGCCATTTGCGAGCTTTTTTATTGTCGGTTTTTTCATGGAGTGATTATAACATGGGGGGGGGATATTTTATTTAATTTCAGTCGGAGGAGCTTTCCGTTCTGTATTGCTGAGTTTTTTTGCGATCCGCGGTAGGTTTTGCCTGCACTCTTGAAAGGCACATGGTCGGGCTCTTCCTGCGGAGCCCGCCATCACTCACCACGGGAGTACTTCTTGCTTTTCTAACTCGCTTCGCTCTTAAGAAAACAAAGTCGCTCGGCCAATTGCCCCATCAGAATGGGGACCAAGCACCACAAGAGTACTTCGAATTTCATACTCCTTGCAGTCGTTGAAATTCTGGTCGCCGATTGCCCCCCAGAGAGGCCTTTCAAAAGTGAGGCGGTGGGTTTATCTGCAAATTACCTTTTTTGTTTTTTGGGGAAGAAAAAAGCGGCACTTGCGTGACGCTTTTCATCTTTTACAAAAATACTTATTTCAATTTGGCGACAAGGTCGGAAATGAGAACGCGCTCCTGTGTACCAGTGTCGCGGTTCCTAAGGGTGACGGTGTCTTTGTATTCGGGCTTCTCTTCTCCGAGCGTATCAAAATCGATGGTCACACAGTACGGCGTTCCAATCTCGTCCTGCCGACGATAGCGCTTGCCAATGTTGCCATTGTCATCAAAACTTACTCGTCCTAGTTTATTTTTGAGCATCGCATACACCTCACGCGCCTTCGCCACCAATTCAGGTTTATTCTTGAGAAGTGGAAAAACAGCTACGAGCGTAGGGGCAAGGGCAGAGTTGAACTTAAGGTATACGCGCTTCTCACCCCCCATTTCATCTTCGGTATACGCCTCAGAAAGTACCGCGAGCATGGTGCGTCCGACACCCAAAGACGGCTCGATGACATGAGGAAGAAATTTTTCTTTTGTCTCTTCATCATAATATTCGAGATTTACCTTGCTCCCCTCCTGATGACTCTTGAGATCGAAGTCGGTGCGATACGCGAGTCCGTACAATTCCTTGCGTCCAAATGGAAAATCATATTCAAAATCAATGGTGCGTTTCGAATAATGCGCGCGGTCGCCGTCTCCTACTTCAAGCTCATGCACGTGTGATTTGTCGATGCCGACAGCCTCAATAAATCTCCACATTTCCTTCCTCCAGAGCTCAAAATGTTCTTCCCAAGTTTTTGGATGCACAAAATACTCCACCTCCATTTGTTCCAATTCACGTACGCGAAAGATAAAATCACGTGGGGCGATCTCGTTTCGGAACGCCTTCCCTATTTGCCCCAGACCAAATGGTAACTTCGGGTGAATGGAGTCGACGACATTTTTGTAGTTCACGAACATACCTCCGGCGGTCTCGGGGCGGAGATAAGTAATACTGCCCTCACCTTCAGTTGCGCCAATGTTCGTCTTGAACATCATATTGAACTGGCGTTCCTCACCCAGAGTTCCCTGACACTCGGGGCACTTTGTTTTATCTGTTAGGAGATCGGCGCGAAACCGCTTTTTACACTTTGTGCATTCGACGAGCGGATCGGAAAAACCGCCGACATGTCCTGAGGCAATCCATGCATTTGGGTTCATGAGAATTGCCGCATCGATGCCATACATGTCCTCTCGGTCATCGACGAACATCTTCCACCACAAATTTTCGATATTCTTCTTGAGCGCCACGCCGAGCGGACCATAATCCCAAGTACCAGCGAGACCACCATAAATCTCAGAGCCCTGATAGACAAAACCGCGACGCTTGCAGAGCGCGATGATTGCTTCCATTTTCTCATTTGTCTCTTTCTTTTCTGCCATAGATTTGTATCCTACACGAGCAAGTGTTACTCGACAACCAAGCCGTCTTCCCGCGAAGCCTTGGGGTCCGTCGAGATATCGGTCTGGATAGATGGTGCGGTCTTCGTGACTTCCGTATTAGTGAATGAATCAAGAGCGTTTAATCGTATATCCGTCAGGAGCGCCGGATTCTTATTGACCTGAGACAAACTAGGGAGCAAAACGACCTGAAATGCAACTTCGCGCGGAGGAGTGACAATGCCTGTTCCCGCAGGAATATCCCCAACGCTCCAGATTACCTCGTTCGTATTTTTATTATATGAGATAAGTTCTTTGGATGGATAGACAGAACCGTACCACTTTACATACGACGGGAGAATACCGCGTACGCGTGCATTCGCCATATTGTTCGACGTGTTCACAATACTCCAAATCATCGTATAGGTTGTTTCTTGTTCTACCCTAGGTGGGATGGGGCCCGAATTTGCCAAAGGACCGACAAAATAAACTCCACGTGCAACAAATTGGATCTCGGAGGCAATACGTACTGTTTGCGCCATAACCGTCTTAATCTCCTCAGGTACTTTGGAAGGGTCATCTGAAAAACGCTTGCCTCTTACGGTCACTTCGGCAGTCACTTCCGGGTTACTCATCGCACTAGTCCCAGATACAGCGGGGAGTGGCATGAAAGAAAAGCCCACAGAACCACTTTGGCCTGATCCTAGAACAGAAAGTTGTGGATTGCCACGCACGTCCCAAAAAATAGTGTCATCGATTGATCGATAAAAACCACCTGACCCCGCCTGAATAGACATGCGATCCATGGCAGCACCAAACAGTCGGACTTCAATCTCCGCATTCACAATACTTGTCGGCAGGTTGTTTTTCCACTCTACGACACCTTCGATGCGTTGCCCAAACATCGCAGTTGCATCACCGGCGGGCTTGCCGTTTATCGAAAGGGTGATACCAATGAAGGGACGCTTCACGACAATTTCTGATGATGCCCTTCCGTAGAGAGTAGAAATATCACGCTCATTTTTATCATCACCAACACCAATACTGGTCTGAAATACCCGCTGTTGAGTATCAGCTCCCTCAAGAAT
This sequence comes from Parcubacteria group bacterium GW2011_GWA2_47_7, assembly GCA_000999395.1. Classification (GTDB taxonomy): domain Bacteria; phylum Patescibacteriota; class Minisyncoccia; order Phycocordibacterales; family UBA6899; genus MHLP01. The sequence continues at coordinate 9,769 of LCOM01000031.1, forward strand.
GCCATGAATGACCACAGAGAACTTATCTGCGGGCTTCAGCGAATCGACGCGCCAAATATTATTACCATATGCAGGTTTCGGGTCGGCATCAGAGAAAGTAAAACCCTGCGGATACTCTATTTTGACAAGGATATCGCGAAGCGGAATCACCGTGTTCGAGACTGCGGATAGCGTTAGCTCAAGCTGCTGTCCAGCATTTACCTCCTTGAGTGTATTTACCACCAAATTGATTGGTGACGCAAGGAGCCGCAACGGACGCGCACCGCCTTTCGTTAGCAAGGAGTTAACACCCTCGAACCGATACTCGAGCACCGCACGAATTTCTTTTTCTTCATTTTCCTCTCCAAGAAAGATCGCGCTTCCGTTAAATTCGACGGATTCATTTGGCTGAATCGTACCAAGCACTTTTTTTTGTTCATGAAGGTCTTTGCTCGGATTTTCACTTTCACGGGTACCAGACGGATAAATCAATGATAGATTTGAGTACTCGAGTCCGCAGCGATTTTGGTTGGCAATATGTACCACGATACTCGCAGGAATTCCTGGAGTAACACCAATGGGAGTTTCAAATGTGAGCAATATGTTTTTATCGGAACAAAGACGGAGCGGATCAAAATATTGATAGAGAAGAAAACCTCCTGATGCGAACGATGTGAGCACGGCGAGAACAACAAGAATCTTCAAAAATGCATCAACATGTGACTTGTGCGGAGCCTCTTTTCGTCCAGTAATAATCTCCGTATCTCCCCAATTATTTTCAACATTTATTTCTGATGGCGAGAGGTCATCATATTTTTCGGACCCAGCAGTCTCTCCGGGCTTGTATAGTCCGCGCTTTAATCGTTCAAGGCGACTCTTGTCGTATTCAGTATCCATCCCATTAGAAGTAGGGCACGGACAAAAAAGTCCCTTGACCCACTCGATTATTGCTCGTAATTTTTGACATCTTTATTGAGAATATACTTTGCATAACGCCCCCACAACTTCTAATGAAATCCATGCTCTGATAATTGTACCATGCATACCGCATGATTTTGAAGAGCCCGATATGCCTGCTATAGCTGCGTTGAATCGAGCGCCCTATTTACTCCCGCGACGATGGCACTCCGGTGCGGGCGAATTTTTGCGAGATCATCTTCGGTAAAAGTACATCCGGCAAACGCGAGGGAAAGCTCTTTTTGCTCTCCCCAATAGCCAAGCGCATCGAGAAGCCGTACGACAAGAAGGAGCTCTGCGTCTTTCAGTGATTCTCTGTCGAATAATGTCGATATAAGCGTCAATCCGTTCAAAAAATCATCAAACAGCACTTCGTGCTGTTCCTCGCCCTGGATGAGTCTTCGCGCAAGACGCAAATGCTCGGCCGCGACGCGCCTCCTCCCTGCATGGGACCACAATTCACGAAATGATGAGATTGGTGTCGCAGAAATAAGTTTCCATCCATATTTTCCGCGAATGAGATCAATCTGCGCATGCGAGAACAACTGAAGCGCGTAACGTAATCGCGAGCGCGCTTCGCGAATACTCCGCGCATGCGCGACGACAAGTCCAAGCTCGCGAGTGTAACAGTAAAGGAGTCGGTCCCCCTCACCCGATGGACGGGCACCCAATATAATAGCTTCCGTATGATAGATATGATGACTCACTGAAGGATTATAGCATTCTTCACTGCTTCATATTTTCAATATCCACTCTGGTGTATCAGTGTTTTTTGTGCTCCACGGTGGGTTTTGCACCACAAGAGTACTTCCAATTTCATATTCCCTGTGGTCATTGAAATTTTGGTCGTCCCGACTTCTCGAGAGACACGGTTAATTTTCTGCTGAAAATTTCCTGTTCACCACAAAGAGTACTTCCAATCTCTATCTCGCTTCGCTTGAAGAGATTTTGGTCGCTCGGCCCGTCGGCCTTGCAAAAGTCTCTCGAAAAGTGGGACATGGGGTTTTGTCGGAACAATTGCGTTTATCATTTCTTTTAAATTAAATTTCACACCTGCAAAGGAAGTGCGAAGGTAGTATATAAGTATTCACCAAAAAGCGCTGAGCGTTGAATTTCCAAATTCTACACAACTACTTTAGTCACACAAAATAAAAAGCCCCACGCCGTACTTACATACGTGCGCGGGACAAAGATAAAAAAAAACGAAGTGCTCAGGCTTGTGGAGCCAAAAACGCGAAGCCATCCTCACGACCCCACCCCGCGTCGGGGCGGCCGCGGCACGCACACACCCTACGACCACCTTCGTCGCGGTTCACGCCGAGGAGACGCAAGTCCCGATCAGAATCGAGAACCGGGTCGTGCGCTGCTTCCCTGCGAATCGTCGAGGTCACGCGGTTGTCATCCGAGAACTCGTCACCCATGATGATGGGAATGCGGTACGTAACACCTGTGGTCGGGGTGAATTCGGCACAACGTGCAATACCCTTGGCATAGCGGGTCGGACGATACTTTTCCTCCCACGCGCGAATGAAATCTTCGGCGGTGCGACCGTCAGTGGTGGCGACAACATGAGTGACACCATCCACGACCTCGATGGAGGAGTGGGTGGTGGGGCGTACATCGAGACCAAGAAGCCTCAGGATTGCAGGCATGCTACTGAAGTCTGCCTTGGGGTTGAGCACTGCGGCAATGATGCCACTGCCGAGTGCGAGTTGGGTGCTTTCGGATGTTGCGCCCTGCTCATCTCCCGTTTCAATTATTTTCTTCACTTGACCTGAGGTCATGCTCATGTGATTCTCCAGTATGAACGCCGTCTCTTACGAGGGGCATATGCTCTTGACCTTACCGAAATGGTTACGCCAGAGCAGAAAAGATCTCATCCACAAAAGACGGACAACCTCTCTAAGGTCTCACCTCTCAAAGCCAAGGAGAGACCTTAGTCCGTCTTTAGATGGGGCACTTTCTGCTCTGGCGAACACGGAAACACTCAATGAACTTACCGTTAAATTATAACATAAATATACAAACAATGCAAGTTTTTGTGCGTTCAAAATACGGCCTCAATACTAGACTTTTGCAACAGTGAGTTCGGTGCCAATACTAAAACGATCAGCGCCGATAACACCGACGGCCTCATCGCGATACTTTTCAAGGAGAGCGAGTTGGTCCCCTGTTGCAGTCACTGTGATGCGATCGGCAGGATTGAGGCCTGCTTTCTTGCGCATGTCCTGAATAGTACGGATAAGGTCGCGGAGTTGACCCTCTTCTTTAAGCTCTGGAGTTATGGTCGTATCAATCTCTACTTCTTTCCCAATCACCACCTCTTTCACATTGACTTCGTCGGCCACAATATCACGCAGCGCATCAGATAATTTGGTGACGGTAAGTTTCGCAAGCGGCTGACGTACTTTGATACCTGCCTTTGCACGCGCCTCAAGCGCGATCGTGACGATGCGACGCGCTTCCCCCATTTCTTCAAGTATCGTATGAGGCGACACGGCCATTTCGGGCCACGACTCAAGATGAACACTTTCTTTCTTATTTTCTACGTTCAGACGTTGATAGAGATCTTCGGAAAGGAACGGCATGAACGGGGCCAAGAGCTTGTACGTCTGAAGCAGTATCCAACCGGTGGTCTCTATTGCCGCCACACGATCAACCGCATCATCGGACTTAAACCGATTGCGGGAGCGGCGCACATACCAGGTCGAAAGGTCATCAAGAAACGGCATGATGGGACGTGTCGCGCGATCGAGCTCGTGAGTATCAAGATGATGTGTCACTTCCGCATGCGTCTCCTGGAAACGAGCCACAATCCACTTATCAAGAATATTTTTCCGCTCGCCAATGTCTCTCGGCACAAGGAGGTCGCCTGCATACAATTCATAAAAAGAGCGAACATTATCGAGGCGCAATGTCACCTTTTTATATATCTCATCCACGCCACTTGTGACAAATCGTAGCTCCTCACCTCGCACCACCGGAGAATTCACCATGTAATAACGGATGGCGTCCGCTCCGTACTTCGTGGCCATTTCCATGGGGTCAGGGAAATTATTCTTTGATTTCGACATCTTTGTGCCGTCTTCAGCGAGAATAAGACCGGTCGTAATAACACTCCTAAACGCAGCACGATCAAACAAACCGACCGACAAAATAAGCATGGTATAAAACCAGCCGCGTGTTTGGTCGACGGCTTCAGCGATAAAGTCTGCGGGGAAATTTTTTACGAATCTTTTTCCGTCCGGAGTCGTCTCGTCACCCATATAATGGAATTTCGCAAAAGGCATCGAGCCAGACTCGAACCAACAGTCAAAGACTTCCGGGATACGCGACATCGTTCCAAGCTCGCATGTGCAATGGTAGGTTGTGTTATCGACAAAAGGTCGGTGGAAATCAAGCTCATAGCGTTCGTTGTGCGGGATGGCAATGAAGTCGAGCTTGCGGACTTCAGCATAATCAATATAGTCATCCCCGCCCTCGGTACGCATCCATGCGGCCTCTTCGTTTGTGGCACCACGAGACACTGATTCGAGCATCCACGTACCATATTCATGCGTTACAATAAGGATATTTTTTCCAGTATATTTGGCATCCAACTCATACAAGAGCTCTCCGACTCGCGTTTTCATTTGTTCAAGAGTTTCACCATTCGGGCTTGATTTGCTGAATTTTTCAAGCGTAGAAGTAAAGTAGGCTCGGTATTCCTCAATATTAGACCCATTAAAATCGCCGGTATTCACTTCGGCAATACGCGCATCAAAAATAACTTGATCCGAATTAAGTCCGAGTGTGTCCGCAACGATTGCCGTCGTTTCCTTTGTGCGAAGTACTGGTGACGCAATGATAAGGTCGATGCCCTTCCCCTTGAGTGCATTTGCAGAGGCCTTGACCTGCGCTAGGCCTTTTTCGGTAAGATGATATTCATCCTCGACTTTGTAGCTCACGATATTGCGCGCGTTCGACTCACATTCCCCGTGCCGCATCATGTGGTAGACATTGGTACTCTTCGTTTTTTCTCTCAACTCCGCAATCGAACCCAACGCCTCTACTTTGCCACATTTGTTGCACTTCCATATCGGAAGCGGTGCACCCCAGTAGCGTGTACGTGATATCGCCCAGTCACGCGCACCTTCGAGCCACTTACCGAATCGCCCGTCTCGAATATTTTCGGGGACCCAAGTGATCTCTCGATTCTCTTCGATAAGCCGAGGCTTGAGTGCGACAACATCCACGAACCACGATGACGCGGCATAGTTGAGGAGTGGAGTATCACAGCGCCAGCAATGCGGATAACTGTGCTCGATTTTTTCCTTTTCAAAAAGCAAACCCCTTGCTGCGAGTACCTTGATAACGGCGACATCGGTCGAGGTATGATCATCTTTTGGTTTCGCCTGAAGTCCCGCAAAATCAGTCACCTCGGGATTAATCCGTCCATCGAGCGCGACGTGCTGAATGAAGGGTAATTTTTCCTTCTTCCCCAAATCAAGATCCTCCTCACCGAACGCCGGGGCCTCGTGTACCACGCCCGTGCCGCTTTCTATCGTGACAAAATCCGCGGCAACCACCTTCCATCCATTCTCACGATTCACGAGCGCGGGATCATTCGCGTAGTAATCAAACAAGGGTTTGTATGCAAGACCGACGAGTGACTTCCCCGTTCTTTCACCAACAACCTCATGTTCCTTGTCCTTGAAGACACGCGAAACAAGATCTTTCGCAATAACGTAACGCTTCCCATTATGGAGTACAATCGCATAAACAAAATTTGCATTTACGGCCACCGCAACATTTCCGGGGAGTGTCCATGGGGTTGTCGTCCATGCCAAGAGGTGTGTCCCAGGCTCACTCGCTAATTCAAATGTCACATATACCGAAATATCTTTGATATCCTTATACCCCTGTGCGACTTCCGAGGAAGCGAGCGTCGTCCCGCACCTTGGACAAATATGCATCGACTTGAATCCCTCATAAATAAGTTTTTTGTCATAGAGTGTCTTGAACGCCCACCAAATACTTTCGGTATAGGAAGAGTCCATCGTGCGATACGCGTTATTCATGTCCACCCATCGCCCCATACGCGGAACGATGCGCTGCCATTCCCCAGCGTACGTCATCACGCTCTCCCGCGCCTTTTGGTTAAATTTCGCAATACCATATTTTTCGATATCGCTTTTTGCCTTAAAACCAAGTTCTTTTTCAACAATATTTTCGATTGGTAAACCATGACAATCCCACCCCCATTCGCGACCAACATAGCGCCCCCGCATCGTCTGGTAGCGCGGGATAATGTCTTTGATGGTGCCCTGAAGAAGATGCCCATGATGTGGAAGTCCGGTGGCGAACGGAGGGCCATCGTAGAACACATAGGCCTCTTTCCCTTCGTTTTGAGCAAGTGACTTCTCAAAAATGCTCTGCGCGCGCCAAAATGCCAATACACGCTCCTCACGCTCATTTATGGTTTCCCTTTTTTCTTGTTTATCCCCCTCTTCCATATCGTAGCGATTATCATACACCCTTAGAGAGAAAATTTACACCCCGGAGAAATTTTCATTTACAAAATGACACAAAACTCGTTCGTATCATATGTTTTTCGATACGCAAACAATCGTTATGCGCCAAAACCCAAGCCACTACCGCAATAAATGTGTGCAATTAATAAAGAAAAGCCCCCGTACTTTCTACGGGGGCAGACCTTTTACGTCAATAAGGAAAGCCGTGCGTGCACTGCTGCGAGCAATTGTTCGGCAACGACTTCTTTGTGCTCATGCGCGGTATCAATGATGAGATCAGCATGCGAGCGAAGCAACAGTATCTGCTGTTCGGCTTCCTGCTGACCCAACTCCAAGAATTCTTCATACGTGAGTAGATCATCTCCTGGCTTTTCATTACGAAATTTGTGTCTCGCGTATCGTACCTTCGAATCCGCCTCCGCATACACAAGAAAGAACGGAATCGAGCGGTCCTTCATAAACATGTCGATGTCTACAAGCCTGCGAATTCCTTCGATGATAATGATGTGGCTTTTTGATACAGAGGAAGCAATGTGCGCACTAACCGAACGCTCAAGCAAATCCTCACCAAAAAACTTTCTCAACGCCGTTGAGAGCGTCTGCAGGTCTGAGGTACTTGCCCACTCAGGCCAATGTCCCTCATGTCGTGGAACAAAAACCTCGGTGAGCCAAAGGGCAAACTGATTGAATGCGATATAGTTGGTGCCAAACACCTTTAGGTCGAAACCAAACGACTGTTCAAGTGTATGCGCCAAAAGCGTATGTCGTCTACCCACAAAATGAGCCGACGATGGCAGACCCGCCTCGATGGGAAGTGTTAAAACCAATCCGCGTAAGAGTCTATAGAACATACGCAATGAGTCTGAATAACGAAAGGAGTCGGTTCCAGGAAACATCGTCCTTAGGAACTTTGATGCCGTGGTTTTTCCAGAGGCCATCATCCCCGCAACGCCAACAGTCAATTTTTGCATTTGCTTCTCCTCAAAGGGCAACTAAAATCATCATAGGCAATTACAAAAAAAATACAACACCGGGGGCGAATTGGTGTGTTCTTTTGAAAACCTTACATTCGCTCGGGTGCTTTGATGCCCAAAAGATCGAGTCCGTGACTGAGGATTCGCGAAGTCATATGCACCAAGGCAAGTTTGTATCCCTCGTCGGAAGACCCATCGAGGACGATGGAGTTTGCGTAAAATGCGTTGAACTCGCGGGCGAGCTCGATTAAATACGTCGCCACGTAGTGCGGTTCACGCTCCCGCTCGGCCCGAAGCACGACCTCGGGAAATCGCAGAATATATTTATGAAGCGGTCGCACGTTTTCTCCCTGCAACGCAGTGATATCGGCCTTTTTTGCCCCCGCCTTCAGCAGGAGCGAGTTCGTGCGTGCCAATGTGTATTGCAAATATGGCCCCGAATCACCCTCGAACGACAGCGACTGTTCAAAATCAAAAACAATATCTTTTCCGGCGGACTGCCGCAATATAGAATATTTAATTGCACCTATCGCAACACGCTCTGCCACCTCATCCTGCTCTGTTTCAGAAAATTCACTCTCCTTAATTTTTTCAAGCGCTTTGACTTTCGTTTCCTCGATGAGTGACACCGCAGTGATAACGTCACCCGTTCGTGACGACATCTTGCCTGTTGGCAAGCGTAACATTCCATGAGAATAGTGTTCAGTCTTTACCGCAAGCTCCGGAAAAACTTTTGCCATTGCATCCAAAAGCACCTTGAAATAATCATTCACCTCGTTTCCGGTAATAATAATTGAAGTATCATATGGATAGGTATCGTATTTTATCTTCGCGAGACCAAGCTCTTTCGCCTCGTAGGTGGGAAGTCCGTCTTTGTTGAGGAACACGCGCGTATGAAGACCCATCGCCTCATCACCCTTGTAGACTATCGCTCCGTCGCTTTTTTCAAAGATTGTGGGAATATTTTTTTCTACGACCTCTTTGCCGAAAACCCCCGTGTTCGATTCAAAAAAATAAAAATTAAATGCTTTTCCATCACCATGATTTGTGCCGAGGCGTTTGTAAATTATCTCAAAATCATCAAGGCTCCATTTTTTTAGTATGGGATAAATTTCATTAAGTGCTGGGGAGTTTCCCTCGTAGAGGTCTCTATTTATTTTTCTAATTCCATCCTTTATACTTTCATCTTCCTCATATTTTTTACTACCAAGCGCGTACATAGTGTGTACAAAATCTTTTCTTTCGATGTCGGTAAATTTCTTTTCGAGGACATCAATAATTTCTTCTGGTGTTGACTCTAGGGATATTGAAAGATTTACTAATTTAGCAAGAGCTCCAGCTATTGCCTTCGCGACGTGGAGCCCCACATCACCCTGGTAGCACGCACGTTTCGTCTCTGCCCCACAGGCCTCGATGAGTCGTGAAATGGACTCGCCTATCGTATTGGACATCAGATGCCCGATATGAAATTCCTTAAATGGATTGGGGTCCGTGTATTCGACGATAACCTTTTTCCCTTTTAGCGTTTCATTATTGCCATATTGTTCCGCCGCAAGTGCAGATTTAAGTTCGCGTACAAAATATTCCTTCGCCAGTCTGATGTTAATAAATCCGGGACCCGCAATTTCAATTGCCTCAATATCAAGATCGTTTTTCCCCGCAAGTGCCGTTTTTATCTCTTCGGCAAACGCGCGGGGATTTTTCCCAAGTTTTTTTGCCCCTGCCATCGCGACGTTGGTTGCATAGTCGCCATGCCCCAGATCGGCAGGTCGCTCGACAGCAAAAGCCACATCGTCGATTCCGAGCTCGGTAAGCACACTATTGATATTTTCTCGCAGTCGCTCTTCAAACATATAGAGATAGTAGCAGAGTGACGTTTTAACAAAAAGCCTGACCAAATTGATCAGGTTTCGTACGCGCTCATGAAAGGCAAGACCTGCTAGCTCAAATCGGTCGAGTGCGAAGCCCTTGGCTTTTAGGCGGCGCTCCCCTTCCTTCGGATCGAGATCGAGATAAACATAAAGATCAGGAGTTGCATACTTTGCACAAGCACGCTCATTCGAACGAAAAAGTGACAAGAGGTCACGTCGTTCACGTCCACCAATTTGGTATGCATACGTGGACGCAACATGTCGCTCGTCAATCACGTGTACACCGCTATTTATGGCGGGAAGAATTACCTTTTCAAAAAGTTCAAATCGATACGCAAAATGCAAGCCAAGCTCCGTTGCCGGAGTCATCTCTTCGCTAAGCAACAAGTCCCGAATTTTTTCTCCGACGGGTGTCCCTCCGGGTTCCCGCGTGTAAATAAATTTACCCGGAGGTAAAACCTTCTTGAGGTAGTTTACGAGTGTACCCTTTCCGGCACCGTCGCCGCCCTCTAATACGATAAATTTCCCGCGTTTCATGTTCTTTCCTTGTACATTAGACATATCCTTGTGCATCATACCGCAAAGCAATATCGGTGCACAGTGCCTATTCGCCGTATTTTTTGACGATCTGGTCAAGCTGACGATAAAGATCTGGGAGCGTCCCCGTATTGTCGATCACCTCAGCCGCGAATGCCTCAAGCTTCGTGATCTCGCGCTCCGGCTCCCCCTGGTGATCCTCCTCGAACTGCGCAAATGTCTTTGTATTATCGTCGGCATTTTCCCCGCGTACGATAAGCCGTTCGTAACGCGTCTTCATCGGGGCGGTGATGTAGCAGAGCTTGAACTCGGGGATCTCGCGCAGATACTTCACATCCTCAAGGCGGCGTACACCGTCGATCACGATCAACTGATGCTCATCTTTCTTCGCATCTTCGAACTCCTGGCGCGGCCCGGCA
>LCOM01000032.1 GCA_000999395.1 Parcubacteria group bacterium GW2011_GWA2_47_7
ACGAATCGAGGTCTATAAACAGCCGATTGTTTTTATCCATGGCATGGCGGGCTTTGCAGGGTATTTCACGGATGCGATGGTATACAAGTCCGAGCTTGGTTTTACGTGTTATGCGCATGACATCATGGGGCACGGGGAACAGTCTTCGGATGATATTTCGGGAATGGGCATTCTCGATTACGTTGATGATACGCTGCGCTTTATCGAAAGCATCGTTCGTCCGAAGCACGGCACTTACCCGCTTATCGTCGCCGGACACAGCATGGGTGGTGTCATCGCGGCAAAGCTCGCGGAAGTGCGGAGCGATGTGGGGCACGTCATATTGATGACGCCGGCCCCTCCAAAGGGTGTGTTTTACCTCCCGGGCGGATTGATGAAATTTTCACTCAGGGATGTATTGGCCGCATTCAGTATGGCATGTGGTGGACCGCGATTCGTGCCAAGTAGACACTTTCTTAATTCGCTTTTTGCAGACCCAGTAAAAAGCAAGGCTACGATTGATCTCTGGGAAAAGCGCCGCATCAGCAACGAGTCCTTGCTCGCGGCACTGCAGTTGGGACTGAGCCAAATCAAAGTCGATTCAGAAAAGATTACAGCCCCCATGTTGGTTATTGGTGCGGAAAAGGATGTCGTTGTTCATCCGAGCGTTGCGGGACGCATTGCTGCCTTTTTTAAGTCCGACCTGCACATGCATGCGGAATTAGGCCATATGTGCCCATTTGAGGCCGGGTGGGAGGAGAATTCGAGGGTGATGGTCGAATGGCTCATTGGACGGCAGGTACGCTAGTTTTACTCATCGCAGGAAATTCCTGCGATTTTGTATTTATAGGGAATATTGACCTTTTGGTCATTCTGACTATACTGTGTGTAACGCTATAGACAGTGGGGTCCCAAAAGAACAGGGAATAATCGCGAAAGCATACCTACCGAAGCCAAACTCTCGCCCAATATGGGTGTGTTGGATATAGTCGACGCGTTGGTCGATTTTTTTATTCATAGTTTCAGAAGATTCATGGCAATCAGCAAACAGAAGAAAGTAGACATTCTCTCCACGCTTGATGCGGGGATAAAGGATGCCGAGACGGTCGTGTTTGTGAATTTTCACAAACTTCCAGGAAAGGATATGACGCAGCTACGTAAGGAGTTGCGTGAATCCGGTGTCACGTACTTTGTCGCAAAGAAAACACTTGTGCGACGCGTACTTGATGCAAAGAAGGTGACCGGCACGCAGCCGGCATTTGACGGAGAGCTTGCACTCGCGTGGTCCAAGGACCCAATAGCTCCTGCAAAGGGAGTCTTTGAGTTTGCAAAGACACACAAAGAGCAAGTCTCACTCATGGGAGGAGTCTATCAGGGCGCATACATGTCCAAGGAAGAGATTACCGAGCTTGCCTCGATTCCGGGTCGTGAAGTGCTCCTCGGTCAGTTCGTTGGAATGTTGAACGAGTCCATTACTCGCGTTGTACGCGCGATGAGCGAGCGTGCGAAGCAGATGGAAGGCGGAGCACCGGTCGTAGCAACAGAGGCAGCTCCTGAGCTCGCCGCCGCATAACTATTATTTGAGTTAAATAACAATCATTATGGAAGAAACAAAATCAGTTGAAGTTCCTGCAAAGTTCAAGGATGTGGTTGCAGGTGTCGAGAAGTTGACGCTTCTTGAATTGCACGAGCTCGTCAAGATGCTTGAGGAGAAGTGGGGTGTTTCGGCAACCGCCGTTGCAACCGTTGCAGGCCCCGCAGCAGGCCCCGCAGAGGACGAGAAGGACTCGTTTGATGTCGAGCTCACCGCAGGAGGTGCAACACCTATCCAGGTCATCAAGATCGTGAAAGAAGTCCTCGCCCTTGGACTCAAGGAGGCAAAGGACCTTGTGGACGGCGTCCCCAGCGTGCTGAAGGAGGCAATGAAGAAGGCCGATGCAGAAGCCTTAAAGAAGCGCATTGAAGAGGTCGGCGGAAAGGTAAATTTGAAGTAATTCAAATTGACCTGCCGACCTGGGAGGGGGTCGGGGAACGGGAGTTCCCCGTCTCGGAAAGCAGCGAAGCGTTGAGAACCGAGGGTTCTCAAAGGAGCGCAGCGACTGGTTGGTGGAAAGGTCAATTTGAAATAATTTCACTCTAACTATTCGAAAAACACCACGTCACTCGATGTGGTGTTTTTGTTTGTGAAAAAATCATTTTTATGTAAACTTAGCCAAGAATTTGTGTTCATCATAAAGGAGGCAGTCATGCCACTCTCAGAAAAGAAATTGAAGATATATCAGAAGTATTACAGGATTGTGCTTAAGCCTCTCCGTGAATTTGACAATGGAACGGGTCATCCCGTGGTCATGATGCAAGAGTCCCGCGCTGACAAGGGTTTAGAGGGTGATTCATGGATGAGTCTCATGTGCCCCTGTGATCTCAAGTGGAAATGGGAAATGTTCGGAACGCCCAAAAAACGCACGATGTTCATGACTGGTGACAGTTCTCATTGCGCTGCACAAGAAGATGCGCGTGAGATCGTGCGTAGTGATATACGACGCAAATATCAGGATGTGTGGGCGACCATGTCGCTCGCGGAGAGCGCCAACGATATTTGGCAAAAATTTTGTGCCGGTGAATACATGGGTGAACATAATGTTGGTTTACTTTATGTTCAGGATGTTGAACGGCTACTTGGTACAACGCCGGATGTTCTTAATGTGCAAATTGGTGCAGTGAAAAACGCGCAAGGTGAGGTTGTAAGTCCGACAAGAGTGGAGCACATCTCTTGTCCCAGCAAGGCGATCCGTTCCGCGATCTTTGAGCTGAAAAAACGCAAGCTCGTCGACTTGAACGGAATGATTCTCATACCGTACAAGGAATCTTTCCGGTTTCCGCAGGAGCTTCATCACAAGTTCGCATACTGGATCGAGGTGCCGCTCGGGTGGCCAAATGGTGAAGCGGGGGATTGTTTTATGTTCATGCTATATGCGAAGATCATGCAAGCCACCAATTGGAAGAGCGGGGAAGACGTCTTTGGTCCAGAGAATATTCCCACCATGACTGCAGTATGGAAAGAGCAGTGCACAACGAAGTGGCTGCCGTTGCTTGATCACCGCCTTCCGGGTCTTCCCGAGGATGAGCGTCACGAAGTGCTCACACAGATACCGATCGAGAAGTGGATAGCCTGGCTTTCGATGATCAGGAAAGAAATTCTTTCGGCTGAAAGTTAGCCTCAAGAAGAACGGCATTATGTGCCGTTTTTTATTTCATTGCAAAAAATATAGCTGATGGTAATGTTGTGACAGATTCATTGAACTCGTCCAGAGGAGATTTTTTCCGATGAATAATGTCGTGTCTTTAGCGTTGCATCGAAAGATGAAGGGTGTTTGTACGGATGTTCCCACGAGCGAACGGTGCACAACACGACTTCATAACAACGAATGCCCGGGCATGTGCGGTGGCACCTGCGTATCGCCAAAGCGTGATCCGGAGAAACACAATCACCAATTACCGCTGTTTTTTGCGGCGCAACACTGAAAGGAATTTTCATGAAAGTAATTCAAGGCAAGAGTCCAATTGGATGGCGTGACTGGCTTCTCGAATTCGGAACAGAATTGGTTGCACGTGAACAGGATGTGCGAGTGTTCATTTGGGAAAAATCGAATTGCCTCGGCTCAGTACTGCGCATTCCACCGGATGGAAGGCATATGATTATTCTTCCGTATTGTGCATCGAAGCGTCCAATAACCATACCCGTGGATGAGATCACTCGCATTGAGGTCTTTCAGTCCCATCGGTGCTCACCATCTGAGCCTCAAGAGCAACGAATGCGCGATATGAGGCAGGTGGAATTTCCGCCGATCCCCATTGATGACACTTGTCCTTAAATATTCACAAAATCACCTTTTCAAGGTGGTTTTTTTGTATCCTGGGGAGAATCATGCCTAGCGTCGCTGTCTCTATGCGTAGTACAATGACCCATATGGATATTCTTGCAAAATTGTTTGGTAGTTCTTCTCGCGTCAAGTTGATGAGACTTTTTCTCATGAATCCCGAGGATACATTTGATAAGATTGAGATGACGAAACGCAGTAAAGTATCGGGCGCGACACTCTCAAAAGAGATCAAGATTCTTCTTGATGTAGGTCTCATCAAACAGCGCGTCGTTGTAAAAATGAAGCAACGCAAAGATGGTAAAGATGGCCCACTCGAAAAGCGCAAGGTGTCTGGATACGGGATGGATTCCAATTTTCCGTTTCTCGCTGCGCTTCGTTCCCTCGTGACCGAAATTGCACTTGGCAAAGAAGACGTGTCGGCACGATTCAGAAATTGCGGACAGATGAAGCTCATCATCGTCGCGGGCATCTTTCTCGATGAGACCAATTCACGCGCCGATATTCTTCTCGTTGGAGACAAAATGAAGAAGCCCGTCATCGAGGGCGTCCTCCGCCGCCTTGAAGCTGAGCTTGGCAAAGAACTCACCTACGCAATGATGGAAACCGCCGAGTTTGAATACCGCTTCGGCATTTACGACAAATTCGTCCGCGACATCATCGACTACCCTCATCTGGTGGTGCTGAATAAGTTAAATTTGTTCTAGGCTTTTTTAGCAAAGAGAATATAAAAAACTTGTGAATATGGACCCCTTAAAAAAAGAAAATGATATTCCTGAAACTCAAAATTCTCCCGATTTATCGGCTGAGAAGATAATTCTTTCCCGAGTGGAGATTGTCGGGGTCGTCTCGCTATCAATCCTGTCTTCTTTTGCGCTTCCACTTATGTATGGTGTTGGGGATACACCTACCGGAGGGGACATCACTATCCTCTTCGTGTGGATTGGTAGCATGTCTTTCACGTGGATATTCGTGTTATTTTTCACACGTATGATGGGGTGGAAAAAAAGTTTTTGGATCGGTGTATTGCCGGCATATTTGGTTGCCGCTGCGTTAATAAGTGGTTCTTTGTGATTTAAACAGATAAGCATAAGGGGTGCTCAATAAACTCAATCTTTTTTAATCCATTTGCGCTTACCGTTGAGCCATATTTAACTCTCCCCACGATATAAACCCATTTTCCACAGGGCTTAAGGCCACTTCTCCACAGGGTTATCCTCTCCTGAGGGGAATCCTTGATATAATAGTTACTAGAGTATTTATTACCTCTTTCGTTACTATTTAATAATTTTATTATGTTTCAATCATTACAAACCGTGCTCGTAGCCTCTCTCCGCGATGTTGCGGGCGGTATCGCAGACACACTGCCGAAAGTCATTGCGGCGCTCGTCTTCGTTATTCTTGGCTGGGTGTTTGGTGTCGCCGTCGGTCGCGTTGTTCATCAGCTTATAGATGCCGCAAAAGCAGACGAGTGGCTCAACAAAGCTGGAGTAGGAACATTTCTCGGTAAGGCTGGATACACCTTGAATGCAGGAGCCTTTTTTGGATGGCTCGCAAAACTATTCTTCATCGTCGTATTTCTTGTCGCGGCATTTGATATTCTTGGTCTCACGCAAGTCAATGAGTTTCTTACTCTGGTTTTAGCGTACATTCCTCAGGTCATTGTAGCGGCGATCATTTTGTTTGTCGCTTCTATCGCTGCAGACCTTTTGAGCGGAATGGTCACCGGAGCAACCAAAGCGGTTGGTTCGCGCGTCTCCGAGATGCTTGGCACCATGACTCGCTGGGCAATCTGGATGTTCGCATTCATTGTCGCGCTTTCACAGCTCGGTATTGCGGCACAGTATATGTACACCATCTTCGCCGGCTTCGTAGCTATGCTCGCACTTGCGGGTGGTCTCGCATTTGGATTGGGTGGCAAGGATGCCGCAGCCCGATTCATCGCAGAGGCGCAGAAGGAAATGAACGAGGGGAAGTAGGAACTTCCGAACTTTCCACAAAAAAGACGCCGTATGGCGTTTTTTTTGTACGAGCCATCGTTTGTCGTGTGTTTTTTCTACGAAAAGGAAAGCCCGAAGGACTCCGTCTCAGTAGAAAGCACAACTACCTGACAAGATTGTTTTTTGTTTATATTTTTCAACATATTTGACAAATCTATAAATGTTATGATAATGTTTCCTCACCTAGATATGGCCTCATTGGGGGAGACAAAATGCATAATGTTATGCACATGTAGTCCCCAGTTACATTAGTGCTTGACAGCATTTAATCCATGGCTATACTGGGGACTATCCAGTTATGAGAAACCTTTTCAAATTCCAGCTATAAAGCGCGATACACGCCTAGTTTGGTCTGTGTCCGCATAAGGCGGATTTTTGTTTAAGGAGGAATACGATTGTACGGAAGATTTCTTTGACATATGTATTCCATTGTCGATTTACCAGGCGATAGTATCCCTGGTGGTAACGCCGACAAATGGTGTATATCGAAAGATATACAAATTCTCATTTCTGTCTTTTCAGGAGCAGAATGAGAAATGCAAAAGGTGTGATCATCGAACAACAACGGTATTTACTTTAGATCCATCCGCAAGGAGGTCTTTTCGTCGGTAGATATCGGGATCACACAGAAACATTCACGGATGTGCGCAAGCACGTTCGAGAACAAAACAATTGTTGCGGTTATGTTTTGCATGTGCCTTAACGCAAGTTAAGAGGTGCAAAACAAAATGGTTTTTTGGGTTCCCAATAGAACCCAAGGGTGTATGGTGGATGCCTTGACACTAAGAGGCGATGAAGGACGTGGCGTAGCTGCGATAAGCGAGGGGGAGGCGTATAGCAACCTTTGATCCCTCGATTTCCGAATGAGGCAACTCACATGGTTTGAAGACCGTGTACTCCACGATGTGGAGAGCGAACCCGGGGAAGTGAAACATCTCAGTACCCGGAGGAAAAAAGAACAATAGTTATTCCCGAAGTAGCGGCGAGCGAAAGGGGAACAGCCCAAACCTGTATGCGCCACAGGCGATCTTCGTAAGAGGATTTCCTGTGGCATGTATAGGGGTTGTAGGGTAGGGACGGAGTTTACTCGGAAAGTTACAAATTGTACGTATAGAAGAATTTGCTGGAAAGCAAAGCCCCAGAGGGTGATAGCCCCGTAGTCGAAATGCGAACAACTTTCTTGTCCTTATACCTGAGTACTCCAAGACACGAATAGCTTGGAGGAAGCTAGCGGAACTAACCGTTAAGGCTAAATACTACTTAGTGATCGATAGTGAACTAGTACCGTGAGGGAAAGGTGAAAAATAGTCCGGGAGGACGTTGAAATAGATCTGAAACCATACATCTACAAGGAGTCAGCGAGGTCAGCATATTGCGCGAGAACATATCTCGTCGTGTCACGTTTGTGATACTTCGAGCTTTCGTACGTAATATGCTGACCTCCATGGCGTGCCTATTGAAGAATGAGCCAACGAGTTAATGCATGCGGTTGCCTAAACCCATCCGGGGTGGAGGCTTAGGGAAACCGAGTATGAATAGTGCGAATATATCGTATGCATTAGACCCGAAACCTGGTGAGCTTGCCATGAGCAGGGTGAAGTTTGTAGAAATACAGATGGAGGCCCGAACTCGTTAGTCGTGCGACTCTATGGGATGACTTGTGGCAAGGAGTGAAAAGCTAATCGAACTGGGAAATAGCTGGTTCTCTCCGAAATATGTTTTGGCATAGCGTCTGAAGTACCCCTGGGGGGTAGAGCACTGGATGGGCTGAATAGGGAGAAATCTCGTCAATCCAACCAAACTCCGAATACCCAGGATGAACGTTTCAGGCAGTAAGACTCCGGGGGCGAAGCTCCGGTGGTCAAAAGGGAAACAGCCCAGATCTCAAGTTAAGGTCCCTAAATCTATGCTCAGTGCAGTTTGAAGGTGGTGGGGTTTCTTCGACAGTGAGGAGGTTGGCTTAGAAGCAGCCATCCTTTAAAGAAAGCGTAACAGCTCACTCACTAAGAGACCCTGCGCCGAAGATAATCGGGGCTAAGCATAGTACCGAAACTGAGGACTTGTCGTTTTTTCGAAAACGGGGAGTGGTAGGAGAGCGTTCCAATCCGCGTTGAAGCTTAAGCCGTGAGGCAAGGTGGAGCGTTTGGAAGTGCGTATGTTGGCACAAGTAACCGCAATGCAGGTGAGAATCCTGCACGCCGAAAGACTAAGGTTTCCTTTGCGATGATAATCAGCGAAGGGTTAGTCGGTCCTAAGGGGATGGTGATAACCGAACCCGATGGATACATGGTTAATATTCCATGACTTCG
>LCOM01000033.1 GCA_000999395.1 Parcubacteria group bacterium GW2011_GWA2_47_7
ATGGCTTCTGGAAATTCCATCGCGATTGGTACGCAGAGGGTTTCAAACTCCTCACCCATGACTATTTCGGGGTGTATTGTCCGTGGAGTTGGGAGACCGCAAAACAAAACCGATTGGCGGACATGAGGGTGTATCTTGGTAAGGATGGACGTTCACACGAAGTACTTGGGCATATCACGAGCGTAGACTGTGATGATCCTGCCAAACAAGAGGCCATTGCGCGCCATTCCTTTATTAGTCGGAGAAAGCACTGGATTCGAGGATTGAGTACGTGCGTTTTCTCTCCAGTCTGGGTGCCCATTCTCATCGTGCTCGCCATTATCATCGGCGTTGTCGAAATTGCAATGAGTGCGTAGGAGGCTGCGCGAGGTTGAAACAAAAGCGCTACGGCGCTTTTTTTTATTAGGGAAATCGGTTGTGAAGATCAGCTTGCGGTCGCAATTTAGCCTGCATTGCCCAAGTTCGGTAGAGCCCTATCTTTCGCCCCCGTCGCGACGTGCAGTCCGGGTTCGGTTACGAATCACTAAGTCTTTGTGGCGCGTATGGTGATGGCGGGGGAGGTCACAGATAATTTTCTCGTCGCCACTCGAAAATTTCCGCGACCCCGTCTCACCATCTCGTCTGCTGACTCGATAAGGTTCCGACTTTCTCCCCTGTTGCGACTTGCAGTCCGGGTTCGGTCACGAATCACTAAGTATTTTGCTCCATGTATTCGCAAACTACTAAGTGTTCTCGACCCCGACTCGGCAACGCCATCCGAAGACGGATGTCGGCTTCGCGCCTCCGTCTTTCGCCCCCGCCATCTCCGACAAAACGCAAGCCACCCAACTCTTTACAGAGTTGGGTGGGCGTTATTGTGGAGATGGCGGGGGCGAACCCGCGTCCAGCAGAGAAGAGTATGACGATCTACGTGCGTAGATTGTCTCATTGATTTCATGTCGCAAGGGCTAGACAAACAAAACCTTACGAGCACTACTCCCTTAGTTTTCGTCACTGTATTCGGGTACTACAATGCTTATCCTGAAAATATGACACGAAGGATGGGCCTATCAGGTGTACTCCCGCTTCGCGCCGTCTACTTAAGCGTAGGCGAAAGCGAAATTGTTTGCCTTAAAGTAAGGCGTTGCAATTCCACCGGTGCTTTTCTTGGCACTTTCAAGTTGTTCGCGTGATTTACGAGACTACGAACATGCTCGGCACGCACGATCACACAACTTCTTCCACTGTCGAAACATTTCATCCCCTCTAAAATACTTTCTTCGGCGCACCATGCCTTGTACTGCGACCAATTTTTCTTAGCGGTACCCCGCTTTAGAAAAATGAAGTACCCTTGTGGTGCATCCGAATAAATTATTTTAGCACCAATTTTGTTCGGCGTATTACTTTTGTACCGCAGCCGAATAAATTGTTTTGTGAGATTTATTTTCAAAGTACCTATCGCAGATGCTTGCTGATTTTCTCGACACCGCGTTTCACTTCGCGTGCGATATCGCGGAGTGCCTCACGCTTCTTGATGGCTTGGCGCTTGTCTCCCTTCTTTTTGCCACGAGCGACCACGAATCGAAGCTTGATGACTCGACCTTTATTATACATTGATAATGGCACCAATGTCAAGCCTGCTTTTTCTTCCGCGGACGCCAGTTTTGTAAGTTCTTTCTTGGTAAGAAGGAGCTTTCTGTTTCTTGTTGGGTCATATTTTCCGACTGTATTTTGCGCTTGATAGGGCGGAATTTCCGCATTCATGAGAAATGCCTCCCCGCCACGCACGGTAATGTGCGCCCCCTCAAGCTTTCCACGATGTTCTCGCAGAGATTTGACTTCAGTGCCGAAAAGCTGAAGCCCAGCCTCAAAGTGCTCGAGAAACTCATAATCAAAATGCGCCCGTTTATGTTCAATCAAATTGGCCATGCTCAAATGCTAGCATAAATGCGCTTCTTTGTGATGCTCGGAATTAAAAAGAACTCGATGGGAAGCTGGGTACAGAACGATTAGGTTATTTCTATGGCATATTCACTTTGTAGTCACTATTCACCCTTATCCACTCGTTAAGTATATGTCGATAGTAACGACGAATGCATAGATGGGTGCTGCGAATGGTGGCACTCCGGCAAGCTTGTGAGAAATGATGATATTACCGAAACTATAGCCAGTGATGGCAATGATTGAAGCGATCAGGGCACTCATGAATAAAACCTTCTTAGTCAACGAACTACTCTCCGAAAGCTAGCTTACCAATCTTTGCTTGTCATTTGTTCACCACAGCTTAATGTCGCGTTCCTCAGACTGGTTATTAAAGGGGGTTTTTCGTATTCGAGGCTTCTGCTATACTGTTTCCACATATGGATCTCGTAGTAGAAAATGGCATATAAGGGAGATTGTTCTACACCGCAGGTTCATTGAGTCGATATTTACTATGGCTAATTACTAATGGCGGTGGCTCCGAAGGGGCAATGCCATTTTTCACTACAGGATGGACTTCAATCAATTTAAAGGAGGAGACGGAGGGGAGAAAAAGAAAGGAAAAGAAGGCGGACCAACCGCGCCGTCGTTCTTTTCGAATATTCTCACCGTACTTCTAGTTTTTTTACTCATCGTTTCTGCGTACTCTTTTTTTGCCGACAAAAAAGCAAAGACGGAGGTCGTTTCGCTTTCGCAACTTGCCGTAGATGTGCGCCAAGGTCGTGTTTCAGATATTGAGATCGATGGAGCAGATTTGCATATGACCTATCTTGCTGATGGGGTAAAGAAGGACGCAAAGCGCGAAGTTGATTCGAGTTTTACCGAGACAATGAAAAATTACGGTGTGACACCGGAGGAACTTTCCGCGGTGAAGACCGAAATAAAAGAGCCGAGCGGTTTTTCATATTGGCTCTACTCCTTGGCACCATTCCTGTTCCCGCTACTTTTCCTCGGTGTCATTATTTGGTTCCTTACACGACAAGTAAAACAGTCGGGAGGGATGCAGGCGTTTTCATTTGGACAGTCGAAGGCCCGCGTTATTTATCCAGATGACACGGCGCAGAAGGTTACCTTTAAGGATGTAGCCGGAGTCAAGGAGGCCAAAGAAGAGCTTCAAGAGATTGTCGAATTCCTCAAACAGCCAAAGAAATTCTTGGACATTGGAGCGCAGATACCAAAAGGTGTGATGCTTATGGGTGGTCCAGGTACTGGAAAGACACTCCTCGCGCGTGCAGTTGCCGGGGAAGCGGGAGTTCCATTCTTTCATCTTTCCGGATCTGAGTTTGTCGAGATGTTTGTCGGCGTCGGTGCTTCCCGTGTCCGAGACCTTTTCCGTATGGTGAAGAAGGAGTCACCTGCTATTATCTTTATCGACGAGATTGACGCGGTTGGGCGTGTGCGTGGGGGAGGCGTGGGTGGAGGCAATGACGAACGTGAGCAGACGTTGAATCAGATTCTCGTTGAAATGGACGGATTTGAACCCACAGAAAAGGTTATCGTCATGGCGGCGACAAATCGCCCCGATGTGCTTGACCCCGCGCTCTTGCGCCCCGGACGTTTTGATCGTCGCGTCGTCCTCGATCTTCCTGACCTTGCCGACCGTGAACAGATACTCAACATTCATGCGCGCAAGAAGCCACTTGGTGAGGATGTGAACTTGCATGTCGTCGCAGAACGCACCCCGGGATTTTCGGGAGCGGACTTATACTCACTCATGAATGAAGGCGCAATTTTAGCGGCGCGTGAAAATCGAAAGATGGTGTCACAGTATGACCTTATTCGTTCGATTGAGAAGGTGATGATTGGACCTGAGCGTAAGAGTCATATCTTGAATACCGATGAAAAGAAGATTACTGCGTATCACGAAGGAGGACATGCGCTTCTCGCATCGCTACTCGCGTATGCCGACCCTGTACACAAGATTTCCATCATCTCCCGCGGGCATGCAGCGGGGTACACGCTGAAGCTTCCAATCGAAGAGCGCAGGTTCCATTCACGCAAAGAATTCCTAGACGATATTGTCGTATCTCTAGGCGGTTACGTTGCTGAACTCATGATGTTCGATGATCTTACGACGGGTCCATCAAATGATCTTCAGGTCGCCACCGGCCTTGCGCGCGATATGGTTGCAAAATACGGAATGTCAGCAACGATGGGGCCCATTGCGTTTGAGGCATCGGGGAGCATTCTCGTCGGTCGCGGAGGCTTCGTCGAACGGGACTATTCACAAGATGTCGCACGGCGTATCGATATTGAGGTCGAGAAGATCATGAATGACTGTTTAATTCGCGCGAAGGATCTACTTCTGAAACATAAGCCCATTCTTGATGCAATCGCTCTCGAACTGGTTCGCGTCGAAACGATGGAGCGCGAGGAGTACGAGAAAATACTCATCCTTCACGGAATTAAGCCAAAGGAGAAAATGGGAGAGGAGGTCTACATTGCACCGCCAGCAAACCCTGATGCAATTCCGACTGTGACGCATGGCCATATTGAAAGCCACACCGGACTTGTTGAGGAGAAGAATGAATCTGATCATAATTCTAAGAAACCTGCTCGGCGACAGAAGAGACACGATGACAATGTATAACAAAAAACCGGCTTAGACCGGTTTTTTGTTATACATTTGTGTACCAGCATGTTATCTGATAGACCTAAAAGAGTTGTTTGATTGAAAAGGAGACTAACATGAGTGCCATAGTTTCTTCGTTTTTTCCCTTTATTGTCCGAGTGCCGGCCTGTATTGAACTGCTTTTGGTTACAGCACATATCGAACTTTTTTTTGGTTCGTTTAAGTCCGAAGAAGAGGCAAGAAGTTGGATGGCGAAATTTGAACTTGCTCGCGCCGAACTTACCTTATTGGAGGATATTACGGTCGAAGGAGTATTCAATGAAGCAGGAATCCAGACGCAGCCATTCGTGTGTGCGACGACATATGTCTGTGATGTCCATCAGGTCGGGGTAAGTGCCCGTCAGGCCAATATGGTAATTCCTTATGGAGCACCTGAGGTGGCGGCTGCACACATAGATGTTTATGCACTGCAGGCATTGGATAAGGTGGTGTCTGTCGGTCTTCACTATGTTGAAGATGAAGGAGATGAATAAAAAAATACCGAGTATGTAACTCGGTTTTTTGTTTATCGGATCCGAATTGTGAACTGGTGCGAATTGCGAAAGTGTATTAATGTATGGTAAAGCACGCATAGCTCAGTTGGTAGAGCGGTCGTCTTATACACGACTGGTCCTAGGTTCGAGTCCTAGTGCGTGCACAAAAATTTGAAAGGCCGTACGATTGGTCCCTGGTTCGAGTCCAGGCGGGTGGACTCAGTTTTGAAAGAATTTACGACTGGTCCTAGGTTCGAGTCCTGGTGGATGGACACGAGTCTTCGGGTGTCCGGCCGAGCAGGCAACTGCTTGCCTGCGGTCCTAGCGCGTGCACAAAGATTTGAAAGAATTTCAATCGGCTTTCGTTTCGAATCTTATTCGAGTTGATAAGGTTTCGATAGGTGGTACAATCTTTTCATGATTCTTAACCGGAGACGCAACGTTTCCTATTTTTAACGAGATGAAAGTTCGCATTAAACGATTTGATACAACACTTCCACTGCCCGAGTACAAGACGAAGGGGGCGGCGGGCTTTGACCTTTCCGTAAGAATCACCACAACAATAGCTCCACACACGGTGGGATACGTCCCCCTTAATGTAGTCATTGAACCCCCAGAGGGACACTATGTTGCGCTTGTGGCGCGATCCTCACTACACAAGCGCGGACTGATGCCTGCCAATGGATTTGGCGTAGGGGATAGAGATTATAGTGGAAATGAGGATGAGTATAAGGCGGCGTTACTGAATTTCACTGACAAGGACGTTGTTGTGGAGCGTGGTGAGCGCATCATGCAAGTGGTCATCAGCCCCGTGGTGCATGTCGAATTCCTTGAGGTCGAAGATATGGGGAATGACAATCGTGGAGGATTTGGCACTACGGGGAATAATTAGCAAACAGCAGATTGACCTACTTCCTTTCGTGCTACTCTTGCCATGTCAGCAGTTTAATCGAAAAGTTTTTTTGAAAACTGGCGCTTTATAAATACTAGCGTCTGTTAAGACCCTCAATTGATTATTACTCCGCATATCATCGGAAGATATAAGGATTTATGTTAATACGTTCGGCTGGACAGGTTGCGTAATTAATATATGCGAGACACACAGTAGAAGTTTTGATAATGAGGGTTGATCACTCAAAATGCGATTTTGTTCGTTCCTCGAGCTGTTTTTTTAAAGTCGGATATTTTGCTAGCGCGAGGTCTCCACTCAAAATGCGTTTCGCTTCTTCGCGGGCGGCTTCGACCATTTTGAGATTTTTTATGGCTTCCATTCCGATGTCGGAGATGCCCCACTGCTTGCCCCCGCCAAGCTCGCCCGAGCCGCGGAGGGCGAGATCCATCCCTGAGAGTTCAAAGCCATTTTTTGCGGTGGTGAGCGCCTTAAGGCGTTCGAATGTCTTCTCGGTCTTTGTTTCGGAGAATAAATAACAATATGCCTGATGGGTGCTTCGTAGAACACGACCTCGAAGTTGATGGAGTTGCGCTAACCCGAAACGCTCTGCTCCCTCGATGATGATGAGTGTCGCATTAGGTACGTTCACGCCGACTTCAACGACTGAGGTAGCAACGAGAATATCCGTATCTCCGGCGGCGAACAGTTCCATGACATCATCTTTTTCGGATGGCTTCATTTTGCTGTGCAGGATGTCGATTTGAAATTCCGGGAATATTTTTTCCTGTAATCGAGTTGCCTCTTCTTTGACGGACTTCGCAATAATTGCCTGCTCCTTGTCGGGGTCCGGTTCATCGATGCGTGGGCAAATCACGTATGCTTGGCGACCAGCTTTAATCTCCGTGCGAATTTTTTCATATACGGCTTCGCGTTTCCCGACGGGAACAATCTCGGTCACTACCGGTTTTCTGCCGGAGGGCATTTGGTCGAGGATGGAGAGATCGAGGTCGCCATAGAGCGTGAGTGCCAAGGTACGCGGTATCGGCGTTGCAGTCATCGAGAGGAAGTGTGGTGCGCGGACTTTGTCGCCATCCTCTTTTTGCACCAACTTCGCACGTTGCTTTGTGCCAAAGCGATGCTGCTCGTCGATGATGACGTAGGCCAAGTGTTTCCATTTCACACTCTTTTGAATGAGTGCATGCGTTCCGATGACAATGGGAATCTCACCGCTCGCGACCCATTTGAGGAATTGAGTTCGTGAAATATCCGTCCAGCCCGACGGGTTGACCTTTGATGGAAATTTTCGACAACCGGACCCCGTGATGAGCCCGATGCTCATTCCCGTTCCGACGAAATATTTAATGAATGATTCAAAGTGCTGTGTCGCAAGGATTTCCGTTGGGCACATATACGCCGTTTGCAGTGCCCCGTAACTTTGGCCGTTTGGGCGAGTGGTAACGGTCGCATAGATGGTCGCAGCGGCAACTGCAGTCTTTCCGCTTCCGACATCTCCTTCAAGAAGACGCAACATGGCGCGTGACGATGCAAAATCGGTAAATATGGTATCCACTGCTCGTTGTTGCGCAGTAGTGAGCGGGAACCCCAGTTGTTTAATGAATTCGTCGATATTCTTTTTGTCCGGCGTAATGAGAAATGTCGGGTTTTGCTCGTAGCGCATACGTGATTGCTGCCTCTCGAGTTGGATAAAGAAAATCTCCTCGAACGCAAATCGTTTCCGTGCGGAAAGCGCATGTTTTTCTTCACGTGGTGCATGAAGCCAGACGAGTGCGGTGGCGAGCGAGGGGAGGTGGTAATTTTTGAGGATTGTTGCGGGAATCGGGTCTTTGAGCAAGTCGAATATTCCGCTTGCGCTCACTTTGCGAATTGCGTGATAAAACCATCGAGAGGTAATGCCTTTGGACTCAGGATAGACGGGGAGAAAACGGTTTTCCGGGTCGATACCACCTTCTTCAAAAAGAGATGTCCCCGTATCACGTGGGAGCTCTGGAATCTTTTCGAGCTCAGGATTCACAAGCATAATGGTCGTTCCGCGCTTTTTGACTGTTCCTGACGCACGGACAAAATCTCCCGGCTGTACCATCTTTGCCATGTAGGCCTGGTGAAACCAGACAAGCTTCATTTTGCCGGTTTTATCACGCATGGTGGCTTCACCCATCGGTACGTGTCCACGAAAAGATTTTTTTGTGCCTGTCTTTTCGATCTGCCCGTAGAGCGTTACACGTTCGCCATCCTCCGCAAGCTCAATGGGAGAAGACTTACCGGCGTCGATATGCCTCGTTGGGAGATGGTAGAGGAGGTCGCAAAGCGTTATGAGCGAGAGACGTGCGAGTGCTTTCTTCTGCGCGTCAACGAGCCTAAAATGCGCAGTAATAAGGTCATCTGGTTGCATCGTTTTTCGTTCCATGAACTCCATCATACGCAAATAGGATGAGGGTGTCACATGTTGGACTACCGCCCCATGTTCTGGTTGTTTTTTACCCCGTATTCATTTGTTGGTTTTTCAGAAATATCCAGTGATATATTTTGTTTAGTAATAAGTGTGTCGTCCCGACATCACCATGATGAGTTATTTTTGTTAATAAAAAAAAGCAGAAATAATTCTGCGTTTTTTTTGAACAATGAAGTTGGAGTGGTTTTATTGGACCACGGGTGCGCCGTTGTTTTGACGAGCAAATCCTTCCGGTCGCAGTTGTATTGATTCTGCAGTAATGCTTCCGTCCGGATTTGCATTACCAGTCACCATGATATTCTTTCCCGCAGACACATCTGTAATCGTTCCAGCTGCCATCATGCTAATTTGCGTAGTTGGTGAGTAAAACACCACCTTTGAGCTACCGTCTTGTGTTTTGACGGTGATGCTTTGTGTGTCGATATTGATGACTTCTCCTCCGCTAAATCCACCTCCCGTGCGTGCAACTCTTGCACCTGCGACGCCTCCTGCCCCCGCTCCACCCTGGCGATCAGCATACGCACCGTTCGCGCCTGCGAATGAAGTTGTCGCAGCGGATGCCTTCTTTGTCCCGAAATAATACCCTCCTCCTCCGAACACAATCGCAGAGACCACCAAGCCAACGATAAATTTCTGATTATTCATATATTATTTATTATATTAATTTCTCACTATTCATAACGTAATGCTTCTATTGGGTTTAATCGTGCCGCACGCTGTGCCGGATAATATCCGAACACAATACCGATACCTGCTGACACTCCAAATGCTAAAAGTACGGAGGCCGTTGAAATAGAAGTTTGAATGATGCCGAGCGAGCTGAAGCCATATGCAATCAGCCAGCCGAGGTTCGGTGACGGTCGTGAGCATCATGTTCATAATCCCAATACCACCAACAACGAGTGAAATTCCCGCAATCGCAGAGAGAAGAAGTGTGAGTGTGGTTGTAATGCTTGATGCGCTAGAGACAAGGTCTGATTGATTGAGTACACTGAAGTCTGCCATCGTGGGGTCAGAGATCTTGTGGCGCTCCATAAGGAGTGCGGTGACTTCCTCTTGTATGGTCGTCATGGTGTCAGGACTTGGTGCTTGAATGCTGATGGTAGTAACGTAATCATCTCCGGCGAAGAATTTTTGTGCACTTGAAATTGGAATGAATATCATGTCATCCTGGCTCCCAAATCCCGACCCGCCTTTGGATTTGGTGACGCCGATAATTCGAAATTCCATACCCTTGATACGCATTGTTTGTCCTACGACTGAACCCGCATCGAGACCGAACAGGTCATCCCGTGCAGTTGGCCCGATTACTGCAACTTTTGCGAGACTTTGTACTTGTCCCGCAGTAATAAAAGAGCCCTCATCGATTTCAATATTGCGAACGCTCGGATATGCGGGGACTGTCCCGACGATTGATGTGTTTGTATTTTTTCCTTTAGTGGTCACCTGATAGCGCCCAGTGAGCTCCGGTGCAATCGCATTGGCGGAGGTGATTTGCGCCGTCAGAGCATCTGCATCGGCTTGAGTGAGGGTCCGCGCATTTCCGCGTCCTTGACTCACCTGGGAGCCGACGCCACGTGCTTGTCCAGGGGAGACGATGATAAGGTTAGAACCGATAGACTGGATGCTTGCCTCGATACTCCCTTGCGCACCTTGCCCGATAGATACCATTGCAATAACCGAACTGATGCCGATTACAATTCCAAGCACGGTAAGGCCGGAACGAATCTTGTTCGCAGAAAGAGCAATGTATGTTTCTTCAAGAATATCCTGGAACTTCATATCGTTTTTTTTGTTTTACTATTATCCGTCTTGCGGTCTTCGGTAATTTTCCCGTCGCGGATAAAGACGATTCTATCGGCGTGTTCGGCAACTTCTTGTTCGTGAGTAATGATGACAATCGTTCTGCCTTCTTCGCGATTGAGTTTCTGAAATGTCTCAAGTACAATTTCCCCTGTTTTGGTGTCGAGATTTCCTGTTGGCTCGTCCGCCAGAATCAGTGTTGGATTATTCACAAGCGCACGGGCGATAGCAACACGTTGAATCTGTCCTCCTGAAAGTTGATTTGAGAGATGAGTAAAATGTTCCTCATCGAGCCCCACTGCGGCGAGCGCCTTCCGTGCACGCATTTCTCTTTCCTCACCCCCAATCCCTTCGTAAATCAAGGGGATCATGACATTTCTGAGTACGCTGGTGCGGGGAAGGAGATTGAATGACTGAAATACGAATCCGATATGCTCCCTGCGAATATCGGCAAGTTCGTCGTCGGAAAGCGTCGAAACATCTTTACCATCGAGTACGTAGGTCCCGTTGGTTGGCGTATCGAGTGCCCCCATGATGTGCATCATGGTTGATTTTCCGGAACCCGATGGGCCCATGATGGCCACAAATTCACCATCCTCGATACGGAGACTGACGTCGGAGAGTGCAAGGTATCCTCCTGCTCCGGTCTCGTAGCTCTTTGATATATTTTGTAATTCAATCATGGTTTTAGTTGCGAGGCATCCGTGCACCTCCGCCTCCGAAGAGGCTCGGTGCTGTAGCCGGTGCCACCGTGGTCGGAGCGATGATACGGGTGACGATGAATTGCCCATCAGTGAGTCCTGAAACAATCTCTGTGAGTGTGTCATTGGTGAGTCCCGTGATGACCACTTGTTCGCGGGGAAGTGTGGCGCTTACAATTCCGGTATTGTCGGAGACGCTCGTAGTGTTGTCGATGATGTTCACATATGAGACGTCGCCGCGTGTTTTGACCGCACTCGACGGAACGGCGAGGGTATCAAGCTTGAGGTCGGTGACAATCGAGGCATTTACTGTCATGCCGGGTTTTACTCTATCGTCTTGTGTATCGAATCCTATTTTTACCGTGTATGATACGACACCCTGAGAAACCGTACCGAGTGTGTCGACGTCGGCGATGCTACCGGCAATTGACAGTCCATCGACCGCGTCGAATGTCAGGGTGACCTTTTGCCCCATTTTGACATTGGCCGCATCAATTTCGTTGAGAGTTATCTCTGCAATTTTTTGTTTGGTAATGAGCGTCGCGATAATAGTAGAAGGGGAGACGCTGTCCGCCTTCTTGCTGTTTAGCGTTGCGATCGTTCCGTCAAAAGGTGCTCGTACATAGTAGTCTGCGAGCGCATTTTTGGCATCTTGAAGCGATGCTTTGCGTTGATCAATGGTTATTTGTGACGAACGAATATCGAGAGTGTCCGCTCCGGCCTTCAGTTTTGCGAGAGACTTTGTGCTTTCATCGATTGACCTGTCCGCGTCGATAATAGAGCTCTTATTGTTCTTGATTGTTGTCGTGATAGAGAGAAGACTGGAGAGTTGCGCATTGACCTTCCCAGTGTAGCCATTCAGCGTACTGAGTTGCGAGTCCGCGAGGGCTGGGATGTTCTTGTTGTGCTGCGTCATTTGGTCCTCAAAGAATTGAATGAGGTTATTTGCACTTTTGACCGCATCAGACATGGCCAGAGCGGTGTCATATGTTTGAGCGAGAAGATCCTCTATCTTTGTAGCATCGTCGGTACGGCTGAGTGTTTTAAAATTCAGGAAATTGGCATTATATTTATCCAGAGCAATTTTATACTTTGCATCCGCATCCGCTCCATAGATGGGTCCATGGAAATCAAAAAGGCCTGCAGTACTTGCGTAATAGTCGATATTGTTCACATTGGTCCCACCGAGTTGATTACTCGTCGTGAACAAGAGATCATGCATTCCGGAAATGATGTTGGGCAGATCGAGAAAAGCATTCGAAATCGCATTAAATCCGTCATCGTATGCCTTTGCAAGACCATCCTCGGCATTTTGCTTTGAGGTGATCTGTCTCGCCAGCGAATTCTCTGATTGAGTCAGCTGTAGATCATCGGGGGGTTGCATTAGTTTTTCCATGGAGAGTTTCGCCGTTTCAAGGTTTGTCTCGGCGTCGCGGACTGCTTTTTGCGCATCAGTAGTATCGAGTTGTGCAATGAGCGTACCGGCCTTGACGTCTTGTCCGTTGCTCGAGACCCCAAGATAAATGATATCGCCGGATGCCTTTGGCTTCAGGTCTAGCTGATTGACCGTTCCGACTTGGCCGGAACCGGACACTGATGAGATAATCGTTTGTATCGTAGTTTGCCCGATAACATAATGTGGCACTGCCGGTACTGCAGTAAGCGTTTTGTATCCTTTGTATCCCCCGTAGAGCATAACGAGAATAACAACTCCGCTAATAAACTTGTGCGCACTCGCGTATTTTTTGATTGCAAGAAATTTACTGTTCATAAAAATATGATGATTAATTAGCTGCGGAACCTTCTATCGCGGGGATCGTACCCGTGGCAGATTCGATCATTTTTTCGTATCCAGGTGGTGTGGGAAGGATGCGGATGAGTCGTGCGACAATCTCGCCGTCATCGTTCGGAGACCCGATGACGATGATTGCATCATTCAGCTTGAGGTCCTGCGCCGTAGTTGCGCCTATTGATGAGCGGAATTCAGTGTCGTCGTTCGTGAGAATAATTTTTTCGACAAGATCGGGACTTTCGACGATGATTGTCGGAAGCGCGATTTTGATAATCTTTCCAGTTGCTCCGTGTGCATTAGTAAAACCTCTCCCGCCCATTCCTCCGGTCCGCAGTATTGATTCATCGCGCTCTTCAAATGCTCGATAATAGTTATCACCCATATGATACGAAAAACCGGCGCGATGAAATCCGATGAATACTCCTAGTTGAAATATCACCAAGACGAGGACAAGAACGCCGATACCCAAGGCGACACGGGTGAATTTTTTTGATCTGACAAATTCGTTAAAGTTTATCGTCATACGTTATGTATTAGGCAAAATGATGAGTAAAGACAGCGCGAGAGTTTTTTGTCGCATGGCGCACAGACTCCAATAATGTGAAGAGTGCAAGGAGTATCATTGTGATGCCAAGGATGGGGAGGGATTCGATAAGGGTGATACTAAATTCCTTCCAGTACGAAAGAATCACCGCACTATCCGAGAGGGCAAGCGATGCATAATCAACGAAACCTGACTCTATGGCTTGTGTTACTGCAGAAGAGGTGAGGGGGACGAGACTTATTCCGGCTCCTAATCCAAGGAATGAAAAAAGTGCAAATTTGATGCGCATGGCACGGATACGAATTTTGTCGACACTCGTAAGAACTGATTGATATAAAGCTTCGGGTGCCTCCGCCCTTGGGAGCCGTTGAAACAGCTCTTGGTATGTTGATTTCATATCAGTTCTACGGTCGAGCATCCTTACTGGGTGCACTTGCATATGAACTACACAGGTCTAGCGATAAGTATTGACCTCAACTTTTGAAGAGCACGCAGGTGCTGGCTTTTTACGGTATTTCGCGACTTGGTGAGTATCTCTGCTATCTCGTCAAAAGTCAGACCTTCTTCATAGTGAAGAGTGAGTACCTCACGTTCCGGAAGGGACAATTGCTGTAGTGCTTTTTCGAGTTCTCCAACGAGTTCTTGGCGAGCAAATAATTCATCGGGAAGAGGTTCGGCATCCGCGATCGTATCAATGAGTACGTTATTTCCTGAGGCTGTATCAAAATACGAGAGAGGGACTGATTTCTTTTTGCGCAGTATGTCGATTGCGGCATTTCTAGCTATGGCAAGAAGCCACGTAATCAGTCTGCGTTTGGTGTCATACGAAGAGAGTCGCTTCCACGCATTCACAAAAGTTTGCTGGGTGACGTCTTCTGCCGTATCTTTGTCGCTCACGAGACGTAGAGAAAAAGCATACACGTGGTCGATGTGCATTCGTACAAGTTCGGCAAACGCTTTCTCGTCACCATCCAAAGAGCGCACGACAAGTTCCGAGTCATCAGTCATGTCTGTAATTCAATCACGTAATCAGGTGAATGGGGAGGGGGGGCTCTCTGCTTGCAAAAGCAGTACGTCTTTACGATGCATATAGCATCGGAATGTTTCGCGCATAACACCACGTGGAGTACTTTCATGTTTATGTTCCTCGCAGCCGTTAAAAAATTGGTCACTCAGTAACGCAATCCGAAGACGAATGAAGGAGGTTGCGGGAATTTCTCGGCTTACAAACTGGAGTGAAAAAGAAAGAGAGCTTGCTCGCTTTTCTTTCGAGCGATGAGTTTGTATGTTTCATGCAGTCGCAGTACACCTTTGCGGTTTATTTAGCATGAGAATGCTTCATAAATAACACCACGGAGAGTGCTTCATTTTTCTAAAATGGAGTACCGTTAAGAAAAATTGGTCGCGCAAAGCTTTTCGAATTTCGCACGAAAGTGCACCACCGCGAGTACCTCATTTTTCTAAGGCGGAATACTGCTAAGAAAAAATAGTCGCAGCAGTGCACTTTCTCCTCTCCGCCCAACAAAAATGGCGCCTAAGGGCGCTCATATTTTGTTCGGGCTGTGTGTATTGAACGAAGTTCGAATGTATTTTGAATTGACCCCCGATGACCAATGATGCGCGCCTCGTCCACTCCCTGTGGTCGCGTATGCAAAAACCAAAAATTTTCCTCCCCCTTCTTTTTTCTCGGTGGAGTGTGTGACAGCAAAGGGAAAGGAATATTTTTGGTTTTGCTTCGCCGTTTCGGTCACTGATGAAAAGAACATTATTAGTTTATTGTGCTTTGTTCCACAAATGTGTGGTAATCTAAGAGGAGTGATTTGAATGTATAAGCAATACCATGACCAATACAATAAAAAAAGGAGTCCCCATCAGATACATGTTTACGTTGCCTTTCATTCTTCTTCTGCTTATCTCTTTGGGCGTCGTAGGTTTTGTCTCTGTTCAAAACAGCCAAAAAATAGCACGTGCGTATGCCAATGATCAAATGGATGAAATAGACAGTAAAATTTCGAATCGACTGGCAACTTTCCTAGCTGAGCCGCTCAAAATAAATGAGACCAATGCTAGTTTGATGAAAAGCAAATTTTTAGATCCTACGAAAACAGATGAATTTCTCAAATATTTCTGGAATCAAGGTGCGGTCTTCCCCAACTATGGAACAATCGAGTTTGCTAACTCAAACGGGGAGATCTATGGTGCAAATGCATCTCAAAAATATATTGTCATGGCAGATAAAGCTCTGACGGACAATTCAATAAATAGATATACTGTGAATGAAAACGGGTATAGGTTTTCACTAATAAATGAAACAAAAAATTATGATGCAAGAAAAAGGAGTTGGTACAAGGAAGCTGTTTCTGCCCATAAACCAATTTGGACAGAAATATCCCCATCAGTGACGACTCAAAGACTGGATATTAGTGCCGTAAGTCCTTATTATGAAAACAATGAATTGAAAGGAGTGTTTGTTGTCGATGTCTCTTTGGGAAAAATAAGTGATTATTTGAAAAGTCTAGAAATTGGGAAAACAGGTCAAGCGTTTATTCTGGAAAAATCAGGTGATGTTATTGCTGGTAGCACCATTGAACAACCATTCATTGTTGAGGGCGACAACTCTACACTGAGCAGATTGAATGTATCTAATATTTCTGATTCTATAATAAAAAATACATACGATTTTGTCATAAGTAAAAAGCCAGATTTATTAAGCATCGATAAAACTGAAGAATATTCATTTAATATTGACCGCAAACCATACTTTCTGCACATAACGCCCTATATAGACGCACAAGGTATCGAATGGATAGTCTTTGTTTTGATTCCGGAATCAGATTTCATGGAGAATGCGGATAAGAGTGCCATATTTACAATAAATCTCACTCTCGTTTTCATTCTGATTACGGCAATTACGGGCCTTGTGTTGGGGCGAAAGATAGTCAAGCCTCTCAATGAATTGAATAATGGAGCAAAAAGTGTTTCGGAGGGAGATTTGGATAAAACAATTTCAATAGCGCCCATTCGGGAAATCGGAGAATTAGCCTCTTCATTTAATCACATGGCCATAGACTTGAAAAAATCCAGGATTGATCTTGAGAACTATAGTAAGGATCTAGAAAAGGAAGTTGCTCAAAGAACGATAGATTTAAATCAAAAAATGAGCGAACTGGAAAAAATGAACAAATTTATGACCAATCGGGAATTGAAAATGATTGAGTTGAAAAATGAAATAAAGAACCTAAAAGATAAAGCTACCCCGAGCTCATAACGTCAGTCGAGTTTGTTATACAGTTGTCTCACGTAATGAATTCATGTCATTCGTATTACGCTTGGCTTTTCTCTCTGGATCAGCACCGGTAAAATCCAGCGCATTCGGAATATAGCCAATTTTCCCTTTTAGCACGAGTTTTTTTAGTTTGTTGGTCTCGTTACCGAGTTCGTATGATGATAAATAGAATTTCATAAAGTCCTAATCCCTTTAGAGTTCTTACATTTTATCACTTTTCAGTTTTAGAAAGTAGCTTAAAATAAAGACATTTTAAGCTCTAATTTCAAAACTACTGGCGGAGGGGGCGAGATTCGAACTCGCGGACCTTTTAATGGGTCGACAGTTTAGTAAACTGTTGATTTAAACCACTCATCCACCCCTCCTAATCCTTGTACTGTAGCATAAAATTGAGTGCTGAAAGAGGGGGGGGGCGGGATGTTCGACCCTTACAGGGTCAGTACTCCCTTCCGATTTACTCAGCATAGGAATGCTTTGTAAACATCGCAAAGCCCTTCTCGTCCTGTACGGAGTGAAGCAGTTCAGTCGCTCTCTCCGCCCAACAAAAATGGCGCCTAAGGGCGCTCATGTTTTGTTTGGGCGGTGGCGATGTCCCGAAGTTAGAACCGATTAGGGGGCTTCATTACAGTCGCGTTGATAAAATTGTACGTGATTTAAGGCGAATTTACAAGGATAATC
>LCOM01000034.1 GCA_000999395.1 Parcubacteria group bacterium GW2011_GWA2_47_7
AAATATATTGAGAAAGAAATAAGACCCACAGTGAAAAAAATAAAGAAGATTGGTTTTTCCAAGTTGATCGGCACGGCCGGGACGATGATCAATCTCGCCTCGATGGTCTATGAGGACAAAGAATCCAAACCATTCAGGTTGGTGAGCCATTACCGTCTAGAGGCAAGGGACCTTAAAAAGGTCCATAAGAAACTCCTGAAAAAAAATTTAAGAGAACTTTTAAAAATGCCTGGACTGGACCTTAAGCGCGCGGATATCATTGTCTTAAGCAAGGAAGGCTGGCATCGCGGTGTCGTAGGGATTGTCGCGAATAAAATTGCTGAAGAATACGACCGTCCGACGTTTGTCTGGGGGAAAGAGGGTACGAACGATATCAAGGGGTCTTGTCGGTCTGACGGAAGAATAAATTTAGTTGACCTCATGCGCGCCGTACCAGAAGGAGTCTTTGTCGACATGGGCGGGCATGAATTCTCCGGAGGATTTTCCGTCACACAGGATAACATTCACACACTTGAAGATGCGCTCGTCTTAGCGCATGCGGGATTACCGAAGAAGGAGAAGCCCGCCCTTGCTTACGTCATTGATACGACCCTCACTGTCGCAGCGGTGAATGAAGAAACTTATCGTGCTCTTTCACTCCTTGCGCCATTTGGTGTAGGGAATTTGAAACCACACTTCATGTTTCATCAAGTCATTATTGTTCATCTGGAAATGTTTGGAAAAGAAAAAAATCATCTGAAGCTAACCATTACTGATGATTCAGAAAAAGAGGCTCAGGCAATCGGATTTTTTATGTCCTCCAAAACATTTCCACTCGTTGACCTCAGTATCGGCAAAGCAATCAATCTTGTTGCGACGCTGGAGAAATCTTTTTTTCGAGGTCGCCCTGAACTTCGGCTGCGAATCGTGGACATCAGTTTGTGATATAGTAGCGGTATAGATACATGAACGATAATGATCAACATTTACTGTTTACCGATGGAAGCTCGCTCGGCAATCCTGGTCCGGGTGGATGGGGCGCCGTTTTGGTGATGAGGGGGGGTCGCGTTATCGAATTGGGGGGTTACGAAAAACATACGACAAACAATCGCATGGAACTCTTGGCGCTTATTGAGGGGCTTCGTCGGTTGGTCCATGAGCCTGGAGATGTGATGATATTTACGGATTCGAAATATGTACACAAGGGTGCGACAGAGTGGGCGACAGGATGGAAACGACGCGATTGGATGACGATGGCGAAAACCCCTGTTGAAAATCGCGATCTTTGGGAGGGCGCCCTCGTGCTGATTGAGG
Source organism: Parcubacteria group bacterium GW2011_GWA2_47_7 (assembly GCA_000999395.1). Taxonomy (GTDB): domain Bacteria; phylum Patescibacteriota; class Minisyncoccia; order Phycocordibacterales; family UBA6899; genus MHLP01. The sequence goes on from LCOM01000034.1 coordinate 1,294, forward strand.
AGAGAAAGCAAATTGGAGCAATCAGGTGGACGCATGTATTGGGGCATTCGGGAATGGTGGGGAATGAGCGCTGTGATGCGATAGCGACAGGATTTGCTAAGGGTGAAACCGTAGAATTGTTTGAGGGCGATATTGAACACTATGCGACAGACATCATGAATATTGCCGTAGACGTTGATGTTGCCGAGGCGCGAAGTCTTGCTCGCGCACATTCACGTGCGAAAGCGTATTCTTACCTCTCTCTGGTGGACGGTGTTGCAAAACGCCATCTTACTTGGGCGGAGTGCGAGAAGCGCGTAAAAGGAAAGTCGGGTGTGAAGTATAAAAAAACGCTCTCATCTTCCGATGAAAGCGCGATACTCCGCTCTTGGGGGGCCTCGATCTAGTTGCCGAATGTTGCCTCCGCAAATGGAGTCTCTCTCGATTCTCCCTTCATGTAGCGAACCCAACCCTTGATCGCTGACGCGACCAGGAGGTGTTCGGTCTTGGACATGTGCATGCCGTCTTCACTCAAGTCGGGAATGCTTGCGTTGTATGCGCCGACAACGATGTCGCTAATCATGCCAGATGGTAGCGAATCAAAACAGTCCGTGCACACAGCCATAATGCCAGCTTCTGGGCATGTTGGGATTGTTTTCGGGAGACATTGCTCTCCGTCACTAATGCTGTACCACTCATGTCCACAATAGCCACACGTACCAAATTGAGCCATTATGCTTACTCCTTGTTGATGTACTTACCTTTTCATTATATCACAGATTGAAGAATTATGCAAGTAACGAAAATACTGAGTCTGGGTAATATTGTTGAGTGTTAAGACTTCAGCGATTTTTTCCATATCCACTCATCGCGCTCCTCGTCGGAGTGGGGTTGGCATCCGTCTTCGAGCTCGGAAACGCATATTTATTACTCGTCCTCATTATTTGTTTCTCGCTCAGTTTCGTCGCTGCTATTTATCAGCGTAGTAAATATTTGTATTTGGTTGTACTTATTATTTTTGCGGGATTTGGCATGATGCGATATTCAAACTGGCACGATGCTCCGCGAGATCTGCTTCTTGAGCAACAGATTGGGGAGAGCGTGGTAATCATAGGGGTGATTAATGATGAACCTGATATTCGCGAAAATAGTACGCGGTTGCTTGTATCGGTGCGGAGCCTTTCCACTAAAGATGCGGATGTTTCTGTTTTCGGACGTATGCAAATTTCGGTGACACGATATCCCGCATATGAGTATGGTGACCTCATTCGCGTGAAAGGCAAACTCATCCATCCTGAAAAATTTGTTGAGGATGATGGGCGTGTGTTTGATTATCCTGCATATCTCGCGGTTGAAGGTGTGCATTATCAAATTCCTTTTCCGGCAGTCGAATTGGTCGGACAAAATGAGGGTAATGCTATACTTGCAACGCTGTTCGTTGTCAAGCATCAATTTCTCGATGTATTGGGCTCGCTTTTTCCTGAGCCAGAGAATGCGCTCTTAGGTGGACTTTTGCTTGGGGGTAAACAGTCGCTCGGAACGGAGTGGCAAGATATTTTTCGCAGAGCTGGTATCGTGCACATCGTGGTGCTCTCTGGATACAATATGACCATTGTGTCTGAATGGCTTGTTGCAATGTTTCGTTTTCTTGGATTTTACGGAAGTCTTTCCATCGGAAGTGTGGGCATCGTTCTCTTTGCGCTCATGACTGGTGCGGGTGCAACCGTACTCCGTGCCGCCATCATGGCGATTATCGCACTTCTTGCTCGTGCGACGGGGCGTACATATACGATGGGTCGTGCGCTCCTTGTTGCCGGAGTCTGCATGGTACTCCAAAATCCCAGTATCTTAGCTTTTGATCCGTCATTTCAGCTCTCTTTTCTTGCGTCTATCGGGCTTATCTTCGTGTCCCCAGTCATCGAGGTCCACACGATACTTTTTAAACGATTTCCCGTGTGGCGCGAAGTATTTGTTTCCACGCTCGCGACGCAGATGATGGTTCTTCCACTGCTTTTATATCAAACAGGAATGTTTTCGTTGGTCTCTCTTCCGGTCAACATGCTCGTACTCCCGCTCATTCCGTTCACAATGCTATTTGGATTTATCGCGGGAGTGGTCGGCATCGTCTTTCCCGTACTCGGCGGACTCGTTGCCCTCCCCGCGCATGCACTTCTCTCCTGGATTCTTTTCACTGCACGTGCATCAGCACAGATTCCGTACGCTGCGGTGTCTCTTCCCATTTCCGTTTTATCGGTATTTATATTATATGTGACTTTTTCTATCTACCTTTGGCGTGCACATGTTTCTTTTCGTTCGGCAGGTCGTGCAGGAGTTCTTCCGTTACCTCCTTCGAGTTCAACATACGATAAAAAATAAAAAGTATGACAAATGCCACGAGGGCAAGAATGACGCCGTAGGATTTCCATACTTGCGTACTTTTGCCAAAAAAATATCCGATACTAATAAAGCCGAGTGACCAAATCCATGATGACGCGAACATCAATGCGGCAAATTTACCGCGATGCACTCTGGCGAGCCCTGCGGGAATTGGGATGAATACCTTTATTGCGGGAAGCAGTTTTCCCACAAACAGAAACCAAAGGCCCTTTTTACGAAAAACGATCTCCACTCGTTTGATATCTTTTTCGCGGAACATTCCCAGTTTTACCGCATAAAGGACACCGCGCGCGCGTACCCCTTCATATAAAAGGACATTGCCGATGGTATTACCCAGTGCCCCAGCAATGGAAGCTGGGATGAGCCCGAGATAGTTTGTGCTGATGAGATAACCCACTAAAATATAGAGAATTTGGCTCGAGGGGAAGGAAAAGAGACCGTTTGAGATCATTAATCCAAATATGCCCAAATAGCTGAAACCTAATATTATTGTCTCAATATCCATTCGCGTATTATATCAACATAATGCCAAGATTTACTACGTTTTATACAGGTCCTACTTGCCAGAATGAATATTATGTTGTGTTGTTCACTCATGCTTGATAATTGAAAGTACGATGCTAGTGTGGATATAGATTGTATCTGTGTGAAGTACTTTGACAGGAGAATAGTTATGAACAGAATTCTACAAGAAGACGACAAGCCTTTTGTGAGAGATCCTGCGTTTGAATTATTTGTCCGTGAACGCTCTCAGGCGTTTGTGGAGATGGTGAAACGAGTGATTATCGGTGAGGACGAACTCATCCTGAGCATTCTCGTCGCATTGTTTTCTCGGTCGAGTATTATTCTCGAAAGTCGTCCCGGTGAAGGTAAGTCGCTACTCATGCGCTCTGCGGCTGCTGCTCTTTCGCTTGAAGCGAAATGGCATCAGTTTAAGGGTGATGATATGCCAAGTGAATTTATCGGTTATGTTGATCGCACGGGTGAAGTTGTCGAAGGGACAGTGTTTACGAACATTCTCCTCGCTGATGAATTGAATCGTGCTCCATCCAAAGCTAAGGCACCACTCTTGGGTGCTATGGAGGAACGATTTGTAAAAATACCCGGAACGAATGTTGTTCGTCCGATGCGTGATCCGTTCCTCATGATCGCAACGCAAAATCCCATTGAGGATGGCGGTGACGTATATGGGCTTGGGCGTGCTGAACTGAATCGTTTTGGCCTGAAGATAAAGTTGGAACAACAATCAGTAGAAAATTTGGCGAAGATTATCGTTCGCAATCCGAATAGAAATTTGAGTCAAGTAGTGCCGGTATTTTCGCGAGAAGAGGTGCTCGACATCATCAAGTACGTGCAAGACCTTTCCGGTTCTGCATTTGTCACTGAAGGTGGTTCCTCGACAGACCTCCACAAAAGTACTGTCGTAGACTATATTGCTCGACTTGGTGCGTCTACCAATTTTACGGAAGACAAAGAAGAAAGCAAAAAAGGTGCTTCTCCTCGCCCCATGGTTAGTTTGTGGAATTTACTGAACGCTTATCTTTTGGTGACAGGTAAAAAGCATTTGAGTGCTCGTGATATACAGCACATGGTTGTCAAAGCATGGGCGCATCGCATGAATACGGAGGATGACAAGGAGGCAATGAAAATTCTCTCTGATACGATACTGCGCATCCCAGCCATTCCGAGAATGTCATGAATCATAAAAGCTTATTTGAAGTAGAGACATCCATTCGCTCGCGTCTCTCAGGTGGACTCAAGGGTTCACGAAAGGATGTGAGTGGGTTGGAGTTCGAAGAAGTGCGCGAATTTGACCTCGGTGATTTGGAATCTTCACTGCATCTCGGAGCGAGTGCGCGTGCGGGGAGGGATATGGTTGTGGTTCGTATTCCTGATCGAAGGGTGGAAATCACTCTTGTGATTGATACTACTGCGTCCATGTTTTTTGGTGCTCTTGGTGCAACAAAGTACGATGCGGCATTGAGAATGCTGCTCGTTGCGGCACAGGTTGCAAAAGAGAATCAAGCAAAGCTGACTATTCGTTATCATGCAGGCACTCCGTCACGAACGTATCTGTCCGAATTTCCGATTCGACCAGGTACGACAGACGGAGTAAAAAAGCAGTTTGCGAAGTTTGTGAATAGTCTGTCTGAGGATTCGCGTGCGCGAACCTTTGACCTCAGAGAAGCACTCCAATCTTTGGTGCTACGCGGGAAACATCAGACACTTCTCGTGGTAGTCGTTTCAGATTTTCTGTATACGGCAGACTATGAGGAATCGCTGCGTGCGTTGCTACTCAAGAAAAACACCGTAGTGGGTGTGGCAACACTAGATAGCGCGGAAATCGCGCTCCCATCGCTTCGCCTTGGCGCATTTCGCGTCACAGACAGCGAAACGGGAGCAACCGCGCTTATGGCGCGTTCTCCCAATCACTACCTCGATGCACATCGAGCGCTGTGGACTAACCTCCGCGCCACGCTCGAAGTGGTGCATCTTGAATAAGGAGAATGATTATGCGAATGAAGCAATCGTTGTTGGGTTTGTTGGCTGTGGTATTCACACTTTTTGTTGTGAATACTGCTCATGCGGACCCGACTGATCTGGTAAAGAAAAATGAGATCCCACGGCTTTCTAGTTCATCAACGATACCGACAAAAGTGTATCCTCCATCCGGAGACTCCGGAAATGAATTTGCTTTCGGCGTCGAGTATCTTGATTATGATGGTGAACAATGTAATCCATGCCAAGTTTGGATCGACATCAATCAAGATGGTGATTACGGTGCGAACGAAAAGTTCGACATGGTTCTTGTTGACAGTAGTTCAAATGCAGAAATTCCAAAATCAGAATGGGGCAATCAAATTTGGACCCAATGGCGTCGGTTTCAGTACAAGACAACGATTGAGAATACGCGTTTGGATACTCAATTTACCTACCGCTTCGTTTTTTCCGATGGAATAGACGAGCCGGTAGAAATGCGAGATTATCTGGAGCCGCAGAGTGTTTCTGTTCGGCCACTTATTGTGGTCGATGTGGACCCACTTCGATATCAGGTGGTACCGGGTGGCACACTACGCGTCGTTGTTCGGGCGTATCTCAATCAAAAAATAGTTCAAAATCTTGCGCTAAAGTGGGATGCGATTGATAAAATGGTGCTTCCGTCTGGTATTGCGTTGCGTAATCGAAAGTCTTCGATTCATCGTGCGACGAGTGATTTTGACGTAGCAGAACTTACGCTGGATTTTGATATTGACCGCAGCTTGCCTGTTGGCACGTATCAGATTCAGTTTCCGAGTATGACGTTTGAACGAACTATTGCTGGTCCTGATCCGAAAAAGCCAGCTACGAAGATACGGGGGTCGTTCATGATCCCGACCGTTTCAATTCAAGTAGTTCCGATTTTTCTCAGCACACCCGTCATTACGGCAAAAGCACTGACGTTGGGAACAGCGTTTGATTACTTCTTTACGGTATCGTTGAGTGCGGATTTTAAGGATGCAGATGCTCTTGTGGCGACGTTGAGAGCGCAAACTTTTCTGCCGTTACGACGTATTTCTCATGAAGTGATTAAAACGGGATTATCTGGACATGCTTCAGTGATTTCCGTGCATTATGTGCTCGCCATGGAAGACGATGTGCCGAAGCAGTATCAGATTCCAGGTTTTTCAGTTGGAAGTCTGTCTGTGTCACCTCAGCCACTCATTATGTTCCCCATTGAGCCTCCGGGAAAGATTCCCACGGATAAGGCAGAGATGTCCGAGCTCACTGCTCGTTTACTGGTGCTTTCTGCCCCCATACTTCCTTCGGGGAATATGCAGTCACGAACGTTCTTGTTCTATGTAATGGGTGGATCTTCGGCGATACTTGTGTGCATGGTATTTGTCTTGGGAAGAATGCGGATGAAGAGTCATCTCGCGAATAAGCTTGCGCAACAAGAATCGTTCCGATTGAAGAGTCTCTATGAAACGTATTGTTGTGCTCAATTTAGCTACGACAGAGACAGTTCGATATCTAATCTCGGTAACGCGTATCATGCTCTTCGTAATTGGCTGGCTGCCAAAGGGAAGAGGTCAGATATTGCTGATGGAGTGCTTGCTGATGAGTTGGCTGAAATACTCCAGATGCCAAGTGATGACCCGTTGATTCTCCGGCTCAGAGAATTTGAAGATCGCTATTTCATGACAATGTAACCAATAAGGAGAAGTGTTCATGGTTGTATTCGAATATACATGGGTGCTTCTCCTCTTTCCGGTGATAGCGCTTCTTGTGTGGAAATTTCGTCCCGCTGATTCGTTTTCGTTTTCTTCACATCGTGCGGGACGTGCTTGTGCTCGATGGGAAGAATTTCTTGGCAAGCTCCCGAAGATCTGCATCTTGATTTCTTTGATAAATCAGGAAGTATGGGAATCGGGGAAAAAATGAAAATCGCCCACAATGCAACGCTTGATTTTTTTAAGCAGCGCAAAGGCGACCTCGTTGCAGTCCTCCCATTCTCTGACTCAGCGCTCTTTGGTGAAGGTACTCCGTTTACGACGGACAGGCAGTATGTCGAAGAAACAACACGGCTTATTGGACCTGGCTCATCGACTGCGATCGGTGACGGTATCCTTGGTGGACTTTGGCTCATTCTGCGTGACATTTACGTCACTAAAAACATGAGGGTCGACGGTCTTGCGATGCCGCAATTTAGCGACATCATCAAATCATTCGATCCCGAGAATGTCGATAGGCAGAGGGTATTTCAGAATCAGCTGGGTCGACAATTTGGTGCGCTTGATGGATCTTTCATCGTGCTCGTTACAGACGGTGAAAGCAACATGGGCATATCACCAACACTTGCCGTCCACTTTGCAATCGGAATGCATTTGCCGGTATATGTCATCAAAATTGAAGAAGAAGCGTCAAAGGAAATTGGAGAACAGGTGTCAAGAGATGTGCCTGAATTTGTTGCCGACCTAGAGGCCGGTGGAGGTGCATATTTTCGCGCCACTTTCCCGAGTGATATCGAGCGAATGTATAAGAAGATCGACGAACTGCGTCCCACACGAGTGCGGACTCAAACCATCGTCGAGCAACACAGTTATCGCTATGAGTTGAATATTGCCATTCTCTTTCTGTTGCTTTTTGCGGCGTTGGTGCGTGGTGTCTACTTGGTTATTGAATAGCACACAAAGGAGGTCGCTATGAAATTGAATTATTTTTCTCTCCCTTCACGCTTTTGGCGTTATGTGAGAATTGTGACGCTTTCCACCGTGTGCATATTTGCTCTTGGGGTGATAGGTGTCTCGTATGGGATGTGGTACGCGGATGGGATAATCCGAAATGCGACTCGAGATTTGAATTTGGGTTACCCCGGAGAAGCTCGTTATAGTCTCGAAACGTTGTCTTCGGATTCATTCCACAAACTGTTTCTGCGATTGCATCTGGTTGACGATGAAGAATTGATGCGTGTGCGATGTGCGGCTTCGGTCTCTGATGCGGAGTATGAACAAGCTGTTGCTGTGTGCACTCAGGCACTGTCGTATGCGCATGGAAGTGCTATCAGGAATGAGATTCGCTTCAACCGTGCCGCCGCTTATATCAGGCTGACTTTTTTGGGAATGCTTCCCAAGGGGACGCTAGGCCGCAAGCAGTTGTCGAAACTTAAGGTTTACGGGGGCCCGGATCACCCCCACTCCGCACAGAAGCCGGAGCAGTAGGGCAGG
>LCOM01000035.1 GCA_000999395.1 Parcubacteria group bacterium GW2011_GWA2_47_7
AGTTTTCACACGAGGTGATAAACTTATGACAACAGCGTACATACCATTATGTTTGGAAAAGAATTTAGAACAAAGAAAAGTAAGAAGGTGATGCATAAGCGTATTGTCACGGATCTTTTGGACACAAACGGTGACGCAGTTGAATCGTGGCGCGTTTTCCGCATCATGTCAGAGTTCGTAACTGGCTTTGAGTTGCTTCGCAAATACGGTTTGGCCGCTACCATCTTTGGAAGTGCTCGATTCCAACCTGGTGACAAGTACTACAAAGAAGCTGAGGAGCTCTCAGCGAGGCTTTCTAAAAAGGGGTTTGCAATCATCACTGGTGGAGGCCCAGGTATCATGGAGGCAGGAAACCGAGGCGCAATGGAGGCGGGTGGTCCTTCCGTAGGACTAAACATCGAACTTCCGAGGGAACAGGTCATTAATCCCTATGTGACAGACTCACTTTCGTTCTACTATTTCTTTTCTCGAAAAACTACCATGTCATTTGCTGCGGGAGCATACATATTCTTTCCGGGTGGATTTGGAACGCTTGATGAATTCTTTGAAATTATTACTCTTATCCAAACAAAGAAGCTCAAGAAAATTCCTATCGTGCTCGTTGGTTCTGATTTCTGGATCCCCCTTCAGGAATTTATCAAGAACGTCCTTCTTCAGCGTCACGGCTCCATTGACAAGAAAGATCTCGATCTTTATGCAATCTTGGATGATCAAGACTCAATCATTTCATATATCACAAAAGGAGTACCAAAGTAACGTACGGTGCTAGAGTAGCTTATTCTTCTTGAATAGCCACAGTGCGAAGGCCGTGAGCGAGGTCGCCATCACGGCAATGATCCAAAATGCATGAGGGGAATCCTGAAATGGCAGCGGCACATTCATGCCATATGCTCCAACAATGATATTTGGAAGCATAAAGATGATGGTTAACGCGGTGAGCAATTTTATGACGCGGTTCAAGTTGTTCGTCATAATGGTTGAATATGCAGTCCTAATGTTCATGATCGAGCGTAAATTCGATCGGCACAGCTCAACAAGCTGACCACTGGAGAGATGAACGTCGGTAGCAAATTCCTTATCCTCTTCGCGTAACGACAAAAACTTTCCGGAAAGCAATTTCGAAAGTGCCGCACTCGTAGGAACGAGCGCATCCAAGAGGTCGTTAAGAATAGATTCAAAATCTACAAAACGAATAATATCGCTATTTTCTATCGTACCGGAAAGCCTCGCGGAAAGACGGCGTACTTCCTTATTGATAAGCGTAATGAAGCGAGCGTGCGCGTCATTTGTTTCCCCTAAAAGTTGAAGTAAAAAGCGTACCTTCTGTGTGGTATTAAATTCAATATGCCCTTCAATGAAGCGATCGAAAAATTGGAGTTTCTTTCTGCTCACGGTAAACACAAATGCCTCCCCCATACCGAGCAAAATAGGTGCGGTTTGAATTTTTCCCCCCTCCTCATAGGGTATCCGCGTAAAAATATACGTTATCCCGGAAGCTTCCTCGACACGAGGAACCTCGTACGGATCAATTCCATCAGAAAGCAATCCAAGATCAAGACCGAGAGTTTTCGAAAGATGTGAAAGCTCTTCCTCTGTTGGCGTTTCGACACAGACCCAAGACCCGAATTTGAATTCGGGCATGACTTTGAGCTTTCGCGTCGTGATGGTTTTTTGGTAAAACGTAATCATAATAATACATATCGAAATCCTCCCGATACGAAACTACTCCAATACTTTTGGTTCACCAAGGTGCGCGTAAAGCAAAAATTCCTTATTACCATCTCCGCCTAAGATAGGAGAAGCAACAACTCCGGCCACATGAAATCCCAGATCGTGAATCACTGATTCAATTCTTCCCGCAACCTTTGCATGGAGTTTTGGGTCGATGACAATACCCTTCCCAATATCTGCCTTTCCCACTTCAAACTGTGGCTTGATGAGCACAATTAGTGCACCATCCTTTTTGAGCAAATCCTTGATAAACGGAAGAACTTTTTCCACGGAAATAAAGGAAACATCAATCACAACAAGGTCAAGTTTTTCTTTGAATGTTGCTCGGGTAACCGTGTTGATATGTATCCCCTCCATGTTGATGACCTTCTTGTTCGCACGGAGTTTTTCCGCAAGTTGGCCATGTCCAACATCAATTGCATAGACTTTTTTTATCCCCGCATCAACAAGAACATCCGTGAATCCTCCTGTCGAAGCACCAACATCAAGCGCGACCTTTCCTTGCACATCGATATGCCAAAATGACAGTGCATGCTCCAACTTAAGGCCGGCACGAGATACCCAGCGAAGATCATGTGTTACGAGAACGACTTCGGTCTCCTCGTCGACAATAAAGTCCTTATCGGCAACAATCTTTCCGTCGACCTTTACGCCCTTAGAGCGTATCAGTGATTGCGCGCGTGCGCGCGAAGGAACGAGTCCCCTCTCCACAAGTGCCTTATCGAGCCTGATTCCATCTTCATCGTGAGACCTCATATGTTTTTATTATAACAGAATTTAATAAACATGTAAATTATCGTAATTTAAATCACCACCATCCATTTTCATCCTGTGGACAACCGATTGACAATCATTGCAGACTTGACATAATTTAATAAGCGCTGCATTGCCTTATCCCCCGCCCGACAATCACATTTAGTAACCAAGTTACTCATCTTATAAAAAGATTGGTTCGGGTCGGGAATAAGCTACTGGAGCACGCGAGATTCATTCTCGCGTTTTCCTATTTATCCTTCGACGAACGTGAGTGCAGAACCCGCCTTTCCAGCGCGACCCGTTCGTCCAATGCGATGAACATAGTCATCATAAGATCCCGGCACTTCGTAATTGATTACGTGGGATACGTTTGGAATATCGAGTCCTCGCGCCGCTACGTCCGTCGCGACGAGAATTTGGACACGATCTTCCTTAAAGTCTTTGAGTGCACGCTGTCGTTGTGGTTGCGTCTTGTTTCCGTGAATTGATGTTGCACGAAATCCTGCATGAGTGAGATCGCGACCCAATTTCTCGACACCATGCTTTGTGCGTCCAAAGACAAGCACCTTATTGAACTCAGCCTTTCGGAGAAAATCACAAAGCATATCGAATTTCTGCCCTTTCTCGCGAAATCGTACAATATCCTGTTCAACGTTCTTTGCCGTATCCTGCTTTTTGACGGAAATGCGAATGGGTTCGCGAAGCATGCGGTGAGCAAGATCCTCTATCTCACGGGAAAATGTCGCCGAAAAGAAAAGTGTATGGCGCTCCTTCGGCATTTTTTCAATAAGAAACTTTATGTCAACAATGAAACCCATGTCGAGCATACGATCAGCCTCATCGAGGACAAGATTGTCGTATTCGGCCAAACGTAGTTCGCCGCGTTCCACAAGATCTTTGAGTCGCCCAGGAGTACCGATAACCATGCGCACCCTACGGCGCAAACGCTCTATCTGTGCCCCCATTGATGTACCACCAACAAGAAGTACAGAGTAGATACCGAGACCACGTGAAAACGCCATAAATTCCTCATCTATCTGAAGAGCCAGCTCGCGCGTGGGGACGATAACGAGGACGCGAGAATCGGGATTCAACATCATCTTGTTGATAAGCGGTACCAAAAAGGCCGCAGTCTTCCCCTCTCCGGTATTTGCAATTCCGATAAGATCTCGGCCTTTGAGTATTTCCGGGATTGCTTGGTCTTGAATTGCCGTAGGAATGATGTATCCCTTTTTTGCAATATTTTCCTTCAATTTCGTTTCTATCTTTAGGTCAGCAAATTGGTGCGTTGGGGAATATACTTTTTCTTCTGCAACAACAACTGCACGACTGACGAAGCGATTCACGTCGATATTTTCGCCGGGATTCCTTGTTTTCGAGCGCATTTGCATACGCCCTCCACCACCACCGCCCCCCTGCGAAAAACCACCGCGACGACCTCCAACTGAGCTACCGCGAGAAGTAGACGAGCGAGGTGAGGATGATGAATATGAAGATGAAAATGCTCTTGGTGAAGATGCCGCACTTGCGTGCGAAGATACCGCGGCGGCTCGTGGCGTATGTACCACATCTGGCGCACCCCCGCGCTCAATATTGCCGATAAAATTACTCTTTTTTGTTCTCTTGCGTGGCGGTTCATATCGCCCCCCACCGCCGATACCCCCGAGGACTACTGCCCTGCGTGTACCGCCGTATGATGAGCGTCCGCCCGGCTTCCCATAGGAGCCATGGTGTTTTTTCTCGTCCATATAAATGTAATTAGTGCCCTTGCAGAAAAGCAAAAGCAGATTGATAGCTTCCCACAATGCATTCCTCTATGACTGCCATTGTTGTGGAAGTCTCTCAATGTTCGACCATTTGAGAGAGGAGTTTTATGAGGTTTTCAGTGTAGCACCTCTTGACTTTTTTGTCAAAGGGTGCCAATCTGTGCAGTAGAAGCACAACCATTGTCTATTTAGGAGTGAAAAATGCCTAGACAAATCCTCAAACACCAATGCACAATCTGCGAACGAATATATGAAGATGAGGCGCACGCAATCAAGTGTGAATATCGCGGCGCACGACCGTATTCACTTATTCCACTGCAAGTCGTCGAATTTCGAGTTGCAGAAGGCATGAACGCTTACTTAATGGTCATCACCGAATCTACTGGACTCAATGAAGATTGTGACCCGCACGAACTTCCTAGGAAGTGCGTAGTAGCTTACCGCAAGGGCATTCTGGATAATGACGAGAAATACCCGCCTACACTTGATGAGCAACAGGTGTTCGCCTCCATGATCTCTCCGATTGCCCACACAAAGAACGAATGTCCGCTCTGCCACTCAGGACTGCTTCGTCTTGAAGCGAGCGACTATTTTCTCAATGTCAGTGCGATTGAGGTAAGATGGATTCCTCTCGTCGAAAATACTCTTTGTGAAAATTGTGGCGCCAAATATTTCACAGAAGCGCAGCTCGGAAAGATGAAAGAAGTGTCAATGGCCTAAACGAAGACGTAACACAATCGTGCCCAGCAATAAGCTGAACCGCAAGATTACTTGCGGTTTTTTATTATGCAATTTTTCTATTTGAAGAATCCACTCCGCGTTTATTGCGACTACGCTCTGCCTCGGAGAGGAATTTTTTTCTCAAACGGACCGATTTGGGGGTGATTTCGAGATACTCATCGTCGGACATGATTTCGAGTCCGTTTTCTATGGTCAAAGTTTTCGGCGGGACCAAATTGAGAGCGTCATCATTTCCTGCCGCACGCATGTTTGTTAACTGTTTTCCTTTCGTTGGATTCACCGGCATCTCCTCGCCCTTCATGGTATTCCCTATCACCATACCCTCATAGACCTCTACCGTAGGAGCGATATACATTTCTCCACGCGTCTGAAGGTTTGCAAGTGAGTACCCAAGAGCCTTACCGTTCGCCATCGAAACCATGGAGCCGACATCACGATGATCAATGTGTCCCGCATGAGGTTTAAACCCAATGACGCGACTCGACATAATGCCCTCCCCTTTCGTATCTACAATGAATTGATTTCGATAACCCAAAAGACCTCGTGTTGGACCCTCGAAAATCATGCGAATCGTGTTGTGCGTCTGAGTCATACTGGTCATCATTGCCGCACGACTTCCCAATTTTTGAATGACGACCCCCTGAGAATCACTTGGTACATCGATTGTGATTTCTTCAAAAGGCTCGCATTTTACTCCGTCCACCTCTTTGATGATGACCTGTGGTTGAGAAACCTGTATCTCAAATCCCTCTCTACGCATATTTTCAAGTAAAATTGCGACATGGAGTTCCCCGCGACCTGACACCTTAAACGTATCTCCGGCAGAGCTTGCGAAATCCACCTTCAAGCCAACGTTGACTTCAAGTTCCTTTTTGAGACGGTCGCGAATTTGACGTGATGTCACAAACTTTCCTTCCCGTCCTGCAAATGGCGAATTGTTAATGAGAAAATAGAGCTCAATAGTTGGCTCATCTACGGTAATAGCAGGAAGGAGTTCTACGTTTGCGTCACGAGCAATTGTCTCACCAATATAGATGTCCGGTATGCCGGCAATAATGCCGATATCCCCTGCAACAATCTCCGAAACCTCCTCGCGCCCCACACCCTTAAAAGTAAAAAGTTTGGTGACCTTTCCTTTATATGGCTCATTCCCCTCATGCAAAACGACAACGTTGTCATTGAGATGAATCGTGCCTTCGGCAATGCGTGCGATGCCCAGTCGGCCAAGATAATTATCATAAGCAAGATTGAAAGATTGTGCGCGCAAAGGCTTCTCGGCAAAGCCAGGGGTTGAAGCAACGGGTACATGTTCGATAATAAGGTCAAGAAGTGGAGTAAGGTCACTCGATTCATCGGTGAGTTTGCGCTTCGCAATTCCAAGCCTTCCAATAGCATATACCACAGGAAAAGAGAGTTGCTCATCAGAGGCTCCGAGATCCATAAAAAGCTCAAACACCTGCTCTTCGCAAAGATCGGGGTTTGCCGCGGGCTTATCTATCTTGTTGATAACCACAATTGGCTTCAGTCCGAGTTCAAGGGACTTCTTAAGCACAAAGCGTGTTTGTGGCATCGGGCCCTCTTGCGCATCAACGATGAGGAGGACGCAGTCGATAGAACGGAGTACGCGCTCAACCTCAGAACCAAAGTCGGCGTGACCCGGTGTATCAACGATATTGATCTTCGTTCCCTTGTAATTGCAGGAGGTATTCTTCGAGTAGATGGTGATACCACGCTCAAGTTCAAGCGCATTGGAATCCATGCTCTCCCCCTCCGCAAACATTCCCGTTTGACGCATCAAAGAATCAGTCAAGGTAGTCTTGCCGTGATCGACGTGGGCTATTATTGCAATATTTCTAATCTCCATATGTATATGATTATGTGCATGAGGCGCAATGTTGGCGTTCTGCATCTTCATTTTTCTCTGAGGTCGCGAAGCAGTATGGCACATACAGCTTCCGTAACACTCATCAAAAAATGAAGCCGCATTACATTCTAAATTTCATCTCATGCCTACGCGTTACCTAAAGTAGGATGTTATTTCTGGTCAAAATTAAACGCCCGCACTGCGAGCGTCGATAGAGAGAATATACATCACTATGGCATATTTTGCAATTTTGGGTAGCCTGCAATATCGTCGCCTTATCGCGGGGATTTGTTTTATCGACAAATGTATGTCAGAATGCCGAAATGACTAAACTCAATGATAGAAAATACGGTCCGAAAGTGGGAGCGAAACAAAGGGATAAGACGGCAAAACGCTACGTGACGCGCAAAGCCACGTTTGGCGCACCGAGCGGACGACCAAGCACTCCGCGTTTGAGCTATGTGCCAAAGTCAGGAGTAAAGCCTTTTCGCGCGACGAACACGTCAGCCACCAATACCTATAAGCCTCCGGTCACGAGTGCAACCGTGCGCCCCAACTCGACAGGATATGTAAAAAAGACATTCACGCCGCGCACACCGAACACTCCTTCAAGTTCTTCCTCATTCACTCCGCCTCAATTCAAAAAATCCACCTCGTGGTCAAAATCAAAGATGGAAAAGGGAAAGTTTGCAGAAAAACGTGCTCCGTATGTGCCCCGCGATGGCGCTCGAGTCACATCAATGTCAAAGTCTGACCTTGACATTCGGGGAGGGAAAAAACCTGTGTACAAATCAAAAGTCCCCAATAAGCCAAGAACAGCATCTGCCTCATGGGGTGAAGTTGCATCATGGTATGACGCGCATTTAAACGAGGCAGATACCTATCATGAAAAAGTGATACTCCCGAACCTCCTTCGCCTCATAGACGCAAAGCCCACTGATGCCATTCTCGACCTCGCTTGTGGTCAGGGTTTTTTTACGCGCGCAATCAAGAAGACGGGGGCAAAAGTGGAAGGGGTGGACATTGCGCCGGAACTCATTGCTATCGCTAAAGCAGAATCACCGCTCATCCCCTACCACGTCGCAAGCGCCGACAAATTGGATGAATCACCCTGCCTTCCGCATTCCGAAAGCATCATCGTGGGATTACGATGACCAGAATAAAGTGCAATTCCGGCGCATCGATCAGTACCTCTCGAACTCGAGCACCGCTATCGACATGCATCCGGGGTTCGCCGACTCTCCGCAGACGATATCATTCCACCGACCGTTGCAATTCTATTTTAAGGCGTTCACCAAAGCGGGATTTGCCGTGACAAAACTCGAGGAGTGGATCTCTCACAAAGCGAGCGATTCAGGTCCTCGTGCAAAAGCTGAAAACGATGCCCGCAAAGAGATTCCACTTTTTCTTTATCTTAAGGCAATAAAACTTTAAAACAAAGGCCCTTGGCTGGGATAGATAATAGCGAGATCATATGATAAGAGGTGTAACAAGCCTCGTTTACCTGCGTCATGCAATTTGGATTACGGAAAATTTGACATCGCTATTTGCCCATGAGGTAGAGACGCTGGATCTCGTCGGCAGAAAGTGCGCGATTGTAGATGCGGACGTCATCGATTGGACCATCAAAAAAACTCGATGAAGCAGCAAGTGCACCAATATAGACTGGGGCTGTACTATCCGGATTCACATTTGTCGTACCATTGAAAACATACGTAACGGGAACACTCACTCCGTCCACATACATCATGAGAGAAGAACCATTCTGTCTGACACATTGCACAAAATGCCAATTCCCATCAGCAACATCATTCGTTGTATAAGCTGATTGTGCGTTTGTAGTATTTAATAGTCCCCCACTATATAAAAAACACCCAATTTTTTTGGAAGCAACAAAGCTTCCGCTGCTATTAACGTAACCAGTAGTGAAATCATACTGCTGGTACGGAGAAGCAGTATTGCGCTTGATGATAATTCCGCGTATAGCAGTTGTATTAGCCGGCTTTATCCAAGCTGAAAAAGTGACATCTGATGTGCCAATATTCAAACTCGCATTATTCGCTACACTTACATAATCATCCACCCCGTCGAAACTGAGCCCTTGTCCGATTTTACCTATGGTCGTGGTGGTCGGATTCTGATTCTGCAGACCGCCGTGATTCCCCTGGCCTGAGACGTCGCGCACGTTCGGTGTCATGTCCTTGCCGTCGAAGGTCCACTCGCCAACGAGACCGCTGCTCGTGAGTTCGTCGCGGTGGGTGACGTTCGTTTTGAACGATGCACCCATGAGGTAGAGGCGCTTAATTTCGTCGGCGGAAAGTACTCGAGTGTAAATACGGGTTTCGTCAATTGCACCACTAAAGAGTGCGCCTAAGCTATTATTTCCGATTTCTAATGCTTGTGATCCCCCATTGATAGCAGCTATCGTTACGGTACTCACTGGGCTATTTGCATCTTCAACCCCATTAATATAGAGGCGTAAACCCGTTCCGGACGTCTCAAAAGTAAAGCACACATGCGTCCACACATTTGCTTGGGAAGCACCCGTGGCACCCTCGATCCTTGCAGTACTCGTGTCAGTAGAATCACTAATAACAATAGAGTAGGTATCTGTTCGTCCCGAAACAGAACCAACATCATCACGGAAAAATACAAAACCGTCAGCTGCTCCGGCAGTTATTTTTGATATGATACCATCGTCACTAGTAAGAACGTCATGCTTCACCCATGCGCAACTCGAAAGAGTGGCTGCGGTATCAACAACTGCTACATCCCCAAGGTTTATGGAATCATCCACCCCGTCAAAACTGAGTCCCTGCCCGATCTTGCCGATGGTCGTGGTCGTTGGATTCTGGTTCTGCAAACCGCCATGATTTCCTTGCCCAGAAACATCGCGCACGTTCGGTATCATGTCCTTGCCGTCAAAGGTCCATTCGCCCACGAGGCCACTCGTGAGTTCATCGCGGTGGGTGACGTTCGTTTTGAGGGATGCACCCATGAGATAGAGGCGCTGCACTTCCTCAGGAGAGAGTGCACGATTGTAGATGCGGACGTCATCGATAATAGCATTGGCGTTCCTATCTCCACCAAGAGCACTATCGGCACCAACAATAAGAGCGGAGGCAGTAGAACAAGAGCCACTTACCGTTGCGTTCGTACCCCTCACCATTCCGTCTCGATACAATGACATCATACCCCCCGAACGCATTCCGACATAGTGATGCCATGTATTATCATTCATGGTGGCTGAAACATCATTAGCAGAATATGCTGTAGCGCCGTTCGCGATAGTAAAAGCCAGTATATTCCCACTGCCATAAGAAAATCCATAACCGGTTCCGACACTATTGTATGACTTTTTCGCGAGTGCTACATTCACCGAACTACCTTGAGAGGAATATCCAGTTCCTTTCATCCAAAATCCTACCGAGAAATCCCCTGTTCCAAAATCGAGCATCCCTGAAACGGGATCCCCCATGTTCGCATATGCATTCGTATCAGAACCATTAGGGAAAAAATTAAATGCTTGTCCGATCTTACCGATGGTGGCTGCCGGACCATTGGTGAGCGTTCCATTATTGCCCTGGCCACTCCGATCATAGGCTGTTGTGCCGGAGATGTCTTTTCCATCAAAACTCCAATAACCGACAAGTCCAGAATTAAGTCGATATCCCTGCCATGCATTCACTACAAAACTGGCAAGGGCCGTGCGCTGAAAAAGCGCAAACGTCATTGCAAATACGACGATGAATACCGCGAGAAAAAGAGAGATGATCTTTGGGGAAATTTTTTTATGCATACATGGTAAGATAACATTTCAAGGCTGCTCGATGCTCAAGCGCCACTTTCTGCTGAAATGACGGGGGCAGGAGCATCAGGAACGGGGGGGGTGGGTTCGGAGACAGGAGGCGTGACAGGTTCGAGAACGAGTGGTGTAACGGGTTCAGTTACCGTAGGAACCGTTGACTCAGTGACAACAGGTACACCTGACTCAGAATCTGCAACACCACCAGTACCCACCTCAACAGTCGATTGTTCTATTGTAGGTGGTGTTGAGTTTGCGCTCGTGCTACCTCCGGTAGCCCCCTCTTCAGGAGGTAATTCCTCGAATGGAGTCCCGGACTGGATCAGGAGCGCACGCAGTCCCGCCTCATCAATGCAGACACGCCCGACGCATAATTTCTTTGTCTCCACTTTGGGGATCTTGAGCACGCCATTTTCATCGAGCGACCAGTTGTTTGCAACACCGCGTAATGAGCCAATCTCAGTGATCGAGAATGACTGCATGTTGATCGATGCATTGGCGAGCATCGTGTTGTTCTCGGGATCAACCGACCAGATATTTCCCAGGTCGACCGATTCACCTGAGACGGCACTTCCTATTGAGCTCAGCTTGGTCTGCACGAATACAAACAGTTTCATTGTTGTCTCATTGTTCACTGTGGCGATATACGGCTCAAGTGCAAAACCGACTGTTGGCTCTCCCGGGGCAGCCTTCTTTCCTACACCAACGACGGATGAGGGAGCGATCTTGTCCCCTACGTGGATCGCACCACCCTCAAGCGAGACGGTCACGGGGACACGACCAACGAGCGCGATCGGGATCTGCCGTGCGTGATTCTCGGCAACATCATCCTTGATATCGCCCGCAATCTTGAACCCACCGAGGATGACGCCCGGATCAGTCGAGACTACGCCGAAGAGAATTGAACCGGAAACAGATTTATCGAAGCGCTTCACGAACACCGGATGTGCGGGGTCGAGCATGACGATATCACCCGGCATGGCGGCACTATCGAGTGTCGGATACTGCTCGGCAACGTCGAT
>LCOM01000036.1 GCA_000999395.1 Parcubacteria group bacterium GW2011_GWA2_47_7
GGTACCCATTGGAAGAGAAAAATAGCGCAAAAAAACCCGCGCGAACGCGGGTTTGTTACTTCTTAGTAACTGGTCTTTTTTCGCAAAAGCCAAACGGCAAGCATTGGCACAACAAATCCGAGTGTGGTTACCACGATGAGCAAGGTTCCCAATTCACCGTAGTTCGCCTGTGTAATAATAGCATTCGTCGCTTCGTCTCTCACTTCACGAGTGACCACGAAGACCTGATTCAAATACTTCGTTCCAAGGCTGGACGCGGAGAGTGCAAGGTTTGTAAACGATGCCATGACCGCAAAGAATGTCGCCTTGAGCTGCTCCGGTGCCGAATTCGCAATCCACGCAAGCATGGGAATCATTGCGACCTGCCCAAGAGGAGATGAAATTGCCGTATCGACAATCGCAATGAAGCGTGCGTCGACGACTCCTCCGGTCATAGCGGCCGTCCACTCATGCAATCCGTAATACATGCCAATTGTCGGAAGCGACAGCAACGTTCCCGCAACCGTCAGGAATCCAAGCACATATGCCATAGACCGCTCAGCGATAAAACGACGAAAACCGAGCATCCCGAGGAGGACTAGCGTGCTGCCGATGAATGACAGCTTCGCAAAAAATTCCTGATCGAAGTGCAATTCATCAATCTGCCACCACTCTATCCCCGGTCCAACTCCCGGCATCGCGCGATAGACGAAAATGAGGAGCGCCGTGGCAATGAGCGTCCTGCGACCCTCCTTGCTAATCTCCTTCATGAGTTGATTTACGAGGAAGAGAATGATAAGAAGTGAGATACCAAAAACAATCTCTTGGCCTCCATCAATCTTGCTCAATCCGATCATAATGGCAGCAATTGCGAACGCAAGCCCACCACCAAGCAACACCCAGTTTATCGCGGGAGCCTTACATGCTCGATCGAGAAATGCCCAGGCCTCAGCTTTCGTTTTTCCTTGCGCAACGAGCGTCCGTACATCACTCCAACGGAACACCGATGCAAGCAAGACACCGAGCACTGAGATCATCGGGATGGCGAGGGCAAGCTGGTACACAAAAAGATACGTAGCAGCTTTTTCTGCCGGCGGAAGATCTCCAACACCAGTGAGCAGAAAGATATTTACGAGAGATACCAGGATACCACCACCGATGATCGCAATGCGACCAAGTGTCTGCATGGTTGTGTGCATCACCTTGAGGTCGGCGTCGCCGACCGCGGTGCCGTCAAGATTCATGCGCGGAACTGCTTCCACGGTCATCGCATCCGCGACGATATCTTGGAGCACATACCCGATCGGCGCAAGCAGAACCGCGATGACATACCACGCTTCCACTCTGGCAACTTCGCGCATCGCATCGGTATAACCAAGAAGTCCGACCATAATGCCGAGGCTCGACGCAATCAATCCTGCTCCGAGAAATACGAATGCGCTTTTCCACCGCCACATAAGATCGACAAGGTGACCGATAGGCATCTTGAGCACCCACGGCAAACCGATCCAGAAACCGAGTGCACTCAGAAATTCTGCAGAAAGCCCAAGGCGCTCCTTCACATAGAACGTGCCAACGATGGCAGTAATTCCGGAAACACCCGCAGCCATGTACACCATGAGCGGAGGGAGATACGAGGTGCGCATCTCCCGAAAGATCAAGAAGGGAGCCATGATGAGCCCCCACAATTTCATGCGGTACTCTGCCAAGTTCGAGACACTTACATCTTTTTTTAATTTCACTCTTAACCCCTTACAAGGAATCTAATCTGATTTCAATCCTGCAGTATATTTCTGCTCTTGTCAAACAAGAGTGCACCCTAAACAGTAGTCCTACTTTTTGATGAATCCGAGCTTTTTGAGACGCGAGCGGATACCCCCAGGGAGACGCTTGAGCTCTGCTGCAATATCTTTTGTCTTCATTCCCTTTTGAAACATGGAAACAAGTCGCTCCTCCTCGTCTCTCGTCCACTTTGCACCGAGCTTTACGGGCTTCTCTTTCGTCGGTTTTTCAGATTTGGGTTTCTTTTCTTTTTCGTGTCGATTGGGAAGCGCACCCAAAGACAGGCGCACGAGTCGAATGATTTCGTAAGAATACTTCCCTTTCAATTTTTCATAGATAGGTTTCAAATATCCTCCCGTCACAGACGCAATGGCTTTCTCTATTTCGCCCACCTCCCTTTCTCCCAACCCCGTGAAGGCTTTCATATCGAGCTTCGGCAATTTGTTTGTTTGAGAAAGTTCCTCCAAATGTCCTACGATGGTGCCCTCGGTCATATCACGCAACTTCGCGACCATTTTGAAATTTTTTCCCGATGTGACGAGCGAAAGTGTCTCGTCATAGGTACTCGTTTTTGCTGTAAAGTGAGATTTTTTTATTATTTCTTTTTTTACCAAACTACCCCCGATGGAGAGCAAGAAGTTCTCATGAAGTTGCTGAATATCCGCTTTCGGCATTTCGAGAAATCCCGCCTCCGCATCGTCCGAATGTTCTCGAAATGATTGGTCCCGTTCAAGCACAAGCGGATGCACTTCAAAAGCCCGTTGATTAATCCCCAGAATATGAAGCCCCGAAAAGGCCCTCACGCGCGAGAGCGCTACATACCCCTGCCCATACTCAAATGCGCGCGAGAGGTCCATTGTGGCGGCATCAAGGCTCATTCCTTGGCTCTTGTGAACCGTGATAGCCCATGCGAGGCGAAGTGGTACTTGCGAGATGGTCGCCAAGACCTTCCCGCTGTCGTCGATAGCCCACTCGGACGGCAGTGCGGTGATATGCTCTCCCCCAGCGACTTCAACGATGGGGAATCCGCTGTCCTCGTCAAAACCGATGATTGTCCCAAGCGTGCCATTCACGTAACCATTGTCAAAATTGTTTTTGGTAAACATCACCGAGGCGCCCTCCTTGAGTATCAATTCCTGTGGCGAAAGACACCCCTTGATGAGTTGCTCGACACGCGTACTTGAGCCCTTAGTACTCATGAGGAACACTTCTTCTTTTGATTCAAGTTTTGCCAATTCCTCGGAATTCTTTTTATCAACATCAATGTTGTGTGTGTAGAGCTGTGGGATATCAAGCGGATGCTCTCCGGGAAGAACGTTACGCTCACCAATATACTCATACACGCTATCCTCCAATTCTCCGCGACGAATGGCACCCAAGGTCGACAGGAAGGCGGTATCCTCTTGACGGTGCTGTTCAGAGAGGTAGCAGGTTATCGGGTTGGCGAGACGCCACGCATTGGACTCAAAACTAAACTGCGCGCGCACTCCGCTTGCACGGTCGGCGATTGGCGGAAGCTGAAAGAAGTCACCGACAAATATTACCTGTAGTCCGCCGAATGGTTCTTCTTTTCTGCGAATCGTGCGTGTTGCCTCCTCCACCATTGCAAGCACTGTGGCATCAAGCATGGATATCTCGTCGATGATGAGCACCTTCGCACTCGCGATGCGTTTGACGAGCCCTTCGTTCGAAGACATTGCATCAAGGTCGTACTCGGTGAGTGTGCGACGAATACCAATACCGCTCCACGAGTGAATGGTCATACCACCGACATGTGTTGCGGCGATACCCGTTGATGCCGTAATGGCGGGATGAACTCCGTGTTCGCGCAAATAGCGGATGTACGCATTCACCGTATGCGTCTTTCCGCTCCCCGGCTCTCCAGTGAGAAAGACGTTCGCCCCCGTTTTCATGATAGTGAGTGCAGTAGCCTGAAGCATGATGACAGAATACGCGTTTTTTGGATTTCAATCAACCAACTTTTTTGGACAAAAAGACCCGTAGCATACGGGCCCTTTCAATCTTCCTTACGAAACTATTTATGTCGCTTCAATCACCCATTGACACCTTTCCCAATGCCTTCATCATTGAATCAAAGACGTGTGGTATTGCATATGTGCGTGCACTACTTGTTCCTGTCACAGGTGCAATGAGAAAAGTATCGCGATCTGTATCAATTTCAGATTGAAGACTTTTAAGTACGGAGGCTGTTGGATAAACTCTTTTCATGAACATGGCGTACCACGGATAGTCGAGCTCTACATTGCCCGCCTCATCCCCACGCGCGACTGCGCTTACGGTGGTCCCCCAAAATCCGAGAAATTTCATTGGGAAATCGTGGGTTATCTCTACTTTGCCATTTTTTATATCAACATCAGTAAGGCCAACGTCCCCTTTAGCTTTGTGTGCAACGAAATGCTCAAAGTCAGCAGATGAATGCACCTCGTCCGCATCACTAATATCGACACCTTGTGAGGCATCGGTATTTTTATCTCTCATCATAAGTGCGCGTATATTGACGTGTAGTTCTGCATTCGATAAACCATCTTCTGCATTTTCATTTGCACGCATCATTGCATTCTCAAGACCCCTCTCCTTTTCTTCAGCCGAAGATCCTGCCCCCTTCACACTTCCGCCTTCATCTGCATCCTCACTTAAAACGCCATCCTCCATCATGCGTGCCACCCCATCCTCGGTGGAAACTTCGGATGATTCACCCTTCTCAGTTCGCTCTCGATTCGTCGTTCCTACTAGTGACTCATTCTGACCTTCAGCCATCATGAGTGTGGGAACCGGCTTTTCAATATCGTTCTTTTCACTCACCCCACTCAATGTCTCTGCAGTGGCAGTAATTGTGCCAAGCAAAAAAATCCCGATAACTCCCGCACCTGCGTATAAAAATATATTATGTTTCATATAATCGAAATATACCATTTTGTATTAGTTATTTCCATAAAATTATTATGTAACAAGATGCAAACACAAAAATTGACCAAATAAGCATGTGATAATAGTTTTTACAGATCTGGTTCACTGTAAAGAATTTGCATGAAGAAAAAGACGTTCGCCCCGTTTTCATGATAGTGAGTGCAGTAGCCTGAAGCATGGTGACAGGATACCCGCTTTCACGAGCTCAATCAAGCGCAATACCCTGAGGTTCAGCTAAATATATCATTCCACGCGAGCGAGCATTTTTTTTATTGAAACGATAAAAATAATGATGTAGACAATAAGCCCCCATGCACAGGTTGGCAGACCAAGGAGATACGCTCCGATACCACTACTCACGAGCGTGGGAAGCTCACTGATGGTAAAATATCCGGCGAAGAGAATACCAAGTGCGGAAACAATGAACACTGAGCGGAGTGCGACTTTCGTGCCGAGTGCCCCGAATTGCTCGAGCAGCAGGAATGCGGACATTGCGAAGTACATGACGAAGCCGTAATAACACGCAGGATAACCGAGGAAAAACGGGCATCCTTCATTGAACGCACAGGTGCCGGAAAACAACTTCGTTGCGCTCAAATATCCTGAAAACAAAAGACCTGCAAGTACGAAGGAGAGTAATGAGGGATTTTTCATAGCAAAATGTTATAGCTGATAAAAACTAACATGATTATATTATAGCCATTCTTCATGAATACATCATGAAGTCTGTTGTATATTAGCCCCCATAAAGATATCAAAGGAGATATTTTTTTATTTTTGCTTCTTTATCGCTGCTTTGATGAATGCGTCGAACAATGGATGCGATGTGAGTGGTCGAGCAGTAAATTCGGGGTGGAATTGGGTGCCGAGGAAAAATGGGTGCTTCGACTTCGGAAGTTCGGCTATCTCCATCAGTTTTTCGTCCGGGGAAATTCCCGAAAAAACTAGTCCCGCTTTTTCGAGCGCTTCGACATACTCAGGATTCACCTCGTAACGATGGCGATGACGCTCTTGGACCATCTCTGCCCTATATGCCGCACGAGCAACGGTGCCCTCTTTGAGATATGCCGGATATACACCAAGACGCATGGAGCCACCGTAGTCCCCCGCATCGAGCTTTTCCTGCTGCTCCGGAAGGATGACAACGACAGGGTGTTTCGTTTTAGGGTCTATTTCTGTCGTAATGGCACCGCGAAGCCCCAAGACATTACGCGCATACTCAGCAACCAAGAGCTGCATACCATAGCACAATCCGAAATAAGGAACTTTATTGACGCGACAATACTCAATCACGCGTAGCTTGCCTTCAATACCGCGCGATCCAAAGCCACCAGGAACAATGATGCCATCATACCGTGAAAGCTTCGCGAGGTTTTTTGATGCATGCATACCCTCAAAATCTGTCGCGGCAATCCACTCAATGACTGGCTTTTTCCCCGCATGATAGGCCGAATATTTCAGTGCTTCAATCACTGAAAGGTATGAATCCGCGAGTACAAAATCTCCCGTTGCAAAGTATTTCCCCACCATGCCAATCCGTACTTCGCCCTTTGTGTTCTTCGCCTTCTTCACGAAATTTTTCCAAGGAGCAAGCTCAACGGGTCTTTTGGATTTTAGCTTGAGTAATTTCATCACTATCGTCGCAATATTGTCAGCTTCAAAATTCAACGGCACATCATATACGCTGTCGACATCAGGCGCAGAGATAACCTGTTCAATGCGCATGCCTGATGACGATGCAATCTTCTCTTTTCGCTTCATATCAACAGGAACTTCGCCACGAGCGATAATAATATCCGGCTGTACTCCATAGG
This sequence comes from Parcubacteria group bacterium GW2011_GWA2_47_7, assembly GCA_000999395.1. GTDB lineage: Bacteria > Patescibacteriota > Minisyncoccia > Phycocordibacterales > UBA6899 > MHLP01. Next base: position 6,504 of record LCOM01000036.1, read on the forward strand.
AATTCATCGTGCGGACCGCATACTGTGTCGGCTTCGTTTTCATCTCACCGAGCTTGCCGGGAACAGGAAGATAGGTCACGAGCACAAAGAGCACATCGTCTGGATTTGCCATCTGCAATGTCCGAGCAGCTTCAATAAACATGACACTTTGATATTCCCCAAGTGTGCCACCGATCTCGACGAGCGTAATGTCCGACTTGTCTTTCTCTCCGGCAGCTTTAATGCGACGAATCACCTCTTCAGGAATATGGGGCACCGGCTCAACGCACTTCCCTCCATATCCAAGCGCGCGTTCACGATCAATGACACTTTTATATACCAACCCTCCAGTCATATAATTTTCCGGATTCAACTCCTTTCCCAGGAAACGCTCATAGCTCCCCATGTCTTGATCAGTCTCAAGACCACTCCGAAGCACGAACACCTCGCCATGCTCAGTGGGGTTCATCGTACCCGCATCAACATTCAAGTACGGATCGATCTTGATTGGGGAAACTTTAAATCCGCGTGCCTGCAAAAGAAGCGCGATAGAGGATGTTGCAACACCCTTCCCCACTCCGCTCATTACTCCGCCTACGACAAAAATGTATTTGTGGGACTTGGGCATAATGTGGAAAAAACTATTACACTTTTAAATACCTCCGCACCGCAAGGAACGATGAAACCGCACCGAGAAATACCCCACCAACAAGCAGCACCATAAATATCTGATTCAAATGCATGATGTAGTACGAAAAAAGGTCGATACCGCCGTAAAAATTTTCTGTCGCACTGCGCAACCAATGTGTGACCGGGTAGAAGAGTGCGGTCGAGACAATTGCTGCTACTATGCCGTACATAATGCCTTCAACGACAAATGGTCCACGCACGAACGAGTTATTGGCGCCGACAAGTCGCATAATCGCAATCTCTTCACGAGACACATAGATGGCAAGACGGATTGTGTTGAACGTAATGACGATAGCAATACCGATGAGCACCAAGAGGAGTGCGAATGATACGCGCTCGATTCCCTTCGTAATAGCAGTCAGCTTATCAATGACGATCTTGTTCTTGCTATAGTTGACGTTGTAGATAAGGTTTGCACCCGGACCGGCAGCCTCCTGCTCGCTCTTGATGTGCTTTGCAATCGCCTCATACTGTGACGTATCTTTTGCTTTGATATTCAAAATGGCACCGAGTGGATTGTCGATGAGCTCATCGAGCGCCTGCGTCATGAGGTAGTCATTGCTATTTAAAATAAACATTCACGTCGACCTTGCTCTTGATTTCCTGAAGTGATGAGTCAAGAAAGACGGACAAAAGAATGGTGGAGCCCACTACAAAAAGCGCGACGGTCATCACAAAAATTGCCGATAATGACACAACGGCGTTCCTCCAAAAATTAATGAATCCCGCCTTTACGATGCGGCTCGTACTAGTGAACATTCCCATGAGGGTATTTTCGCACGATGAGCCTCGTTCCGCAAATTATCAGCATCGAATGTTCGCGAAATTTCAAGAGATAAGGATGCCCGCCCTCTTGAACCATTACGCAAAAATTGACAAACTGGTCAATGATGTTAATATTCCCCTAGCAAAGTAAATTGATTACCATCAAATAAGAGGCGCGCAATGAGCATTAGTTTGGAAGTACTTCGTAAGGCCGCGGGGCAATATGCATTAAACGAGCTGCGAGGAACAGATCAAGAGAAAGTGCAATTAATAATCGAAATGCTTGATCGCTGTTCAAGTCCGGAAGTACGCGAATTGCTCAATAAAAGCCAGGAGGATATCACCTTTGATGTCCGTATTAACGTAAAGTGGACCATCAAGTGCCTCTGTGTAACAAAGAATGGTGTGCAGTGGTACGGTTACAACCCTAATGCAGTAGGCGAGGGAGAAAGAATGTATACGCTAAACCAGCGGGAGAACGCGAAAGATTTATTGAGTACTGGTTGCAATATCAGAAAGCTCGAAAGAAAATTCTGGGCGGATATTCAAAAGATTATCGACGAAGCGCCGGAATAAACACCCCCCTTCACCACGAACGCCTCCACCTCGGAGGCTTTTTATTTCACAAGAATACAAAAGAATAAATGTGCCCCATTAAATTCCCATACATGGATAGACCCGCACTGATCAAAAATTTTGAAAAAAGAAAAAACGCCGCACAATGCGACGTTTGAATAAGGCGGAACTGTTCTCCGGCGATTCGCCACGGATGATAAGGCACCCGTTTTATGGCTGATCTCTCAAACCCTTGCCCCCTAAGGGATGTCAGGTGCTGGCGCGCCCCATTATGGCTAAGCCGTTGGCATTACGCGTGCATCCACGCGAGCATGCCGCTCGAGATCTTTTCGTTTCCCTCGGTCGGTTACCCGGTCGAGGATCATCCCCCCCCTTCTGGTTCGGTCCAAGAACAGTTCCTTTAACGAGTCTAAGGGCATAAGGGCGTGATGTCAACACAACCGTGAAGTGGCGGATAGAGATTGACGGGAAGAAGTGTCGGAGCCATTTCGACGGCACTCACAGCCAGCCAGCTTAAACCCCAACCGATAAGAGCTGTAATGCAGAGAGCCACAAAAAGGGCGCATGTACGTTTTATCCAACCCGGCTTCATAGTCAATTCTCCTTTTTGATGATTCCAATACTTATCCTATGGAAATGGATAATTATGTCAACATGCGAGCCGAAATATTTTCGATGCACCACGGAGAGTATTTCATTTTTCTAAAGCGGTCTACCGCTAAGAAAAATTGGTCACATCACGAGGCGCGAGGAAAGCGACAAGGAAGACATATTCATATATGTTGACCGAGTCACTGGGGCATAAGTGCGCGGCCTTACAACAAAGTGAGGCGCGAAAATATTAGAGAATATATTTGCCGTGCACATCGTCACGTATAACCTTTCCATTCTCCATCGTCACCACCCGCTTCTTCAGTGCGTCGATAATCCCTTTATTGTGCGTCGTCAAAATAATCGTCGTCCCCATATCATTGATCTTCTTCAATATCTGAATAATGTCATAGGTATTGACCGGATCAAGATTTCCCGTCGGTTCATCAGCAATCAATACATCGGGTTGCGAAATAATCGCTCGTGCTATGGCGACACGCTGCTTCTCCCCTCCGGAGAGCTCATTGGGAAAATGAAGGGCTTTTGATGCAAGATCAACAAGCTCCAACACTTGAGGAACATCAGAATGAATTTCGTCATCGGTACGCCCTGCCGCCTCGAGTGCAAACGCAATATTTTCATATGCGGTTTTGTTTGGGAGCAATCGAAAATCCTGAAAGACTGTACCGATACGCCGGCGATATTCGGGGACGTGTGAGGCCTTGATGCGATGGACATTTATTTTTTCAAAAAAGACAGCACCTGATGTCGGTTTGTCTTCAACCAAAAGAAGTCGCAATAGAGAGGTTTTTCCAGCCCCAGAGTGCCCAACAATCGAAAGAAACTCACCTGCTTCGATACCAAAAGTAACGTCCGACACGGCGGCATGATCTGAATACAGCTTCGTCACACTATCGAAATAAATCATTCTATACAGTATACAGCAATGCAATTCGAGTTTCTAGGATAAATGGTCCTTTCGCACGGTTTTATGAACTTTTCGTGTTGCATTCATTGACTTTAAGAGAGGGATCGGTAGCATAAGCAAAGTCGTACGATATTACTTGGAGGTTTGCTATGGGAGTTTTCGAAATATTGGTTGGAATCGTCTTCTTGGTCATTGTTTCTGTCGGTTTCTATGCACGGAAACATTATCGGACAAGCTCAAGAATAGTTCAGCTATTACTTGTGGTACTCCTTGTTTGTTCAATTGTGTTTTTCGTTGCTCTGCTTCTCACTGGAAATGCAACCCTGAATATACACTGACAAAAAACCCCTTCCTGCATGGAAGGGTTTTTGATATTTTTTTGTGGATGCAGATGTCTCAACATACCTGACAATCTTATCTTGGGGCAGGCATAATTTCTTTGGATGCCGTCCGAGATTTCCAAAAATCGACGAATGGTGACGTTCGAGAAACACCTCGTATTCCCCAGCTACTGATGGACCAGTCGCAACCCCAACAGCATTCGCTGAAGACCCCAAAGAGCTAACATCAATGAAACGAAACACGTCGGCCGCCGATGCAATTGTACGCGTCCCGTCTGATGCCCCCGAGTTCCGTCACTTTAATACATGGGTGTAAAAATCTTTTACTGGGATGAGTAACAAAAACGGGACTCTTGGCCGGAGAAGTTTTTTCAGCATCATAAGACACAAATTGCGGAAAGTTAACGAACTATTCGCAAATTTTTCCGAGCATGACAAATTTGCTCATAGCAAAATCTCCTGAAAATGAACAGCACCCTCTTGTCGAGTGATTTACGCTTGTCCGGCTATATCATAGATATAGGAACAATCAAATACAGCACATCCAATGATTATGCAAGATGTTTTTCTGCTTCAATGAACTCATCGATATCACCATCCTCAAGTACGGCATCAATTTTTGACGTCTCCACATCAGTGCGATGGTCTTTGACCATTTTATACGGATGAAGAACATACGAACGAATCTGATTACCCCACTCCACTTTTGTTGTTTTAGACACATACATGGACTCCTTTTCTGTGTCAGTGAGGGATTCGCGAAGATGAAACACTTTTGCAGTGAGTATTTCAAGGGCTCGATCCTTGTTTTGAAGTTGAGAGCGTTCAGAGGAACAATGCACCGCAAGTCCTGTTGGCTCATGTACGGCACGAACCGCAGTCTCTCTCTTGTTCACATTCTGTCCACCAGCACCGCCTGAGCGTGAATATTCAAATCGCACTTCCGACTCTGGGAGAGCTTCAATCTCCCCCTTTTTAAATTTTGGTATCACTTCTACCATTGAGAACGATGTATGACGCTTCGCGTTCGCATTAAACGGCGAGATTCGCACAAGACGATGCACCCCTGATTCATTCTTGAGTTCTCCATATGATGCTTTGCCGAGTACTTCAAAGGCAAGATTGCGATATCCCCCGTGGTCATTTTCGTGCGCATGAAGAATTTCATACCCCCAGCCTTTGCGTTCGCAATATTTGAAATACATATGGGCGAGCATCGCGGAGAAATCTTCAGAATCATCACCTCCCGCTCCGGAAAATATCGTGATGATAGCATTCGCCTTATCGTACCTTCCCCCACCTTCAGCTTCGACCCTTAAGTCCTGCAGCTCCTTAATCATGCATAGCGGCCATTATAGCAAAATGCCTTGATTTCGTGCTCATTGACTCATTTGGCAAAACTGGTTGAATGAGCGTTGTTGTACAGATGGTAGAGGAAGAACAGGCTCACCAAAAAGGAAATCGTCTCCCACCGCGGACGGTAATGACATCGTTAAGATAAAGGGCACATATGATAGGGCGAGTGAAACGTATCCTCACTAATCGACGACAGCTTTTCAAAACAAAAACAACCCGCACGTTTCCGTGCGGGTTTTTTCAATCCAATTCGTGCTCGGCGAGATACTCCAGAAGATAGAGGTACTTCGTCAAATACATCGGTGTTTCAGTATTTGCCACATAATGAATTTTTGCACCGGTCTTCTTCGTCACTTTCCCGACACTGCTCCTACACGGACATTGCTCGGTTTTTTTTATAGCGAAAGAACGCGGTAATACAATGTGCTTACGAAGAACGCTGATGCGATTCTTCTTCAGCCATGCATATAGCGCCCGTGATGCCGGCGGACCGCCATTGTAGTCCGCAACGGGAAAAAGCGCCCCTCGCTTTGAATCCTTCTTGAAGATGGGCTGAATTTCAGGGAAATGTGCAATGTTGTAATCAAGAAGAGCGTAAGCTGCCGCAAGAACATTAGTGAGACTACGTGCACCAATATCAAAATTTGGTTCGATATTGGCCTGAGGATAACCCAAGACGATAAAGTCGTACGTGCGGGGCGTAAACTGAAGCGGACCGCTTGCAGCCCAAGATTGACTCCACGCAAATGCTTTGTCGCGATTGATAGCGTACTCACGGAGCTTCGACTGCACCTCCCCTTCTTTGTCTGAAAGATACGCAAGATCATCTATCTGTTCAATTATAGCCAATGCCATTAGAGTTTCCCGTGGAATGATCTTTGCAAGTGCTCGGTCAGAGAAGGCGTGGGAACGGACGGTGCCCGAGAGTGCAACATCAACACCGAGAGTCTGCTCAACGATGCGAAGCTTATCGATCAAATATCGCTTACCAATGATGGCAAGCTCGTCATCTGCAAAATCAGGATGGTCCGGCGTATAATTTATCGCGGTCGCGGTCGCGAGGATATGGTCGACATCTCCCGCAGTAAGAGCATCATCATCAAACCACATGTGACGCGTACGATACACTACAAGTTTCTCCCCGCGAACAGTCATACTGAGGATTTTCTTATCATCATGAACGCTTATCGTCTTTTCCTTGTACGCATTGAAAATGAGCCGCGTGATGCCGTATCCGCGCTGATGCTCCAATTGGTAACCGGGCGTCACGACGCGATACGACAAAACACAATTTTTGCGTTCTTCGAGCGTTGCAGAAACCCGTACACATGAAGTATATTCCTCAGAAACGGGATATTTGAGTGCAATGTGAATGACGTGCCACGATGCTGTTTCTTCGCTCCATGCGCAAAGAGCAATCTGACGCTCTGTGATATGTTTTACCTTCACGCCGTTTTCTACTTCAGTTTCTACTGTTGCCTGAAGTTGCACTTGCGAGCAAATTGCGTCAGCCTCCCCAACTTTTTTGAGGATATACTCCGCGCGAGAAATCGAATGCGGAGTGATGGTGGTGCTTGACGCGGGGAGATGGACTCCAAAGAATAAGACAAAAATTATTCCCCACATGAATTTCTGCATGAAACACCTTTTTCAAAAAAACTTCTCTCCCTAGAGTATCTTCGTTACACAAAAAAGCAACCCACCATGTGCCCGTAAAAACAATTATGTAAAGTATATCGACCGATATACTTTACATAATTGAAAAATATAAAAAAACTCCGAGTATTTTCATACTCAGAGTGGGTCAGACAAAACAATTCAAACTCTATCAATCAGCCAGAGCATCCGGATTCGGCTCACCTTCTCTCTGTGGAGTGGGGACAGCCAAACTGGGAACTTCGGATTCTTCTGGTGGAAGTTCCTTCAGGAGTTCCGGCGAGATCAAAGGGTCCGATGGGTCAATGATACCCGAACTATCAAGATCAGGGCCAACTTCCTGCTGTAGCTCGATGCCCCGTGTCATTAGATTTGTAAACACATCATCTTTGACCATCGGCTGGAACTTAAAGCCTGGCTTCAAATACCCGCGTTCTTTTTGAAGGAATGCGAGCACCGTTGCCGCGGCGTGCGTCCAATTCCGACCACCAGTCTCAGCTCCACTGATCGCACCACCCTTAATGCCACGTTCACCAAGCGGATGGTCCTTAAAATCTTTGCCCATCCAGAAAATGAGCATGATACCCTTTTCAGGATTTGCATCCGGACCCGGAATGAAAAGGAGGAGCCAAACATCGGAGGTACGCCCGTCTGCATTCGTCGCAGTACCGGTCTTGCCTGCGATCTCGCCTGCCAAGTCCAAAGTGAATGCAATCCGCCTTTTTTCGAGCTCGGCACGCTCTGCGGGTTTAAGAGACCAAATATTGGCAAGCGGATCCATGCCGGGAATAACCCCCCTACGAAGCGAGTACACAGTACCTGTAGGCATATCAACCGGACCGCGAAGCATCTGCATCATCACCGCAGAGACAGCGGGATGAATCACTCGCTCAGGCGGCTCACGGTGCTCCCCCTTCTTGTCGCAATCGCGTTGACTGCCGTCATTGTCCTTGTAGAGCAGTGACTTTCCGCCCTTGCAAACATCGACGACAAAACGTGGGGTCACCCTGAATCCACCATTCAAAAATGTTGCTGAGGCAGACATACCAAGCGGGTTCATGTCGCACGCACCGATTGCCGTCGTCGGATAAGGAAGGCATACATGCCTCGGGTCCCTTGGCATACCCAACTGGTCATACAAGAGACTCAGCACATTTTTTATGCCCGCAAGTCCCTTGAAGCTGTGAACTTCCTGTTTTTCTGACGCTGATTGAAAGTCTAGCATTAGCGAAGGGATTATTTTCTTAGCTTCTTCCAGCTGTAATTCTTTTTTCTCAATCATCCAACCAACTCGTCGAAAGACTGAGGCGGGTTTTCCCCGGCGAGCACTTCCTCTACCAAGTTCTTCACAAGTGTTCCATAGACGAACGGCTTGAATGTTGAGCCCGGAGAACGAAACCCCTGAGCCATGACATCGAACTTAAACTTCCGAAAGTCGATATTGCCGACCTCCGCAAGCACATCGCCCGTGAACTCGATAGCAACCGCACCAGCGCGGACATCTACGCACTCCGGATCATTTGTGTGTCGGGCACAATACGTACCCTTCGCCAGCTTAACTGCTTGTTCGAGCACGTTCTGAATGCCGTCGTCACGCGTGATCGACACACTGAGACCGCCCTTATCGACGCGAAAGCCACGCTTGATCAAATCTTGGCGCACGTATTCGGCAAAGTAGCCATTCGCACCACAGTTCGCTCCGCGTTGTAACACTTCTGCGCGCAAATTATTGTCAATGGCGTCAGCAGCACGTGTATAGTCGTCAGGAGTAATCTTTCCTTCGTCGGACATACGCTCAAGCACGCGACGGGTCCCATGCTTCACCTCTTGCCAATTCGCTGCACGGATCTGCTCACGAGTCTTTGCCGAACGATTGTTCGCAAACGAACGATCCGGAAGTCCCGGCTTGTTGATCAATGAAACAACGAACGCCACTTGATGCAGCTTGAGGTCTTTCGCCGGTAGACCGAAATACACGCGACTAGCGGCCTCAATCCCGTACGCCCCACGCCCTAAGTATGGGGTATTCGTATATTTTTCGAGCAGCTGCCCCTTGGAAAACTCTTGCTCGATGCGCAACGCCATGATGATATCGCTCACCTTCTCTTTTGGAGTAGACGCGCGACCGGCACCATGGCGAAGATCTTTGGCCATCTGCATGGTCAACGTCGACGCACCGGATGTACTCGTGTGCAAAAAGTATCGCTTGATCGCAGCTCGTATCACGCCCTCTTTATCAACACCTTCGTGTTCATAAAAACGCTTGTCCTCAGATGCGATGATCGCATCTTTGAACAACGGCGGGATATCAGCGGGGTCAGTGATGAGCACGCGACGCTCCGGCGATGAGATGCACGCAACAGATTTTTGATCTTCGGAAACAAAGTCTGTTTGCTCCGCAAAATATCCAGGATCATGCAATCGCAAGACTGCCTCCCGATCACTTCCAAAGTGTGCATCTAAGAATTGAGGTTTCCAATTATCTATTCCGCGAATAATGTCTTCGGCAAAGAAGTAGGTCACCCCAATGAGGAGCACAGCCACACCAAGCGCGATAAGAAATCGCTTGATCAGCCGTCCAAAAAAACAAACAATTCCCCAAATGAATACCCAGATCGCCAGGAAAAAACGAGTCAGCAGATTCGGTTTGCGCCGATCTCCGCTTTCGCGCTTCTCTTTTTCAGGTACATCTTCCGATTTCTTAAACCAAGACATAAATGCCTCCTATCGAAACGATAAATTGTAAAATAACTAATCTACGCTCCATCCTAGATGAAGCATGGCCTTTTGCAAGTGAGGAGGAGGACTTTCCAAACTCACCTAAAAAGGCTTCTGGATATAGGCGCAAACAGTACGTCTCTTCCACGCTTTTCCGTCGCGGATATGCTTGAAAGACCGTTCAATCTTTTCAATAGAAAAAAATGGGGCAAAAAATTCATGGAGCGACTCTCCTGTCCAGACATGTTCATACAGACCAAGTTCGGGGTGAATATAGGAATCTTTTTCATCGGCGGGATTCTCTTTCAGTAAGCGCCGCACATGCATGTCTTCTTCGGCGAGAAAAGATTTGAAGAAAAGCCACCCACCCGGCTTGAGTACGCGAAGAATTTCACCACGCAAAATTTCCCTCTCTTTTTCCTTTAAAAAATGAGAGGTCATCATATCGAGCACAATATCGCAAGAATTATCGGGCATATCAATCGTTCCTTCAATCGTACGCGCAACATAGACAATCGGAAGCTCAGCGGAGGCACGCTTCGCAATCTTTATTCCTTCATCAGAAATATCATACCCAACACCGCGCATGCCGTAAGTCCCTGACAAATAAATAAGATTGCGCCCGTTCCCGCACCCAAGATCAAGTGCTCGGGTGGTGACGTTCAAATACTTCCTGCCATAATGACGCTCAAGAAAGCGACAAAACTTCTCGAGGTCTTCTGCGGGCTCATCCGAAAGCATAAGATACTTCGAGGTCTTGTATTCTTTATTCCAAAATTGCTGATGCTTAGACATGTGCTATAAGTAACACGTAGACAATAAAATGTAAAGCAGTACGGAGGCAGCAGGCATAAATTCCAAAATAACAAAACCGAAGCTTACACTTCGGTTTTGTTATTTTGCGCGAGCGATGGGACTCGGTCACAAGTCACTAAATCTTTTTAAGCTACGCAAAAAAGCTTAAGTGCTTTCGACCCCGACTCGGCTGCGCCACCTCAGGGCAGGTGTCGGCTTTGCGCCTCCATCTTTGACCAATTTTTCTTTGCGGTACTCCGCTTTAGAAAAATGGAAATACTCCTGTGGTGCGAGCCCCATCACTCTGCGGCAAAATAAAACAAAACCGAAGCTTACACTTCGGTTTTGTTATTTTGCGCGAGCGATGGGACTCGAACCCACAACCCCTACCGTGACAGGGTAGTGCTCTAACCAGTTGAGCTACGCCCGCAAATGAAGATGAAACGGCGTGTAACGCCGGCTTTTCCGCAGAAATATCATTAAGAAAGTTTACTTGCTTGAAAGATATTTCTGCCGAAAAGGAGCGTAGCGACACTTCATCTGATATGTAGCGGGGGAAAGAAGGATTTTCTTCTTACGCCCGCAAATGATTCACCGATAGTACCTTACGCAACACATAAAGTCTATTTGGTGGTGTCGACGGGAGGGAACGATCCTCCGACCTCGGGCTTATGAGTCCCGCGCTCTAACCAACTGAGCTACGTCGACAAACGAGGATGAAACGGCGTGTAACGCCGGCTTTTCCGCAGAAATATCTTTAAGAAAGTTTACTTGCTTGAAAGATATTTCTGCCGAAAAGGAACGTAGCGACACTTCATCCGAGTACCGTCGAGGTATGTTTCATACGCCGACAGTACACAGTTTATAGCATAATGAGTAGAAAAATCAAACCCTCCATTCGGAAAATCCATTTTTGCTCCTTTTCAACTTCCTACCCCTCCCATTCTAGACGAAAAGACCCCAAAAGCAGGGTCTTTTCATTTCTTGTTGCGGGACCTGGAATCGAACCAGGGTCTTCAGGTTATGAGCCTGACGAGGTACCTCTCCTCTATCCCGCTA
>LCOM01000037.1 GCA_000999395.1 Parcubacteria group bacterium GW2011_GWA2_47_7
TTGATTCTTCACATCGCGCATGCATAATGAATCTAGATTACTTTTTGGGACGAGAGGGTTCTTTGTGAAAATATTGATCAAGGCATTTCTTCGTCATTGCATTGTTTATCCATTTATTCTGCTCAATTATCGGCTCACCATATGTGGCCTTGATGAGACATTGGGAAAGACTGATAGTGCCATTGTCGTCGTGAACCACACTTCGTTTATGGACGCACCGTTACTGGTGAGTATCGTATGGCCGATTCAGCTTCGTGGCGTTGTCTGGTATGAAGAGTATGCACGCCCATATTTTAGGCCGTTTTTCAAACTTTTCGATGCGTTCTCTGTTGGAAGTTCCAACAAACTCCCCAAGCGTGTTCGCCTGAGGTGTAAGGAAAAATCGATGCAACTCATGATTGAGGCTCTCGCGAGTGGCCAACATGTTGCTCTAAGCCCCGAGGGTGGGATTAACGATGGGACGGGTGTAAAGATTGCCCCACATTTTTCTGGGTTGCATGACCTTATTAGGGCACACCCCACCAAACCACTCGTTCTTGTGACGATGGAAGGTCTGCAATGCTCGGTCTTTGGAAGGGCCAAGAACAAATGTTTTCACTGGAAGAGGTTGCCGGTAACTGTCACTTTTCAAACAATAGAAAATGTTTCGCTCGAAGGTGGTCCTGCCGGCTTAAATCGCCGTGTGGAACAATTTTACAATGATGGAATACCGCTCACCACAGTAGGTAAACAAAGTGTATAAATGTGTCAACGAGAAGCAGCAAGATCATCTTGCTGCTTTTGTCTAATGAGGTCACTTTATGATAGCCTGAAGTGGTGACTGAAAAAGATATATCAAAACAAGAACTGGGAAAGGGCCTCGTTCCCGATGCTGGATTTCAGCCGGGAAATGAAGTGACTTGGCCGAGACTAAGCGTCATCATTACGGCAATCGTCGGGATTTGTGTTTTGTTGTGGGCCCATCTCGCCGGTGCGCCGACGGTGTAGTCTGCCCCCCCCATCGACGGCATTCTTCGTTCAAAGACAACGAAATTTGTCAGTTGTATTTTCCTTACATTGATTTTGTGTAAATTATAATCTGTGCACACAGCGGATCGCACTATCGGCGTGATGACGATAAGGTGTGCAATATGGATTTACGTTTAATGGTTTATTTCAGCATGTCGCAGATTGGAATGAAAAAGAAAGTCTCGCGCGATGCGGTGAAGGAGGAAGATAGGGTTATTAAGCAGGAGGCGGCACCAGTGGCGCATGTCTCGGATAAGTAAAGACCTCCGTCACCCAGTGAATGTATGGGAAAACAGGAATCTCAAACGGAATTACGAATTGAAACAATACCACGCTATAACTGGGGGGGACTACTCGGAGTAACGGAAACTCATTTCGATAAATTTGACCGCGTTGTTTTTGAGAAATCTGTCAACGCTTCGACAGGTGCGGTCAACACAGTAGAGTATGCATATGTCGAGTACTCCCTTGCCGGAGAGACGCGGACCGACAGAAACGGAAAAATAATTCAATATAGATACGAGAAGATGGGGGCGGGTCATCAATGACCGGATGTTAGTGAGTCAAGATTCCGACTTCGAAGAGGTGGGAATTTGAGACCACTGGTTACGTAGTCTGAAGTTCGAATTCCAGTCTTTTATACGACGTTCCCGAGCATCGGAATAGCGATACGCTTTCGCGCTGTTTCTCCGTGCATGAGATCGGTCTTTCGGAGTGACTGCATGCCGCGATTTCCCTCATGCTGTGCATTCTGCATCGCCTTGTGGCTTGAACCAAGATAGACGGCATGCTTGCCATACCGTGCGGAGAGGGCATCAAGTGCCTCGTATATCTTGTTCGTACCCTCAATTCGCGCTGATGCACCAAAGAGGTCGAGTTGTGCTGTGGTGTCCGGAATAAGCCCCGCAAGAACGATGCCACTCGCACGATAGGGCGTATCTTTTTTGAATACTTCATAAAATTTCGTTCGCACCAGCGGGACAATCTCTTCGGGGACGGCGACGGGACGAGAGAGTTTGAGTTCGAGTCCGCGGTATTGAAATTCCTGCGTTTTAAGAAAAAAGACAATTTTTTGCGCAACAAGTTTGTGTCGACGTGCTTTGATGCACGCATTCTCGATATTTTTCGAGAGTTGGGCAAAAACAAACTCGTGATCTGCTGAAGGGGGAGTGAATGTGCGTGTTTTGCTGATGGATTGATAGTCATGCTTTTCGGAAGTAGAGAGTGGGTATACGGACTCTCCATGGAGCTCACGCCATATTTCGTGATAAGGCTTGCTCATGTGTGCGGTAACCCATTGCTCATTCTTTAGTGCAAACTGAAGTGCGGTCGTGATACCAAACTGTGCGAGGTGGGCGGTCGTCTGTGGTCCGATACCCCAGATTTTTCCAACCGGAGTTGTCTCAAGAAATGTATGAATATCCCGGCCTGAAATTGCGGTTAGTCCATCAGGCTTTACCCAGTTGGAGGCAAGTTTGGCAATGACTTTGTTAGGTGCCAATCCGAGGGAGAAGGTCATTCCAAGTTCGGACTGTAACGCTGTTTTTATTTTATGTGCGATATCGATGTATGACATATGGAGTGGGCGACGAAGCCCCGATATATCCGCAAAGCATTCATCAATGCTGTATTCTTCAATGAGTGAGGTGTATCGCCGCACAATAGCGAACATGCGTGCAGAAAAAAGACTGTAGGTTTCATAATCCGACGGGAGAATGATGGCGTTGGGGCAGCGTTTTCTTATTTCAGAGATGCGCATGCCACGCGTAACTCCCATTGCCTTTGCTTCATAGCTCATGGCAGAGGCAATCCCGCGCTCAAGTCCGGTCACGACAGGCTTTCCGCGTAGTGAAGGATTTACCGCCACCTCACATGACGCGAAGAATGCGTTAGCGTCGATGTGGAGTATTGCCTTTGGAAATGAACTTGTGATTAGCATGACAGCTTTCGGGACCGCAGCAAATGGTGAACTTCTTTGTTCCCGGGATCCGGCGTCTCGGTCAACGTATATGAATACGTCTTCCTCGCCACCTTCCCCGCGCCTCGAATCTCATCCATTATCTGCGGTCTTCATTAATGTTCGTTTTAATATTTACGGATGACAGCCTTAACAATAGCGGTAATGCGAAGTTCATTTTTGGGATAAATTGGCTTATAGCATTTGTTGGCTGCTTCGAGATAGACACGCCCTGCTTTTTTCCTGTAATACTTCATGGTAAATGCGCCATCAACTTCCGCGATGACGATATCGCCGCTCTTTGGCTCGAGTCCTCGTTCAACAAGGACCATGTCGCCCTCGTTGATACCGGCATCTATCATCGAATCGCCTTTCACTTTGAGCATGAATGTCGCCTCGCGATTCCCGATGAGATATTCGTCAAGATTCATGGTGTCCGCAAGTTCTTCTTCGGCGGGGGAAGGGAAGCCCGCTTCGACCAAGCCGAGTACGCGCACTTCTTCGAGGGTCGTATTGGGGATAAGCCGACCTTGGTCGTCTTTGGAGATGACGCCCTCGCGAATGAGTTTTTTTACTGCATACGCGACGGCACTTTTGGAGTGGTAATTCAAAAGTGGCAGCAGCTCACTGTAGCTCGGCATGCGTCGGTGCGCGTGATAAAAGCTGATGATTTTTTCGCGTGGTGACATGCGCTCATTATATTAGAACAAACGTTCTAATGTCAAATGAGGAAAATAATTTAGCAGTCATCAAATGTGGTCAATTGCACGCTTGAGCTTTTCTTCCACGGTGAGCGCAAGTTTTGCTAATGTGGGGTTCTCCACCATCGCCATTGCAATAGTAGGAAGAATTGCCGAAACATAAATTTTGTCATCGTTGGCATAAACGATAACGTTGCAGGGAAGAAGGAGTCCGATATCAATTTCCGCCTTCAGTGCTTCAAGTGCAAAGGGTGGATTGCAGGCACCGAGGATGTAATAGTCCGCATGTGCTACTTGTAGTTTTTTTTCCAGCGTTGCCTTTACGTCAATTTCTGTGAGTACGCCGAACCCCTCCTCCGCAAGGCATTGTTTTGTTCGGTCGAGAGCCTCCACAAAAGTGTATGCAACCTCCTTCTTGTACCCATATGATGGTGATGATGTGTTCATATTTACTCATTATATGCTCACGAAAATGAAAAACGCGTGTAGAAGGTTATGTGGTTGCATTGCTTGTATCATAAGTTGCATTACACGACGAATATTGGTCATGAGCAAGATATCTGATACCTTGCTTGGAATTGACTGGTATGGGTGGTAAAATAATTCCATAGTTAATTACTTAATAAAATAATATGGCAGAGAAAAAAGTTGTCGCAAAGAAGGCGAACTCGGCGTTTATGAAACCAATGACGATTAGCCCAGAACTCGCTCTTGTTGTCGGGAAAGGTCCGATGCCTCGTTCTGAGGTTGTGAAGGCGCTTTGGGTCTATATCAAAAAGCATGACCTGCAGGATCCCCAGAATAAGCGCAACATCAATGGTGATGCAGCACTTGTCGCAGTGTTTGGCGGAAAGAAGACAGTGAACATGTTTGAAATGACCAAGCTCGTTTCAAAGCATCTCTCCTAATTAGCACAGAGAAACAACAAAAGCCCGCACCTCGCGGGTTTTTGTTGTTTTACGAGAGGTTTGTTCGCTAATTTGTTATAATTTTTTCCATGAGTATATTTTCGGATAGAGTAATAAAAGCGGCAATCTCAATTCCCAAGGGCAGGGTCACCACCTATGGACGTATCGCGCGTGCTGCGGGAGGAGGTGATATGGCATCACGAAGTATCATGAGTATCCTCGGGAAAGCATACGATGCGGGCGAAATACGAATACCATTTCATCGAATCGTTTATGCTGGCGGAAAAATATGGATTGATGATGCCCATCGCGCAAAACGCATGAAGCTCTATAAGAAAGAAGGGATTATGATCGATAAAAAAGATTGCATAAAAAATTTCGCTGATGTCGTATTTGATTTCAAGTAAATTATGCAGATACAAACAGCAGGACAAATTGAGCGCACACTAAAAAAACTTGGCACGAAAGAAAGGGCTGCTTCGTCTGCGTGGTTTTTTAAAACAAAGAAGGGTGAGTATGGCTATGGCGATATTTTCGTGGGTGTCACCGTGCCTGCAGTGCGCAAACTGGCTGTGGAGTATGTAGACCTTCCGCTACCGGAGATTACCAAACTTCTTGAAAACAAAGTTCACGAATGTCGTCTTATCGCACTTATTATTCTTGTCGAACGATACAAATCCGGGGATGTGAAATTGCGCGCAAAAGTAGCAAAATTTTATATTGCCCATACAAAGTTCATAAACAATTGGGACCTCGTTGATGTCTCCGCGAGCAATATTTTAGGAGCGGAACTGCTTCACAAGAAACGCGATGTACTTTATTCGTATGTCACATCAAATAATATGTGGGAGCGACGTATTGCCATCATTTCCACGCTTGCGTTCATTCGTGAAGGTGATTTTGCGGACACATTTAATCTTTCCGGACTACTTCTTCGTGATCAAGAAGATCTCATTCACAAAGCCGTTGGCTGGATGCTGCGTGAGGTGGGGAAGCAGTCTCGTGCCACACTTGTACAGTTTCTTCGGCAACATGCTCCGTCTATGCCTCGTACTGCTCTGCGCTATTCTATCGAGCAATTCCCTGAATTCGAACGAAAGAAATTTCTGCACATGAAGTAACATTGTGTGCACATCGAGAGCGTAGCGGAAATGCCAAAAAACAGAAGCAATTTGCCCTGAAGAGCCACCATTTGCATATATGGCACTCCGCTTGTTAATATATACTGACTTTCGCGTGATACGTGGAGCGATTACTATTATATTGAGCTAATATATTTATTTTATGGAACAAGAAGACAAGATGGTGACTGAGGCGGAAGAATTATCTTCAGATTTGGAGAAAGATTCTGGTGTTCATAAGCCGGAGGCAGATACAAGGGACGTTAAGATTAGTAAGAAAGCTTTTTTCTTTTTTGCCCTTGCAGTACTTATCGTCATGCTCGCGTATGCGTTTCGTGGGGTCTTTGTCGCGGCTACAGTAAATGGCAGTCCCATTAGTCGACTTGCGCTGATACAAACGCTCGAGAAAGCTTCGGGAAAGCAGGCGCTTGAGTCTCTGGTGATGCAAAAGGTTATTGCCAGTGAGGTCAAGAAGCGTGGCATAACAGTCAGTCCAGCAGAATTAGACGCCGAAGTGACCAAAATTCGAGAACAGGTTTCTGGGCAAGGTGGAACGCTTGAGGAGCTTCTCGCACAGCAGGGGATGACGCTCGATAGTTTGAATGAACAGATCAGGACTCAGCTTGAAGTGGAGAAGATGATCGCCGACAAGATCGCCGTCACTGACGCAGAGGTAGACGAATATATTGCAAAGAATAAATTGGACATTCCCGCAGATCAACTCGAGGCTGCGCGGGCTCAAATCGCGGATCAGCTCAAGCGTGACAAGGTAAACACTGAAGGTCAGGCGTTTGTGAGCGCATTACGTGAAACCGCCAAGGTTTCTGTCTTTGTGCAGTACTAAGGTGGTCGTATTGGAATTCTCAATTCCTGTATAATATGGTCTATGATTGAGATTAAAGCTCCCGGTGCAATACCGAAGGAGAAAAACACGAAGATTTTCCTCGCAGGAAGTATTGAGACGGGTCTTGCGACCAACTGGCAAGCTGTTGTTGTCGAGAAGCTCAAGGGAGAATCGGCGGTGATTTTGAATCCGCGTCGAGATGATTGGAACAATGAGTGGGAACAAACAAAAGATAACGCTCAATTTCGGGAGCAAGTCGAGTGGGAATTCAATGCCTTATCGCAAAGTGATTTTATTATTCTCTATTTCGACCCGAAAACAAAATCTCCCATCTCGCTTCTTGAGATGGGAGAGTTTGCGTCGAGCGGCAAATTGCTAGTCGTTTGTCCGGAAGGATTTTGGCGCAAGGGGAATGTGGATATCGCCTGTGAGCAGTTTGGTATTCCGCAGTTTGCAACGCTTGATGAATTACTCGTGCACCTGAGAGCCCTTCTTGATAAAAGTGTTTCCGAATAATAAGCATTTTATGCAATCAAACTATTATGTTTATATTCTCCTCTGCAATAATAATTCACTCTACACCGGTATTACGACCGACCTAAAGCGACGATTTGCAGAGCACGAAAAAGGTACAGGGGCGAAATATACTCGTGCCCATCCACCAATTGAAATAGTGTATAAGAAAAAAGTAAGCAATCGTAGTCTTGCTCAAAAGCGTGAGGCAAAAATAAAAAAAATGTCACGCATCCAAAAATTAATGCTGATAAGTGAGATACGAAGTAACAAGAAAAAACATTGACCACAATGTTGTAAGGTATCTTTTTTCGTTCATTTTTGCTAAGCTGTCCAACTATGGCAGGTAATGACGTGATATTGCGCTTTGAGGAGGTTTCGTTCGGATACGGGCACAACAAACCAATTTTGCATGAGGTCAGTTTTTCTGTGCGTAGGGGGTCTAAAATTACTTTGATGGGTCAAAACGGA
>LCOM01000038.1 GCA_000999395.1 Parcubacteria group bacterium GW2011_GWA2_47_7
TGAAATGTTACTGCACGATTTGGATTTTTAAATCGAATAACCTCAGTGCGACCTCCTTCTTTTGGATTCTCTTTGGACACATACGCATGTCCAGACTTGATCATTTTTTCGATATAGGCGCGATAAATTTCTGTGCGCTCTGATTGGCGGTAATATTCATCATGCTCCATTCCGAGCCACTGAAAAAGTTCAAGAAAATAATCTTCATACTCTTTCTTTGAGCGTATGGGATCAGTGTCTTCGCACCGAAGAATATATTTCCCTCCGTGTTTTCGTGCAAAGAGGTAGTTGTAGAGTGCAGAACGTAATCCACCAACATGAAACCTCCCTGTCGGACTGGGTGCAAAACGCGTGACAACTTTTTCTCCATTGATGGATGTTTCCGTCATGAATCGTAAAATGATTAGTGCTTCGTTGCAATTGATAATAATGCTTGTGCTATCTTCTCTGCTGCGTCAGGTTTTGTGAACATTCTGCTTCCATCAATCATTTTTTGTTGAACATCCTTGTCACTCATGATTGAGTCAATAACGGAGAAAAAAAGTTCCGGCTTGAGATTTGTTTCCTCAATAACGGTGCAGGCACCGGTTCTGGCATAGCTATAAGCATTTTCTCGTTGATGATCGTCGCGCGCGATAGGCAAAGGAATAAGGATGGATGGTTTTTGCCATATGGCTATTTCAAAAATACCTGATCCGGCGCGTGAAATGACGAGGGATGCGGCTTTTGCCGCAAGGCGTAATCCAGTTGATTCGAGTGTTGCAAACGGATGATAACGGTTGGCATTGGGATTATTGGGTAACACCGCCGCAGCCCGTTGCTTCATCCAGTCAAGATTCTTTTCACCCGTCTGGTGAACAATCTGACATTTCTCTAGGAGACGAGGCAAAATATCTATGATGTTTTCGTTGATACGCCCTGCTCCCTGAGAGCCACCGATGACGAGAATAACTGGTACGCCGGGTTCCAGTCCTAGCGCTTCGATGGGGTCTTCTGGTGGCATATCTAGTATTGCTTTGCGGATAGGTTGTCCAGTGTAAGCGATGCGGTCCTGGTGCGGGAAGTATTTTGCAGCCTCCGGATATGATATCGCGACCTTCTCCGCATAGCTTCCAATCCAACGGTTTACCTTTCCCGGTACAATATCGGACTCATGGATTACAACTGGAATACGCAATAGTTTTGCGGCAAATACTGTCGGAAAACTTGCGTAACCGCCTTTTCCAAATACAACATCTGGATAAAGCGCGAAGAGTTTGAATACGGCGAGGATACAACCGAATATCGTTTTGAAAGGATCGATGAAATTTTGTATAGAAAAATATGTTCGACGCTTTCCCGCAACGATTCCCACGAATGATATGTGTGTTCTCTTGAGCATGTCACTGTCGAAAGGCGCATCGGACATATACACCAGGTCGATATCAAGCAGATGATCTTTTATTGTCAGCTCATTTACTGCTTCTGCGACCGCAATAATGGGATAAAAATGCCCCCCCGTTCCTCCCCCTGCAAATAGTATTCTCATGGTGTTTAAGTGTATATATGGTATTTAGTAGATAGAATTCAGTATACAACATGAAGAGCATTCCATGAATGTTTGTAAGCCTAGTGAAAAGAGTAAGTAGTTTCCCGCTGTTTAGGCGTTTCGATGTCTTGAAATATTCAGCAATACCCCAACTTCAGTCATTGCGATAAGGAGCGCGGTACCTCCATGACTAATAAAAACGAGTGGAACACCAGTCAAGGGTGCAAGAGCAAGCATTGAGGCGATATTCACAAATGATTGAGAAGTGATGAGGACCACAATTCCTACCGCAATAAGCCCGCTAAAGACATCTGCTGCGTGTGCGGAAATCCAAAGTCCACGTAATGCAAATAAGACATAGAGAAGAATAAGGAACGTTGTTCCGATAAATCCAAATTCTTCACCTGCTACCGCAAAAATAGAGTCACCGTCAGCTTCCGGGAGGTAGTTAAATTTTTGCACGCTTTGACCAAGTCCTTTCCCTGCAATACCGCCGGCGCCAATTGCAATAAGTGATTGTTTGAGTTGATATCCAGACCCCTGGAAATCATCGTGATGCCAGAGTGTCGTAAAGCGATCAAGCACATATGGGCGCCACATGGCGAGCGCAGCGAGTCCGATAACGCCAATGATGAATATGATAAGCATGTCTCTCCAGCGCGCCCCTGCAGCAAAATACATTGCGACGCCCGCAAAAACTGTTATCAGAAAGCTCCCCGTATCACGTTGCGCAATAAATACAGCACATGCAATACCCAATACAACAAGGAGCGGATAAATACCGAACAGTGGCGATTGAATTTTCCTTTTAAAAAGAGTGAGCCATGCAGCAAGATAAATGACAATACTGAGTTTTAAGATTTCGCCGGGTTGAAATGAGACAATACCGAGGTCAATCCAGCGTTTCGCACCCCCATGTTCCATACCGAGCCCTGGAACAAATACCAATAGAGAAAGAATGATTGCGCCAAGAAGAATCCAGAAAGCATGTTTTTTGATGAATTGTTGACGAATGCGCGAAGCAATGAACATTGCAACACCACCCCCACAGAGCCCGAGAACGATTTGCGAGATGAGACCTTTACCAAATTTTGACGCATCTTGCGCCAATATTCCCAGTGATGCAGAAATAAAAATGAGGAAACCGACGCTGATGAGCGCTATTACAAGGCCGAGAAAAACACCGTCGACGGATTTTTGTTTATCCACCGAATCATTATACCGTAGTAGTTCTCAAATGCTGTCCACACATGGCCTTATTGAGTTCGATCAGCCTCTTTTTAGAAGTCTTCATGGGTGAAATACTGCTTCCAAGTTTTTTGCTCGAAAGTCGTTGCGGTAGGTTTATCCAATGAGTTGTATGATGACTCCAATTACTGCGAGCATCAGTCCGATGACCCAGTACCTCATAGTGACTTTATATGCCGGCCAACCAAGTGCCTGAAAATGATTATGTAGCGGTGCGACGAGAAAAACCTTTTTCCCGCCACGGTACTTTTTTGATGTGATCTGGATGATGCTTGATGCGCTTGTGACAACAAGGAGGAAGGCGATAATAGGAAGAACTGCAACCGCATTTGTGAGGAATGCGAGTACAACAAGCGACGTCGTAAGCGCCATGGTACCTGTCTCAGAGCAGAAAAAACGTGCCGGCGGAATATTGAACCAAAGAAATGCCAAAATTCCTCCGACAACAACCGATGCATATGTTGCGATATTTATCTGACCATTTGAGAACGCAATAACGGCGTATGCCGCATAGATGGACGCGAACACTCCACCCGAGAGTCCGTCGATACCGTCAATGATCCCCCCTGAATAAATTCCAATAATAAAAATAATGAAAATGGGAATGAGAAATACACCCACATGAAGATTTCCAAAAAACGGAATAAAGATGCTGGTGATATCCAATTTGAAATAGAACCAATATGATCCAAGTAGTCCGAGCAAAAAAACGAAGAGTAGGCGCGTTTTGAGTGACAGTCCTCCACCGCGATACGTTCCTCTGTCACGACAAACAAGATAGTCGTCGACGAGTCCGCAGAGTGCGCCGGCAAGAAGAGTGAACACAGGAAGCCACGTTTGGTCGCGTGAAAGGAAGTTCAGTTTCCCTGTTATTTCGGTTGGAAAAAAAATAGAAAATAGCCAGAGAATGGCAATAGTCAGACTTACGCTCCCCCAAATAATTATCCCTCCCATGCGTGGGGTTTTTCGTTCTTCGTCATTATGAAGTTTACTTGTTATTGTTGCGGCGCCTCCGTCTATGGTGTGAACGACACTTGTTTTTTTCCACATTTTTCGCGCATATAAAAATTTTGCAAGAAATGGAGTCATCGCGATGCCAATAAAAAAAGACAGTGCGGCAGGAAAAAGTATTTTGATGACATCAGTAGCCATAATCAAAGATTCAGTGTTTTTCCCGTTATTTTTTCAACGGTAGCATCGATGAGTTGTTCGACATCGGAAAACCTTCCTTCATAGGTCGAGCCAAGTACGACGATTACCACTGGATGTTGAATGCCTATATCAACCACGACGACAAGATTTCCACCGGCAAGGTCTGTGAATCCAGTCTTGGAGCCGATAATGCCATTAGTGCTCGCAACCCCCTGGTTCGTATTGGTCACATGGTGGACGATGTTGTTCTCAGACTTTAGGTCAATTTTGGCATAGGTCGTTGGTGAGAATAGTTCCGGATGTTTTCGAAGTACATACTCAAAGAGCATCGCCATATCGCGTGAGGAGCCGTATGCGCCGGCGGTCAGACTTTCAATATCCAATCCGCTTTCATTGCGAAAAAAAGTATTGACGAGTCCGATATCCCGCGCCTTATCATTCATCTTCTCGATGAACAATTTTTTATTTAAAAATGGATCAGATGAGCTTGCGTTCGGAAGTATCGCACCTGCAACTCCCGCAATAGCACTCGCACCGTCATTTGATGAAGCGATAAGCGTGAAATTGAGTAATTTATCGAAATCCCACGTCTCGCCAGCAAGAAGACCACTATCCCCTTCTTCTAAAATATCGATGGAACGAATAGTAATCTTTGTATTTGCCGGCAGTAGTTCCTTGGCGACAACAGCCATCATAATTTTGGTCACTGATGCAAGGGGTAGTTCTGCAAACTCATTGCGAGAAAAAAGCTTTTTGTGATCAGTGATATCCCAAACATAAATACTTTTTCCCCGTAGTGTCAGTGCTGCAAACGGAGAGGCGGCTCTCACTGGTGGCTCGACTATCTCAGGTGTTGTATTGACTTGTGTTCCGGCGGTGGCTACCTGAGCGGCATTAGGGCTCGAAAGGGTATCATCTGGTGTGAGTTTTGCAAGCGCAATGATGACCCGCGGTCCGGTGAGGAATCCGAGTATTGTGACGACGAGAAATAATTGTATTTTTTGAGCGGTGTTCATAGTGTTTCATTGTGACGAACCTGAATGGTGTGTGCATGAAGCGTTTTGTCAGAATAACCTCCGCCAGCCTCATCTTCCTCCGTGATGTCTGCTTCCTCTTCTTGCTCTAACTCGGTTGCCTCCATAGCCTCGGCTTCGAGTGCCGTATCAGACGTCGAATCCGAATCGGACTCGCGACCTTCTTCCTGTACCTCTGTGGATTTTTCCTCCTCCTGTTTTACTGCAGTAAATGCGGCGAGTTGTTGCATCGTGTCATGGAAATCCGGCAAATCTTCGATGCGTGATACTCCCATGAACTCCATAAGTTGGAGTGTCGACTTGTAAAGAAAACTTCGTTGATCTTTTGGGTTATCAATCTTTTCGACGAGGCCACGAATGAGAAGGTTACGCAAAATGAACGTAGAATTTACGCCACGGATATAGTCAATCTCACTTCTTGTGATAGGCCCTTTATAAAGTACGATTGAGAGTGTTTCCAGTGCGGCCTTGGATAGGTCTTTGGAGAGTTCCTCTTTGGTAATGCTTTCAATGAGTGCGCTCGCCTCTGGTGCGGTACCGAGGGTAATCTCATCGCCATTTTGCATAAGTACCAATCCGGCTTCATCGAGTCGTCCCGCTAGTGTTGCGATAGCATCCCCGATATCGCCTTCCGACCGTTTAAGAAGTCCAGCCAGACGTTTAATAGTCATTGGTTCTGCTTGGTAAAAGAGTATGGCGGATATAGCTTTTGTAAGTTCCATGATGTTTTATGAAGTCTAGCAAAAAATAGCTTTAATGAAAGCCCGATTGTGCACTACGCGATGACTACCCATAATTTGGGGTATCAAACTTATGCGTTTCAATATCAATGTCACCATAGTCTTCGTGTTGCGTTACGTGCACAATTCCCTGTTTGACGAGCTCAAGCATCGCAAGGAAGGAGATAATGATTTCCCCGCGATGTTCTTTTCCTACTGATTTACCTTTTTGGTATTTCGAAAATTGTGTGAAACTCGTCTTGAGCGCAGATGTGACTCTTTGCGAAAGCCTCATCATCATCTCTTCTATCGAGATAACTTTTTTTACTGTTGCTTTCGGTATGGATATTTTCTTGGGAAGCGCATTGATGACGTCACGCATTGATTGCCCTACTGCTGCCGCTGAAATGCGATTATCTGGGGCGAAGACCACCGTCATCTCAGACCTACCGCTTCGTTCAAAAATGAGCTGTTTTCCGAAATTCGTTTTGACGTGTTGAGACAGATTCCTAAAGAGCTCATACATTGCAAGCCTTCGCTTGAGATCGTCAATGTCACTTTCTTCTTCCGTAGTGAGGTTGAGGTCGGGAAGCAATGCCTTTGATTTGATCAGCACAAGCGTCGATGCGACGAGAAGGAAATTGGCGACATCATTCATTGGAAATGCTTCAAAGCTTCTTATGTGTGCGATGTAGTCATCAGCGACCTTGGAAAGCGAAAAATCACTGATGAAAAGTTTTCGTTTTTCAATAAGCGTAAGCAAAAGATCTAGAGGACCCTCAAAGTGCTCTGTTTTCAGTTGGTAACTCACTCGGTGTTCTCCTAGCACTGCATGTTGCTCATCCATTGCCGCATTTTACCACAAAAGTCATACTCTGCCACATCTTTCTCAGTGCCACAATCGTGCTTCATAACGCGCTCATCAATGGTGAGTACACTGACTACATATGGCAAACAATCAATCTCATCCGGGTATCTCGTCCCCTCCGGCACATACCCCGCCACAAAGCGTGTTCAAAAAGGAGGCGAAAGAATTGGCCGAAAGAGCAAAGCGGTCAACTTCGGGTTTTGACTTTATGAAATTATTCGTCGGTAGATTGGATCGGGAAAATTATTTTTATGGCGCAGTAAGTTCAATCATGCTGAGTCTTATTGTGTGGCAAATACCTATTTTTGGATTAGTTATTTCATTTGTTCTCCTTGTCCTTGGGTTGGGAATAACAGCGCGCAGACTCCATGATATTAATGTCCCAGGCTTGGTGGCAATGATACTATTTGTGCCGGTTGTCGGACTACTGGCCGTTCTGTATCTTTCCTGGAGGGCTGGAGATGCGGGTGGAAATACCTTTGGCGCAGTACCTGACAAAAAGCGTGAAATGTTTCGCGCATGGCTAAATACGTGATACGGCGCATCTGCATACATAGTCAAGATATATAAAAAAAAGAGGGGGGTAACCCCCCCCATTTTTTTATTTTAGCTACCTTCCCCTGCTTTTGGTTTCGTCAATAGATTGTCTATGCGATTGATATCTCTCGGGAAAAGCGAGGCTTCCTTAACATTGTCGAGACCGAGATATTTTTGAGTGAGACGCTCTAGCCCCAAACCCCATCCCC
>LCOM01000039.1 GCA_000999395.1 Parcubacteria group bacterium GW2011_GWA2_47_7
CAAAGCCACCAAAAGGACTTCCCGCAGAGATGAAGTCAGGAATACGGCCGCGAGACAAACTAGGAAGTGCGGGGAGTACCCCAAGCATGGAGAGGCCGAAGAAAACGATAAACACTCCTCCTACTTGCGCAAGAAGCATGCGATGTAATACAAGAAATTTTCCAGCCACACCGGACGCAAGACCAAAAAGAATGAAGATGGAGGAGAATCCCGCAATAAAAAACAACGCGTTTCGCATGAGATTCCTCCGAGAAAAATGCTTGTCAGCATCAATGGAGTTGCTTCCACTTATAAATGCAATATACGCAGGTATCAGCGGTAGGGTGCATGGCGCGAGAAATGTGAGTAGGCCTCCGACCAAAGCAGAAAGATAGCTAACGTCAAACATGTGCATATAGTATCAAAAAATGGCGCAAAAACCCAACAGCTTATTCGCAAGAATTGAACTATTTATGTAGTCCGTGCGAACGGCAAGATGTAAGACTGCGCTTTTGCCGAAAAAAAATGCGCCCTTAGTTTTCTATAACAACGCCGTCTTTGCGAGAAAGTGGCACAGTAAACGGAAGTAGCGCCAATGCGATATTTCTTGGTTTCGTCATGATTGGCCTTGCGCTCACACCCGCAGCCGACAATGTCAGATGGTTATTATTTGTTGATGCGCGCGCGATTCGCGCCCGTGAAAACTCTCGTTGTTGTATAGTGTTGTATACATACATGACCTTTTGTACATAAGAATACTCAGCCGAATCATATTGGGACAACCATCGAGTGGCGCGCGAAGGACCCATATTGTACGCAACAAGTGCGTCGCGTGTATTAGTAAAACCATAATTACGCTCAAGCTGTTTTAAATACTTTGTTCCAGCTAAAATATTTTGAAATGGATCCTTTGGATTACTTGCACCCATCGCCTTTGCGGTCATAGGCATAAGCTGCATGAGCCCTTTTGCACCCTTACTAGAGACGGCACTTTCATTCCCCTCTGACTCAACCACAATGACAGCGGTGATCATCTTTGCGTCATAATCATGAAGCAATGCGGCAATACTGATCATTTGTCCATATGAAGAATCTATCTTCTCCAAAAAACCCTCAGTATTATCAATGAGATACTGGGTCGATGCGAGCGCCGCGTGAGGCAAAAGGCCTGACAGCAGGCAAAGGAAACCGAGCATTCGGAGGTGGGGCTTAAGTAGTCCCGTACGCTTACCGATATCGTCGTCTGATTGATTGAAAATCATATTTGTTTGAGAGAGAGGGGTCGCACCTCGACCGATAAGACATTTCGACATATTACCACACATACACAAATCTGTCAACAATAATCACTCTTTTCTCAGCACTCAGACATTGTACCGTTACATCTTTATTGGGCAACCAAAATTCTCCACACGCGATTATATTTATATTTTACAACGTATTTTAATGATTCTTCTATCAATGACTTTGGTTGGCCAAACTTCATGTTCATAATTTTCAATTGACAATCTATCATTTTATTATCTAATTCACTCTAATCTGTTGAAAAATATGACTTATTGGTAAATTCCCCATCTATATTGCTTTTATCGATGATTAAGTAATACTTACATATGATGAATAAACGCCTTTACTTATAGCTCTTTTGGGATTAGTATATAGCCAATAATCCGCCGTTGTGGGATTTTTTGACTTCATATGGACAGTTTTTTAACTCCGCCAATTTATTTTTTTTTGTTCCTTACCACTTATTTTGAGGTTTTTTTGCTTGTCACCTACTTCGAGGAAAAGGAACACTTTCTTATTCCCCCAAAGACGAAGAGAATGCCTGGTAAATATCCCAGCGTGACCATAATCGTTCCAGCATGGAATGAAGAGCGCACAATTAGTGGCACGATACTCTCCCTTCTTGCGCTCGATTACCCGAAAGACAAGTTGAAGATATTCGTCATAAATGACGGATCGACCGACAACACTCTTGAGGTTGCGCGTGAGTTTGAAAAAAACTCACAAGTACGCGTTTTCACTCAGAAAAATGGCGGGAAATTCACATGCCTCAATCTGGGTATTTCCCATAGCACATCAGACCTCGTTGGATGCCTCGATGCGGATTCATATGTTGCAACGGACGCGCTGCAGGAGATGATTTCCTACTTTGACAATGCTGAGGTCATGGCTGTTACCCCTTCAGTGCAAATACATAAGCCCAACAATGTCATACAGAGAGTCCAGGCGGCAGAGTACATGATCGGAGAGTTTACGAGAAAATTGTTTAGCCGCTTTAACGGACTCTATGTAACACCAGGACCGTTTTCTATATACCGCAGAAGCATATTTGCTAAAATCGGAGGATTTGTTCACGGATACAGCACCGAGGACATGGAAATGGCCCTCCGTATGCAATCACATCGGATGAAAATAGAGAATGCGCACACGGCACTCGTTTACACCGTATCCCCTGCTACGCCATCAGCACTTTATAAACAAAGAGTTCGATGGGTATCTGGATTTCTAAAAAATGCTTTTTTCAAATACCGACACATGTTTCTCCACCCCCGCTATGGAAATCTTGGGATGATTACAATGCCGTTTGCTTTCATTTCTATCTTTATCTCCATTTCATTTAGCGCGTTGTACGCAAAAAATCTCTACAGTATTGCCTATGAGCGTTATTTGCAATATAGTGCTCTAGGATTTCACCCCGCCTTTCGTTGGCTACAATTTGACTGGTTTTCGCTCAATCTGGAATTCCGCCGTCTTCTAGTGTACGTCCTTCTTTTTACCACCATCTTTTTTATTCTGATGGGTACGCGAATGGTATTAAGGAAATTCACCGTGACAAGAGATATGCTTTACTTCCTCCTGCTCTACGGACTGATTGCCCCCTTCTGGCTGGTCGGATCGCTTGTAAAATTTGTGAGTTCCAAAGAGGTACGCTGGCGTTGATTCCTAATCTAATATGCAAAAAGAACTTAATCCAAAAAAATACGTACTCGTTTTTCTCATCACGCTCAGCGTCTTTGCGGTTGTTTTTTTGTTTTCCGACTTTCTTTATAATAGACGCGTGACGCAGGTAAAAAGCATCGAAGATACTATCAATAGAAACATCCTAGAATCTGAAATTCAATACGCACTCTTGGCTGACTCGTCATGTGAAAGCGATGAAACGACAAGCCCCGTTCTCGTAAGCGAACTCAACAATCTCACAAAACGACTCGCTTACATGGAAGATCAGCGAGGAACAACGGATGAGGAAGTAATTAGTCTCAAAAAATACTACTCCCTACTACAGGCCAAGGACTACCTACTGCTCAGGGAGCATGCACGGCAATGCGGTGATAAGCCACTTTCTATCATTTATTTTTACTCCAATGCGGGCAATTGTGATGATTGTAAAAAAATGGGTTTCGTCCTTACGTCGATGCGCGAAGATTACAACAAACTACACGTCTACTCGTTTGACTACAATCTCGGCCTCTCGGTGATTGATACGCTCAAATCGATATATAAGCTTGAGGACCGTTTCCCTGTGCTTATCATCAACCGCAAACCCTACTACGGATTTAAAACGCGGGAAGAAGTCGAACAACTCATACCCGAACTTGCATCTATACATGCAGCATCGACGACGGCAACGACCACCAATAATTAGAATATTCTCGGAGATACCAAGGAACGACTGAGACTCCCTACTTTTAGTATGACACGCACAACCTTTTCAAGGTCGATCAACGCCCATAATCGCTACATACATCCGTCGCACACATTGAGGATGCTCATCTTTATTACCCACCCATCAGTTGAGAACGCAAAACACTATGACTAAACCCAAGAATAAACAATGCGAGAAAACCGATAGCGGCAACGGCATAAAAGAGTTTTCCCCATTTTGTTTTTGCTCGTCGGAACAGTACAATGCAGGCGCCAATCGCTAATACCATTTCGGCGCGGCTCACCCATAAACCATAATACTCAATATCCCAATAAGAAATGGGGCTTTCAAAACGCCATTTTGAGAATGGGTAAAAATGCATGTACGCATCCTTATGGTGCACAGTAAAATCCATGATTGCATGTATGAGAGCACTTCCCCAAAAGTATGCTGCCCAGTGTTTTTTCCAATATAAAGCCAAGAGCAACATAAGGGGAAGGAGCCAAAAAGAATGTGCGAGCTGAAAGAAGGGTGCCCAAAGAGAATGTATGTACAGGTCTCCCCACAGGACACTTGGCGGTACCTTTTGAATCACTCCATTCCAGAGAAAGTAGCTATAACTAAAAATATCGGGAAATATCGCACCACAAACGATGGCGAGTAAAATTTTCTGCCGCTTCCTTTTTCCAAGTAAATATAGATTGTAAACAACGTGACTTGGAGTAATCATATGACATGATTATAGAAGGGGTGACTCCATTAATCAATGATGGTCACATCGATACATCATCACGCGACCACTAAAAACTAAATCACACCGAGATGCGATTTAGTTTTTAATACTTTATATATTAATCGACGACACTGATTCGTGACTCAATCTACTGCGCCATAAATGAAACGATCACGACCTTGTCCGGCGAAAATGCAGGGAGATCGGTGAGACGATCAAATTTCTCGTCACCATTATCAACAAGTATCGAGGCATAGTAGAGCTGACCGGACAATGTCCCTTCTGGGCGTAAGAGCTCAATGGTAGCGTCCTTGCTCTCAGGCCGAATCTTTTGTGCTCCAAGAATAGAACCCGGCTTTCCATCTTTTTGTTCGTAGATCGCGACCCACGACGTGGTAGACACCGCAAGGCCTGATGCGAATACCGTCGTTCCCGCGAGCTGGTCAGCAACAGTAATTCCTACGCGGGCATTTTTTGGTATCGACGGCGGGAGTGTCGATTGTTTTATTGTTGAAAGTTCCTGTCCGGACGAAGTCAGCGATGCATCCGAAGTATCGTTTACGGTGGATGGAGTTGACGCAGTAACCGGCTTATCACCAGTGCGATCACCGCCAAACACCCGTACCGCTGCTGTTCCAATAAGCACACCGATAACGAGCATTAAAAAAAGCTGTTGTGTTTGTTTTGTCATATGTCGGTGATGTTAGCAAATCCTTATGGGGTTCGTCAAAATGCAAACATTACAATACGTACTATCCAAAAAACGTCAAAAAATATTAATCTCCAATAATAGACTGAACCGCGCGAACAAGATTCGGTCTGGCCGGACCATTAAAATCGTGGTCTCCATCCAATCGTATATTCCTTATATTGCTCGATAGACCGCTCGTCACTTCATCAGAAAGAATCGAATCTTGGTTGGCATAAATAATGATCAAATCGGTTGTTTCTGCGACCGCATTATAGAGTGCAATGGGAGATACGATGCGATCTCTCTCTTCCCAATACTCGCGAGGAATGATAGTGGTACTCCCGTCGCTCCGAGGAAGTATTGATACACCGCTCATATTAATCTTCGCCCCTAGGACTTTCTTGTACCGCGCGAGTGACTTTTCAATATTCCAAGAGAGAGGAGGTGCAATAAAAATAGTCCTCCTGATGCTTGTCGGGGATAGCAAGGCGTCGATGACTGCATCCTGTGAATGGGTGACGATATCAATGACTGCATTTGGATTCATTTTTTTCTCTCGAGAAATTATTTCGTCTAGTCGTTTTGAGTTTTCTGAAAATGGTGGAATAGTGAGCGTATTCTTTTGTTCGTCAAATTCATTGTAGTCAAAGAGCACAGACTTCACCTGAGGAAGTCCTGCGGCAATGTCAGTAAAAAGTCCCCGTCCGTCTTTCCTCACCCCGAAACCATGGGAGAAAATTACAATATGATTGTAGGTATTCATTAGTATGCGTATTTTGCCTCATTTACTACCATTGCGCGGGAGTGCACCACTACTCTTTTTGGTCATCCCGAGAAGGAATCCCCCACTGCCATTTTGGCTTTTCACCTTTTTTGTAGCATACCCCAATAAATGCACCGGTAAGAATAAAGATTGGGAGTAAAAATGTGAATGTAACCTCTTGTGACGGAGATTGGTCGTCGATGGTGAACGCAAGTCCAAGAATAAGCGCAACGTAGCCAAGCGTGAGAGCCCACCCCTGCCACGTTGCCGGGATCCATCCCCAGCCAAAAAGCTTTCGTCTGAACCAATACCCCTTTGGATTGTTCTTGAGATATGCAATGTATTCATTAATCATCACGTCATTATACCACCTCATCAAGGATACAAAAAAATACTCGGATATATGGCGCAACGCCAACTGAGACAATTACGACCATGGGCGAAACATGCTATCAAGAAGAATATTATTCACAAAATAAACACCCATCACACCAGAAGCGAGAACACTAGCTTTTGTAAAAATCAAACAGTGCGATAACTCCCGCGAGGTTTCGCTCCCATTCAATAGTTTGATGAGTTTCGAGTTCTACTGTTATTGCTGGAATTTTTATCGACGCAAGCCAACCCTCAGCATCACCCGTTACCTTGTATGCATCAAAAGATTTTATAGGCGTATATCCAGAAGCCTTTGCGTATGTATTCATGAGAGAAAGTGTCTCGGGGAGAATTCCTGAATTACATTGTGATGCGTAGACTGCATTTGCCTGACTATGCCAAAAGATGACTGCCGTGGGTTTGTTTGCAAGCACATAATCGCGCAATGACGTTGTCTCCGGCTCTGAAAATGCTTTCGTACCCGCACCGACCGTTTCACCGCGCCACATACTTTTTGATTCCCAGTTACAGTCAAAGTTACGATTCAGATCAACGCCATGCGCATTCAACCTCCCATACCCTTCCGGTTTCGTCGTATGTGGCACATCGCTAGGCAGAAAGTCACCCTCTCTTCCGATGATTTCATAGACCCCGTCAGGATTTGCCGACGGAATAATCGTCACCGTAAGATTTGCGGGAATAATTTCTGGATGATCCTTCAAACTCGCAATCAAGCGATACGCAAGCACGACACTATTCCATTCGTATCCTCCATGCATGCCACCAACAAACAGAAGTCGCGTAGTCCCGGTACCAAAAGTATACGCCTCAATGGCGCGGCCCTCCACGGAAGACCCTATTTTTTTATGAGATAGCGACTCGTCTATGGAAATAGGTGTTACGACAGCTTGCGTTTCTGGTTGCACCTGAGGGGCCACTTTGGATTGACCAAAAAGCATTAGTAATCCACCGGCAAGAAACGCTATGCCGAGATACAGCGATGTTTTCTTTTTCTTCTTTGAAGA
>LCOM01000040.1 GCA_000999395.1 Parcubacteria group bacterium GW2011_GWA2_47_7
TATTGATCTAAATGCAATAGTATCCAACAAGGAAGAAAGCATGACCAAAGAAGCCCCGATTTCTGTTTCTGGGAAGAATATTTTAACTAGTACACCACCAAAGATAGTACCAGATATATCAGAACCCGAAACAGTATTTAAGTTTGACTTCGAAAAAATGCGGGCTACACCAAGGGGTCAGTCAGCTGGCGTCGTTGCAGATTTACCAGAAATAACCACAGTGGCTGGCTTGCAAAAACCAATCAAACAAATAGATCCATTATTGGAGGCGGACGGAGGTGGTGCGGTGACACATGACCCAATTACTCTTGTTGGTCGGCGAACGATGGCGGGAGATTTATTATTGCGAGGACTTGTACCTGCGGCCCCTATTGTTCCGCCTCCATCAATGTCGAAGTCTGTCTCGCCAATCGCATCACCCAAAGTCCCTTCAGAATCACTTCCTCTTATCACGCCACCACCTGCTCCCGCAGCGGCGCCCTCAGTAACAATATCGAATGCTCCGGTTCCGCACTCGGTGCCACCTGTTGATGGTGACATTGCGCGGAAGAATAAGACAAAGCGAATACTTGGAATATCGATTGGAGGTTTGTTGGTGCTGGCTGCGCTCGGCGGAGCATTTTATTCATTTACTCTCTTTCAAAGCTCGGGCATAAGGCAGTTGTCTACGAATGCTTTTTTGCAATTTTTTAACGCAACCTCTTTTTCTTACGAAGGAAAAGGGTTCGTAAACCTCTCTGCCTCTTCGGCTGTAGCTGGAACGATGCAAACAAATACAATCAATCTTTCTCTCGATTATAATGGAGCACTATTGAGTAATTCTCTCGGCTACGGAGACGGAGCGCACCACCTAAAGCTATCTGGGGATTTTCAGTCCGGACAGACAAAATGGCCGATTAACGCAGAGACAGATATACGCATTCTCGGATCATCACTTTATTTTCATGTGCTTGCATTTCCCGAGACAAGTGAGCTAGATCCAGAGCTGTTCAACACTTATTGGATGAAGATTGACCTCGCTGAAATTGCAAAAGAACTCGCTATTTCCGGTGTCATGGTCGCACAATCAGAGTATGGAAATTTTGGAACGCAAGG
Organism: Parcubacteria group bacterium GW2011_GWA2_47_7; assembly: GCA_000999395.1. Classification (GTDB taxonomy): domain Bacteria; phylum Patescibacteriota; class Minisyncoccia; order Phycocordibacterales; family UBA6899; genus MHLP01. The sequence goes on from LCOM01000040.1 coordinate 1,096, forward strand.
AGGTGAGGGATTTAATGCACTGCTTAAAACATACGCCCCATTTGAAGCGAGTAAATCACTTCCTGACGAGGTTGTGGCCGGATTTCCGGCAAGCCACATTAGCATGACGACCAATGGGGACCAGGCACTACTCTTAGTTCAGGGTCTCTATCTAAAGTTTATGGGAAAAGAGATGGTGATGACACCGGACGAACGTGTACGCCTTCGTGATGCCTTGGCAAAAGTGAAATTGGAAATTTGGGTGAATCAATCCACTGGTGCACTGATGCAGACTCGCTTGGTTGGAAATTTTGACGACGAGATACTTGGTGCACACGTGAAGGGGACTATCGATTTCATCTTTGCATTTACGAATTTCGACACACCTGTATCCGTCGAGACACCGTCCACGATATTAACATTAGACGAGCTCAAGGTGCAGATTGAACAGAACCAAAAAAAGAGAATAATCTGGGCGCGTGATAGTGAAAAGACAGACCGTCTGAGTGGACTTCGTCTGTCGATCGATTCATATAAGAGCGCAATGGGTCGCTATCCAACGGAACTCAATGATTTGTATGGTGCCGGGATAATTTCTTCAGCGGCTATTCCTGAGGAGGAGTTGGATTTGTATACCTATGCATCATATGTCGGAAGCTCACCGCTCACAAAATCTAATCGCTGTACTCCCTCGACGAAAAAATGTGACTTCTATCACATCGGTGTAAATCTCGAGGATGTCTCAGGTCCGCTTCTTTCGAAAGATGACGACATCACGACTGAAGTACATGGTGCGGATGCGAAGGGTTGCAAAGATGAAAAAAACGTCGCGTGCTATGACATTGTTTCATCAAGTCTCTAGAGTGTGGAGACAGCGTGTGTTTTATACATCAAATATGAACTCATAAAATAGAGTTTGCACTTCGTGCCTCTTTCGTGTTAAATGAGCGTCAATGGGACTATTTTCCGCAAAACTAGGAATCGACCTCGGGACCGCAAATACGCTGGTATATGTGCCAGGGCGTGGCATCGTTTTGAACGAACCTTCTGTGGTGGCGGTTTCGGAGCGTGATAACCGTATCCTCGCCGTCGGCATTGAAGCCAAAGAAATGATTGGTCGTACTCCTGACGATATCATTGCGTATCGTCCGATGCGTGATGGCGTCATTGCTGATTATCGTGTGACTGAAGCAATGCTTCGATATTTCATCGGCAAGGCAATGGGACGCTGGAATCTTTTGAAGCCGGAAGTCATGGTCTCGGTTCCTGCGGGAGTGACCTCAACCGAACGTCGAGCGGTCATAGAAGCGGCAATGCGCGCGGGTGCAAAAAATGCATTTGTCGTGAAGGAGCCAATCCTTGCTGCTATTGGCGCGGGAATTCCTATCTATGAAGCGCGCGGGCATATGGTTGTCGATATCGGGGGAGGCACGACTGATGTCGCAGTCATTTCACTTGGAGGTATTGTTGCGTCGACATCGGTGAAGTGTGCGGGCAATCGTATAGACCAAGCAATCGCAGACTACATCAAAAAAACATTTAATCTTGCCATTGGAGATAAGACTGCTGAGGATATCAAGATAAAGATAGGATCTGCGGTTCCGCTTGAGGAAGAACTCACGCTTGTCATCAAGGGACGCGACTTTATCGCGGGACTTCCTCGCTCGGTCACCGTCTCCTCAAATGAGGTGGTGAAAGCGATTGATAAGGAATTGCGCGAAATGGTGAAAGCCATTAAGGATGTCCTTCAAGAGACTCCGCCTGAACTCTCCGCGGACATTATCGACCAGGGGATTATCATGACCGGCGGTTCGTCAATGTTGCGCAATCTTCCCGAACTCGTCTTTCGCCGCACTGGGGTGAAGGCCATTCTTGCCGAGGACGCATTGTATTGTGTGGTGAAGGGGACTGGCGTCGCCCTCGAACATTTGGACACCTACAAGCGTTCAATTATAGCCAAGCGCTAATAACGCGGGTAAATTCGGCGAATTTCAGCGTTGTGGACTTGCGGGGACCTCTCTCGCCGTATCGCTCATACGGCTCGGAGGCCACTCCGCGTCCACGCCTCGAACTTCAACTAAATTTTCGCCGCTATACGTTTTGCTGTTCCGCGTCCGACTAATACTTATACCATCCCCAGCTAACTTTTTCTGCTCACAGAAGTTTCAAAGGTGAGTCCTTGGCTTTGAAAGGTCTCTCCTTGGAAACAGATTTGGAAGACCTTAACGAGAGATGGTATTAGTGATCAGTATTGAGGCGCGATTCCTCAGGCAAATAAAAAAAGCGCCGAAGAGGGCGCTTTGGGAGTATGGTGTGAGCGTTAGCTCAAGCCCATTTTTTCCATGATCTCGGCAAAAATGAAGTCGCGTGATTTCTGGTCTTCTCCGCGATTAATGATTATCGGATCGCGAACGCCTTTGTAGAAAATCATAATTCGATAGTCGATACGCTCTGGCTCCAGTTTCTTGTCATCGCTGATGAATTTGGCCACATCCTTTGGGTTAAAACGGGGCTCATCCTCCTTGATGAGATGTCGAATCTCCGAAACGTTAACGATGCTGAACGGTCCTGTTTGGACAAAGACGTTTTCCATCAAACTTCTCCTTCGTGGGTGGGGGGATTCCCAAAATCATATTTACACAGTTAGTTGCTTTTGTCAACTTTTTTGAAAGATCTGAGAGAGAAAAAACCACACATATCGTGTGGCTTATTGTTTTGTCTCGCTGGCGCGTGTTGATGCGCGGATGTCTTGGAGTGTGGACAGTATCGCGGTCACCTCCTCGAGATCTTGGTTTAGCTCGGTGAGGTTGTCGTATGAGCGTGCAAATTTGCGTCTGTTGCGTAGTCCAAAATATATGCAATCTCCTAATTGCGGAGTTTTTCTTTGTTCTACGCTCTCAAGACTCTCAGCGCGAAACATGACGCTGTGATAGCGGACAAAATCTGAGTTTGGCAGTGCCTCTTCGATTGTTGTCCACATGGTATCACACTCAGCATCCGATCCTAAAACGCTGAGCACTGTTCCTCCGTCTTTGAGTAAGAAAAGTATACCCGGCTCATCCGCCTCATCTGGACGCAGGAAGATTGCATCGATCAATTCGATTGGAACTTGGATAATTTCATTCTTACCGATTGGTTCCATGATGCCCCCCCAATGTATTTTGTGCGTGTCTCATTGCAGATTACCACATACGACATATTTGTCAAACTGCATGGTCACGTAATAGACGCTATACTACTCCCATGGACCTGCGCCCACACATCGCTCTCCCGAGTCTTTCCCATGCCTACGTCATTGAGGGTGCTCGCGCATCGGGACTTTCTGCACTTCGTGACCTCATGGAGTCCTTTGGTATCGCAATCAAAGCAAATCCGGATTATCACGAATATGAATATGAGACGTTTTCGATAGACCATGCGCGTGAACTTCGCCGCGAGCAGGGGATGCATGGTTCAGATGGTCAAAAGAAAATATTTGTTGTTGCATTTAATGCGATAGGGCATGAATCGCAAAATGCGCTTTTGAAGACGCTCGAAGAGCCGACTGACAACACTCACTTTTTCTTTCTGGTCCGCAGTGGTGCGATGTTGCTACCGACGGTACGTTCACGCGTGCAGCTTATTAGTCCGAATGCGGATGCGGAAATTCCGACCCTCCCGCTTGCTGGAGAGTTTCTCAGGAGTTCGATATCGAGCCGTATGAAAATGATTGAACCGATGACAAAGGCGAAAACCGACGATAAGCCGAGGGCAAAAGAAGAAGCGCGCGTATTCGTCGAGGCGCTGGAGCCGCTCGTTTATCAGAGGCTCACGTCTGATACTCCCCATTTCGCTCTTGTTCTTCAGGATATTTTGACCGCAAAACGTGAGCTCGCGGGACGTTCACCCTCTGTGAAGCTTTTACTAGAGCACTTGGCGCTTACGGTTCCAATTGCTACACTATAGGGACTATGACATACAACTTTGTATTTTTTAAATCGCGTATTGATGAAATTGAAGATTGGCTTAAAAAGGAATTTTCTTTGCTTCGAACTGGACGCGCAACATCCGCAATACTCGACTCGATTACGGTCGATTCGTATGGGACCCAATCGCCCATTTCGCACGTTGGAACGGTGTCGATGGAGGACGCACGTACGCTTCGTATTACACCGTGGGACAAGGCTCAATTAAAGGCGATAGAAGGTGCGATTCAAAAGGCAAATATCGGACTTTCTGTCACTACCGACGAGCAGGGATTGCGCGTGATATTCCCTGAGCTCACTGGCGAGCGACGCGCACAGATTATCAAGTTGCTGAAAGATAAACTTGAGGATGCGCGTATTTCTCTTCGCAAAGAACGTGAGGCAGTTGTCACGGAGTTAAAACAGATGGAGAAAAACGGTGAGATGTCGGAAGATGATGCGCGAAGAGCTAAGGACGAGCTGCAAAAATATGTCGATGATGCGAACGCTCGCTTTGATGCACTTGCGGCGACAAAAGAAAAAGATATCAATTCATAGGATCGCGATAAACGGCAAACTTCTTGATTGTAGGGAACAGTGATTTTGTCTCATATCGGTGGTCTTACACACAAAGCAATGAGTGTTGAACATCATATTCGCAAGTCGAAACGAAGAGAAAGGCGACGATTTGTTGTTGACATTGTTCTGGTGCTTTTTTTTCTCACCGCTATTTTTGGTATCTTTTTCGCGCATTGGAGTACCAATAAATATGAGGAAAGTATACGAAGTCGCAATGATGCACTAATCGAAGAATCTCGTGCAAAGGCGGAACAACTCGCAGAAAATCAAAAAATACTTGAGCGTGAATTGCTTGCTGCACGCACGCGTGAGCTCGCACTCGGTGCTGATGCCTCTTCTTCCGCTCCACTTCTGTCTGCGGAAAGTAATACCTTGAATGATGTTTTTGACCAATCGCTTCTCTACGCAAGTACATCCGCTGATATCGCATCAAGTAAGGATGGAATAAAGGGATATGTGCATTTTGAGGATGTGACCTCAATGCGTATTGAGAATAAGCGACTTGGCTTTCTTATGGAAATACCACAGGATTGGTCTATGGCATTTGAGAGGAGCGATAGCATCGCATATGCGAGTTTGCCCTACTATTTCGGTGTGACCGTAAACGAAATTGCCCGGAAAGATGGAGCAATGTGGTTTCGCGTCATTCGTCCATGTAGCTCTACGGAAGCAACAACAACAGTGTTTCAGTTTGCTTCAAGCGATGGAGGAGGTCTAGATATACGCGAAGCAACAGCATGTATCGCGCCATTTCTCGTGACCGTCGGGTATCGCGCTGATGCGCCGGATCGACTTGGTCGTGAACTCTTTCTTCTCTCTATTGCAAGAACGTTTTACCCGATAGTTTCGCCCACTGCGCCATATACTCCGATACAATAGGAAGCCTTAGGCGCCTTCGTGTGGTAACATACATCCATGTCCATCATAATTTTTATCATCGTCCTACTCGTCTTGGTTCTCGCCCATCAATGTATTACCGCTTGGGGGATATGTGAAGATCTATGGTGAAAATCCTGATGACGTAACGGATGACTCTGATAAAAACCGTTCGTTCACTGCAAAGCCACGCATCGTACAGGGAGCAGTTATTGTCGCCGGTGTGATATTCAATTTGCTGTTGGCTTGGATATTGATCTCTGGAACTTTGATGATTGGCATCACGTCTCCGGCTGATGAAGAGGGAGGCTATGCGCTCACGAATTCACATGTCATGGTTTCTGGAGTGAAACCTGAATCGCCGGCGGATGTTGCGGGACTCACCTATGGCGACATACTGCTTTCCGTATCTGATGGCGCATTGGAGGAGAAAACTTCTTCGACAGATGCTGTTTCCACCTTTGTTTCAGGGAGAGAATCGCAACCGATAACATTCACCTATCAGCGAGGAGGTGAGACGAGCACCCTTGTCGTGACTCCGGTTGCGGGTATCGTGGAAGGTGCCGCGGCGATAGGAATTTACATGGATGAGGTTGGCACACTGAAGCTTCCGATTCACCTTGCGTTGTGGGAAGGAATGCACAAAACCTATCAATTTACTGTGTTTACGGCGACGGGGCTTTGGGATTTTTTCTCATCGGCGCTAATGGGAAATTCAGATTTTTCTCAGGTGACGGGACCTGTGGGTATCGTAAACGCAGTAGGTGAGGCCGCAGGCATCGGTTTCGCAAACCTCCTTCTTTTTACCGCACTCATTTCTATTAATCTCGCGGTCATTAACGTCATTCCGTTTCCAGCACTTGATGGAGGGCGACTATTGTTCATCATTATTGAGGCCATCATTCGCAGGCCAATAAACGTGAAGGTGGCAAACATAACAAATATGATAGGCTTTGCTCTCCTTATGTTGCTCATGCTTGCGGTGACATGGAATGATGTCGCCAAGTTGTTGTAATAAAAAATACCGTTCACTGGAGGCGCTTCATGAGATATTTTTGGAAGTATTGCATGGAACTTGCGGGAATGAATTTTTTCAAAAAATAAATATATAATATGATTGAAGTCAAGCCCTACAAAAACCGACAGTGCTGTAGAATGAGTCCTATATACAGCTGAATTACTTAGCCCCGAGTATAAAAATAATTAACCCTTCATTAAAATGCTCCAATCACAACTTTTCACAAAGACACGCAAGGAGGCTCCAAAGGATGAGATAACTAAGAACGCACAGCTTTTGATTCGGGGAGGGTTTGTGCATAAAGAAATGGCCGGTTCATATTCTTACCTTCCGCTTGGGCGTCGCGTGCTTGAAAATATTGAGCGTATTGTTCGCGATGAGATGGACCGCATTGGTGGACAGGAGATTCGCATGGCAACGCTTCAGCCGTCTGAGCCATGGAAACAGACCGGTGCCTGGGAAAAAGTTGACGTGATCTTTAAGATCAATAGTCGAACAGATAAAGAATATACTATTGGACAAAGCGCCGAGGAGATTATTACTCCTATCGTGCAAGAGTACGTGCGTTCATACAAGGATCTTCCTGTGGCCGTGTATCAGATTGGGCAGAAGTATCGTGATGAATTACGTGCAAAATCCGGCATCATGCGTGGCCGCGAGTTTACGATGAAAGACATGTATTCATTTCATGAAACGCAGGAGGATTTTGACCGATTTTATGCTCTCGCCAAAGAAGCGTATTTGCGGGTCTATAAGCGTATGGGTCTAGTTGCGAAGGTCACTGAGGCATCGGGGGGGAGTTTTACGGAGAAGCTATCTTATGAATTTATGGTGCTCACGAGCGCGGGGGAAGATGTTATTTTGTATTGTGATTCGTGCTCGTATTGCGTGAATGCCGATATTTCCAAACAGAAAGAAGGTGAGGCCTGCACTCGATGCACTGGTGGAAATCTTGCGCGCGCAACAGCGTCGGAGGTAGGAAATATATTTGATCTTGGAATAAAATATCCTAAGGATTTTGGCTACACATATAAAAACAAAGACGGGGAGGATGCATATCCAATTATGGGTTGTTTTGGTATTGGTATTACCCGTTTGATGGGAGTGATTGCGGAAGCGCTCTCCGATGAACACGGACTTGTTTGGCCGGAGACAGTTGCACCGTATCGTGTGCATTTGTTGTCACTTACTCCCGACGACCTTGAGGCAAGTAGCGCTGCCAATCTTTTGTACGATGCGCTCCTCGATCTTGGTGTTGACGTGCTCTATGACGATCGGAAGGGTCCGTCAGCGGGTGAAAAATTCAAGGATAGCGACCTCATCGGCATTCCGCTTTGCGTGGTCGTTTCAAAAAAAACACTTGTTGAGGGTAAATTTGAAGTGAAGGTGCGTAGTTCCGGAGAAACAAAAATACTCGATCGTGATGAACTTCTTTCTCTTTTTTGATAGAAAAAACCGCCCATAGGAGAGGGCGGAGCTTCTGTGTCATCGGCACGAATCAAGGACCGATTTAATTTGGCTCAGAATTACTGGGTCAAGCTTTTGGTAAAGAGGCAATTTCTGCATTGCTAATAGTTGCTCGACGAGGGCGCAAAAATATGCAGCTTTCATAAAATAAACATCAGCCTCTAGTGCAGGATCGAGTGGCGTCAAAAGTTTATTCACCAGAGTTTCAAGTTCATCTTCCTTGATCGTCGTTGCATTCGGAAACCGAGAAACAGACATGGTTTTTCCCTATTGATGTATCTAAATTATTTCTATCAATCTCTCTTGTCGTTGTCAAACATAAAACTCGGCGTACAGCTGTTCTGAACTGCATTTACTGTTTTATGAGCTTTGTGTCGGAACTTGTCGAGCGTGAGTTTTTCTTCCGCAATTTCAAGAGGGCTTCATACCTATAGTACTTCGATGTATCCAAAAGGACTCATATATGTACTCCTTTGGCACATCGTAAATCAGTAGACCATGCAAATGATTGATGTCAACATTTACTAGAATTTTGACTCTCGCGACCTCATCCACTAGAATGTGGACACTATGTTAAAACGCTTCTATGGAATGCTCGGCAGCGACATCGGAATTGATCTTGGGACTGCAAATACCCTTGTGTATCTTCGTGACCACGGGATCATCATTGATGAGCCGTCGGTTGTTGCGGTCAATCAAAAAACAAACCGCGTCGTCGCGGTCGGAACGGAGGCGAAGCAAATGTTGGGACGTACCCCGGGTCACATTGTTGCCGTTCGTCCTTTGGTGGATGGTGTTATTTCCGACTTCGAGGTGACCGAGGAGATGATTGCACACTTCATCAATAAGTCTAAAAAGTTGTCAAAAAAACAAGGGCGTCCACGCGTGGTCATTGGTGTACCATCGAGTATTACAAATGTGGAGACACGTGCAGTGCGCGATGCGGCAGTGAATGCTGGTGCGCGTGAAGTTTTCATTGTGGAAGAACCGATGGCCGCCGCGATAGGCATCAGGCTACCGGTCAATGATCCTGTCGGCTCAATGATTATCGATATCGGCGGAGGAACGACAGATATCGCAGTCATATCGCTCTCAGGAATTGTGAATTCAAAGAATCTCAAAATTGCCGGCGACCGATTCAATAGTGACATCATCTCGTATATTCGTGACGAGTTTAAGATACTTATTGGTGAGCGTACTGCAGAGAATGTGAAGATTGCAATTGGTTCTGCAGCGAAGCCGAAGGAGTCGCGCGAAGCGGCAATTCGCGGGCGTGATCTCTTGACCGGTTTGCCGAGAGAAGTCATCGTCACTGATTCTGATATTCGTGAAGCATTGGCACCTTCCATCCAGGTGCTCGTAGAGTCAACCAAGGAGGTATTGGAGACGACACCGCCGGAAATACTCTCTGATGTTATGAACCGTGGTATCGTGCTTGTAGGCGGTGGGGCGCTCATCCATGGAATTGATGAAGTCCTTGCTCAAGCAATCAAAATTCCCGTTACGGTTTCTGATGATCCTCTTACTGCAGTAGCCCGTGGAACGGGAATTGTTATTGAAAATATCGACGATTTCCGTGAAGTGCTGATCGAGCACGACAATGAATTGCCGCCACGCTAGAGGATGCCTTCTCCACGCCCAGATTCATGTTTGCTGATTCGCTAACCTTTTTATGTTCAAAAGAAATACGCCACAATCTCAATCCTTAACGGGATTTCGTCACGACAACGAAAAGAAAGCGCAGCGTAAGAAAACACTACTCGTGCTTGTCGCGCTTGTGCTATTGATTGTTGTTTTTCATTCTCCTCTTGAAGGGGTATTTTCCGGCGTTTCGCAATACGTAGCGCGGCCCTTTTTTATTGCTCGAGCTAATGTCGTTGATTATTTTTCGATAACACGTTCGTATTTTTCTTCAAAAAAAACATTAATGTCGAAAAACGCAGAGCTAAGAAGTGCGATTGACTTGCTCCTTGCTGAAGCATACTCGCGTGAGGTGTATCGCAAGGAAAACGAGGCACTCAAATCAGTCTTAGGTCGCGATACGACCCATTCATCGCTACTCCTTTCACGTGTACTCGCGAGTCCTGGTCGAGCTCCCTATGACACGCTCATCATAGACGCGGGATCCAATCTTGGTGTTGTTGTCGGTACTCCTGTTCAGTCCGACGGAAATTTTGTTATCGGTGAAGTGACTAAAGTGTATGCTGCAAGCGCGATTGTTACGCTCTATTCATCGAGCGGGAATGAATTACCGGTGACCGTTGGCTCTAGCTCGATACCGACTATCGCCTATGGTGTTGGGGGCGGAAATTTTCGCATCATTCTTCCGAAAGGGATTCTCGTTCTCAAGCGTGATGTCATCGAAATACCCTCCCTGACGCCACTCTTTGCCGGAGTCGTTGAAGAAGCATATAGTCCGGAGGGGAGTTCGCTGCAGGAAATATATTTTAAGTTTCCGATGAATGTCCATGAACTACGCTTTGTGTACCTCGACGTTCCAACAACACCGGTTCAAACGATAGGATCCTTTTAATATGCGAAAGTTTTTTACTATTGCCGTTTACACGTCTGCAATCTTTGGTCCATTTTGGCTGCTACTGGTGATAGCCAGCTTTGGGATTCTTTTCATTCCGCGCTGGTATGAAATGATAGGCGCATTCATGCTCTTTGAACTCCTGTTTCACGGTCAGCTTGCGTCCACGCCGGTAGCGTTTTTGTATGTACCGCTTTCCGCTTATGTATTATTAGTTATGTTGTGTTACGAGTGGCTTCGCATGCACATCCGTGAACGAACACAATGAAGAGAAATCATCGTTTTCATCGCGGTGGTGACATCGCACCAGACGAAATATTTCTTGACGACAAAAACATACCCGATTTCGACGTGCATCAATTTGAAGGGAGGATGGAGCGACCAATAAAACGCAGTACGATAATCCTACTCGGATCATTCTTCTTTCTCGTTGCGATTCTTTTTTTGTGGCGTGCAGGCGTATTACAGATTACCGACGGAAAAAATTATGCGCATTTGAGCGAGCGAAACCGTCTGGGTAATCAAGTGCTTTTTCCTGAGCGCGGTATTATCTATGACAGAAATGATATCGAGTTGGCGTGGAACGTTCCCTCAACCGAGGAACTGGGTTTTTCGCTGCGAAATTATATTACAGAACCCGGCTTTGGTCATATTCTTGGTTTTCTTCATTACCCTGCGCGCGATAAGAGTGGGGTCTACTACCGCGAAGACTATGAAGCACCGAGCGGGGTTGAGGGGTATTACAATGATATACTTAAGGGGGGGAAGGGATTACGCATCATAGAAACTGACGCGTTGGGTAATGTCGTCTCATCTAATACAATCGACCCTCCGCGCCCTGGATCGAGTTTGCATTTATCGATAGATGCAAAAGTACAGGAGGAATTTTATAGTATTATTGCGCGAGTAGCGAAGGACCAAGATTATCGCGGTGGTGCCGGGGCAATCATGGATATTCACACCGGTGAACTTGTCTCGCTCGTTTCCTATCCGGAATATGATTCAAATGTCATGACGGCAGGAGATGATCGAGCGGAAATTCAAAAATACAACAATGACATCCGCACACCTTTCTTGAACCGCGCAGTGAGCGGAGTATACACTCCCGGTTCTATCGTAAAGCCCATGTTTGCAATCGGTGCCCTTACGGAGAAAATTCTAACTCCGGAGACACCAATCCAAAGTATCGGATATATCGAAATTCCGAATAAATATTTTCCGGATAAGCCGACGCGTTTTAATGACTGGAAAGCTCACGGCTGGCTCGATATGCGTACCGCCATCGCTCAATCGTCAAACGTGTATTTTTACGAAGTTGCGGGTGGCTATCTGAACCAAAAAGGGCTCGGAATCGCCAATGTCGAAAAATATGCGCGCATGTTTGGATATGGCTCGACAACAGGCATTGATATTATCGGTGAGGCTGCTGGAACGATACCAAACCCAGCATGGAAAGAGGTCAATTTTCCCGATGATCCGACATGGCGCATTGGTGATACGTATTTCACTGGTATTGGACAATACGGTATGCAGGCGACAGTCCTTCAGGCACTTCGAGAGGCGGCCGTCATTGCATCAAAAGGGACTCTGGTGACGCCTCATCTTGCCATGGAGGCGACGGGTCTCGTGACGACAAAGCTTCCTATCCCGGAAGAATATTTTGACGTCGTCCAGCAAGGTATGCGCAAGGGTGCAATCGAAGGAACGGCAAAATTACTCAATCTTCCATATGTTAAAATCGCAGCGAAAACTGGTACTGCGGAACTTGGCGTTGTTAAGGCCCGCGTTAATTCATGGGTTATTGGCTTTTTCCCTTATGATGATCCCAAATATGCTTTTGCCATCGTCATGGACAGAGGTGTGAGGGGGAACACTACGAACGCGAGCTTCGTTGCGTCACTGCTCTTTCCGTGGCTTGCACAGAATACCCCGTCTTATATC
>LCOM01000041.1 GCA_000999395.1 Parcubacteria group bacterium GW2011_GWA2_47_7
CGCCATTCTCGCATGTTGATCTTATATCGTGCCGGAATGTACTCATTTATCTTGACCAGTCCGCACAAAAACGCATCATCCCGATGTTTCACTACGCCCTTAGCTCGATAGGGTTTCTTGTATTGGGAAAATCCGAAGGCATTGGTGAGTTTTCCGATCTCTTTGCGATGGAGAGTAAATCGCACAGAGTGTTCAGCAAAAAACCTTCATCGCACCCACCGCGCCTTGCGGTGCAAGCCATACTGAAGGGGCGATTTGCCGACAAACATGTGATTGCTTCCCCAGTAGCAGTAAAAGACCCCAAAGATATTGCACTCAACTCGGCGTTGAATGAAGTTAATCAAGCAATCCTTGCGTCTTCGTTCGCACCCGCTGCTGTCGTTGTCGACGCGTCAGATGAAGTCCTCCAGTTGCGCGGAGATCTCTCGTTCTACTTGAAACTCCCTTCGGGCAGGGCGACAATGAACCTTCTCAAAATCGCGAGAGAAGACCTGCTCATCGAACTGCGTAGTACGCTTTCGGAGGCAAAAAGAGAAGACCACGCTGTCTTTGCACGAGACATCAACATGATGGATCGCGGACGAGGGTTTCTGGTAGATATTGAAGTGAGCCCTCTTAAACGTCTTGCGGCTGGTGCTCGGCACTACTTGGTTGCTTTTCGGGCGCGCGAACTGGCAGAAAATTCTGAAGTGCTCTCGAGTGACATTGCGCATGGCACAAAAGAAGGGAAAGAGAAGAAACTCTTGGTGCTTGAAAAAGACCGAATAAAAAAGCAATTGACGCTTGCTAGGGAGCAACTGCGCAGCGTTCTTGAATCGCAAGAGGCGACGAACGAAGAATTTCAGTCGGCAAACGAAGAGGTGCTCTCTTCGAATGAGGAGCTGCAAAGCTTCAATGAGGAGATTCAAACCACAAAAGAAGAGCTGCAGTCCACAAATGAAGAATTGATTACCGTCAACGAAGAACTCCAAACAAGGAACACCGAGTTTGGTGTCACCAACGCGGACCTGCTGAATGTGCTCGAGAGCGTGAATGTCCCGATTATTATCGTCGACCGTGAACTACGTATTCGACGCGTGACTCCGGTCACAAAGAAGTCGTTTCGTATCATTGCATCCGATGTCGGGCGGTCTATTTCGGATATCCGCTTACCGGCTCAATTTCCCGATCTCAAAAAAATCATCACGTCTGTACTTGATACCGAGCAGCCCCAAAGCGAGGAAGTAACCGACGAAGAGGGTAATTGGTATACACTGTGGGTGCGCCCGTATCGCACGCAACAACAGAAGATTGATGGTGTGGTCATCGCGCTCATTGATATTAATGAGATAAAGCTGGCGCAAATCGCGCGGGATAGTGCAGAGTCATATACCGAAGGAATCCTTGATACGATGCGGGAACCTTTACTCGTTCTCGACAGGTATATGCGTATCAAGAGCGCTAATAAATCCTTTTATCGCCTATTTCCACTTGATGTAAAAGAGACGGAGGGGATGTCTATCTTTGGAATAAAAGGTCATCGATTTGACACTCCGAAGTTGCGTGAAGCCCTAGAAAAAGTTTTGCCAAAGAGCAGGTCATTTGACGAGCTTGAACTGACTTTTAATTTTCCGACCATCGGAACGAAAGTGCTACTGTTCAATGGGCGACGTCTTTTGCAAAGCGAAAAAGGCGAAGCGCTTATTTTGCTTGCAATACAAGATATTACTGAGCAGAAAGGAGCTTCGGCGTTGCGTCGCGCGAATAAGGAGCTCGCTTTTCAGAACAATGAGAAAGAAAAGCGTGCCGCAGAACTCCTTATCGCCAACAAAGAACTTGCTTTTCAGAACAAAGAGAAGGCGAAGCGCGCCGCAGAGTTACTGGTAGCGAACAAAGAACTCGCGTTTCAGAACAAAGAAAAAGAGAAGCGCGCTGCAGAACTCCTCATCGCCGCCAAAGAACTTGCATATCAGAACAAAGAGAAAGCAAAGCGTGCCGCAGAACTTCTTATCGCCAATAAAGAACTTGCATATCAGAACAAAGAGAAAGCAAAGCGCGCTGCAGAACTCCTCATCGCCGCCAAAGAACTTGCATATCAGAACAAAGAAAAAGAAAAGCGGGCCGCAGAGCTATTCTTTGCACGATATTCCCGCAGCCTCATTGAGGCAAGCCTCGACCCTCTTTTGACTATCAACGCGAAGGGAAAAATAATGGATGTGAATAAGGCGTTGACTAAAGTGACGGGCTTTTCAAGAAAGAAATTGATAGGCACCGATTTTGCGCGATATTTCACGCAACCGTCAAAGGCGCGCCTTGGGCATGCGATAGCCTTCAAGCTCGGCTTCGTGGAAAATTATCCGCTGATCATGAAGCACAAAAACGGAAAATTAACCGACGTGTTGTACAATGCGTCCGTCTATAGAGATGATAAGGATAAGATTATGGGAGTGTTTGCTGCCGCTCGCAACGTCACGGAGCAGAAGACTCTCCAACGGGAGCTCGAGGGAGCCCTTTCATTCGCGGAGGGTATTCTCGGTACCATGCGAGAACCACTCATCGTGATAGACAGACAGTATCGCGTGCAAAGCGCAAACGAAGCCTTTTGTCGGACCTTTGGGGCATCAGCAAAGGAAATAGAGGGTATGTCATTTTATGAATTGGAGAATAAAGAGTGGGGCACACCAAAAATGCGAGAATGGCTCAAAAAGGTTTATGCGCAAAAAAAGAATATTCAGGATTTTGAGGTCGACTTCAATTCTCCTAAGCTCGGCAAGATGACCATGTCCGTCAACGCACACCGACTCAGCCCCCAAGGTTCGGGTGAAGAACTACTTCTGTTGGTGATGGAAAATATTACCGAGCGGAAGTTCGTTCAAGAGCGCACTGATACGTTCATGAGTATGACTTCGCACGAGCTCAAAACCCCCGCGACGACGATAAAAATGTTGGCACAAATCCTCCAGAAGCGTTTTGAAAACGACAAAGACCCCGTACTTGTTCAGTATTTGGGAAAGATGGTTGATCAAGTGGATCATTTGGCCAAGTTGTCTTCCGACCTCCTTGATGTTTCGGGAATTAGGGCGAAAAAATTTGCTATGACAGAAGAGCGGTTTGATTTGGCAGCATTAGCCCGTGAAGTCGTCGAAAATTGCCGACTCTTAACAAAAACGCATAAGATACTCTTGCACGTGGGCGCACCGGCTTGGGTAAAAGGTGATAGTGAGCGCATCGGTCGCGTCCTCATCAATTTGATCGTGAATGGAATCAAGTACTCTCCCAATGCGGATAAAGTCATCGTGACGCTTTCGGTGGTGCATAGCACTGGGCTCGGTCTTGGTTTGTATATTTCTTCCACAATTATACAGCGCCACGGGAGTCGCATCGAGGTAGAAAGCACCCCTGGGAGGGGCTCAACCTTCTTTTTTTCGTTGCCACTACGTGGAGGGGGGGGGGCGGAAAAAGAATAATATAAAACATTTATGAACAAGGTGAATTCACAGAAGAAAAAAATACTCATTATTGAAGATAACCCCGGAATTCTCTTCGCCATGGAACAGGCGTTTAGCATGAGCGGTTATGACGTGGAGACAGCCACGAACTTTAAGGGCGCGCTTCATGTAAGCAAAACACCTCCTGACCTTATCTTTCTCGATGTTTTTCTTGAAAGCCAAGATGGGCGCGTGGTCACCAAAGAACTTAAGGCCCATAAGGGGACAAAGAACATCCCTGTGGTCATTCTTTCCGCTTATCCAGGAATAGCAGAGCTCGCCAAGGAGGCGGGCGCAGATAACTCCCTCGCAAAGCCTTTTGAACTTTCTGAGTTATTGGCAATCACCAAAAAATACATCGCGTGACCGTGACGTGGCATTTGTCTATAAATGGGTATCCCCGCGAAGGGGCAGCCTGCTCATTCTTCACAAGAAGTAGCGGAGTCTTTTCGTATCAGATGTCATCATTTCCTCCTGCTTAATAAGAAACTATTTTCCCCAACAATATTTCTTCAACAAAACGTAGATCTTCTTGCGTGTTCACGCTAAGCGCCTCACGCCAATTGCTCATTTGGTGTGCGGCAACGCGTGTACCCTCAATTGCTGCGATGCCCACTAGGTCACTGAGTCGGTATTCACGGGAGGGGGTTACTGGATGCAGTTTTGTGATGCGCTCGAGTACCCATCGAGTATTAAAAACATAGCAGCCGGTGTCCACCTCGTGTATGGCGCGCTCATCTCTGTCGGCGTCCTTGAGTGCGACGATGCGCCGAATACCTCCACCAAGACCGCGAACGACGCGACTGGAAAACCAGAATGGATTGTCAGGAAGAAAATCACCCGGCGCGATGGCGGTTGCAACCGTGATCGGTGCTCCACTGTCTACACTTTTTTGAAAAAGTTCACGCAGTGTTGTCGATGTGAGAAGCGGGAAATTACCGGGAATAACAACAAGATAATCTGGCAGTGATTTTGGCAGTCCCTTGAGGGCAATTTTGAGAGCATGCCCCGTCCCTTTGCGTGTTCGCTGATACACATATGTGACATCATTTCCAAGATGTGCCCGAATCGCATTTGCACCATGTCCAACCACGATACTCCAGTGTTCGCCGAATGCCCCTCGCACGGCATCAATCATCCGATCGATGAGAGGAACCCCCGCGACCACCGTGAGCGGTTTTGGGAGTGATTGGCGCATGCGCGCCCCTTTTCCGGCCGCGAGGATAAAAACATGGACGGGCTGATGGGGTTGGTTCTGCATAGTGTTTGGAATAGTTATGGCGTGTTTGCGATACTATTGAGATGAAAATCGGAAAAGAGGACATCCATGAAATCAGTACGTATGCCACATACCCCGTCCGCGGTGATGGCGGGACCTATTCCGTTGCTGGCATCATCGATCGCTTCCGCAACCTTTTTCCATGTTCCTGTTTTTCCGAAATCCGTGTAGAGTGTCAACTTTACAGCATTGCTCGAAATCGTTTTTGTGTCGAGTCGGATGCCGATCCATTCGTTATGCGGAAGAAGGTTTGGTGAGGTCAGTCGATTATAAATACCCGGAAGAATAACTTTCTGTGCCAGGGTATGATATGACCCACCCCACTTTTTTTTGATTACTGCGGTACCGTCGACGCGCACACCGGCATAGTAGAGGTCGTTTTCATCTTGGTAGCGCGAAAAGATAAGGAGGCCATTGGACTCATCGCGATTCACACTTTGGGAGAGTTGGTCGTTGGTGATGTTCATGTACACCTGCTCGCGTACGTCACCCCACGTGCTGCGCGTGAGAAGGCGAAAAATATTTTGCGGATGGTATCCTCCATCGGTGTCGACAGAATTATCAATCCGATATATTTTATGCCACTGGCTTTTTTCCGAAAGGTCCCCTTGGTTTGTGGCACCGACCCCATTGGCGATACCCATCATCCCCCCTGAATTGAGCCACCAATACGGACTCGTGCTCTCCATGGCAACTCCCGCCTCCTCGAGCGTTTCAACGGTATTAAACGTGTAATCGAACGGAAGTGTAACTGTAGCCGCACTACTCCCGAGTGATGAGGCGGAAAAAAGCGTCGGGTGCGGGTTGTTCGACGACTGTACTTCCGTAAAGACCGCAACGGACAGTGCGCACAACACAATGAGCGGAAGAAGGAGCGGAGAAATAGCTGTTCGAGAATTAGTGTTTGTTGCAAAATCCAGTTTTCGCTGCTCGGGTATCACCTCCCTGTTTGCTGAGCGAGATAAGTCCATACTCTCGTTATGTGCCTCGTCCTGTTGATTTGTGGAAGTATAGTTTGTGATCATGGTACGAGTACTAACGAATTGGTTGTACGCTAAAGGAGCTTATTTCCGCTGCCATATTTCCTGGGGTATTGTCCCATTCACGCAACGCGACCCCACCAACCAAAGATAATCGCGCATGGTCATAGGTGATCACCGCAAAGTTATTGAAGTCACAGCTTATCGTCGTCCCTTTCACGGTGGTACCAAGCGATGCTTTTGCATAATCGTCGTTACCGAAAAGAAGCAGTTTGGTCGGGGATTGAAAGAGCTTTATACGTATCCCATTTTCGTATGCATAGATGATGACCGAACCTGATGATGAGCCACGAATAAAAGCGCACTCCATATAATCACGGTCGCTTGTGCGACGCGCAATAATAGAGAATGTCGATCCGGAAACCCAACGTACGGTTGCGCGAGTGATGTAGTCACTCCAACTCTCGGAGCCTCTGAGTACATAGAGCGCACTTGTTGTATCGGTCGCTGTTTGCAGGAGAAATCCAGCGGGCGTAGTCACCACTTTCCCCCCCACCGCTCTCCAGCCTTCAATTCCCGAAAAATATTCGGTGAATGGCTTTGCTATTCCAGAATCATCAAACAGTACGATTGGCTTATCTGGTGGCGGGGGAGGGGTCTCTTGTACTACGTCGATATTTTCTACTTTCGGAGGAAGGGGTGTTGTCGATACATCTGCACCCTGCCCCGCATCCGAGTTAGGTTTAGCTATTACCGATTGTTTTTGAATGATGGGCGCCGTTTTTATGGGAGATTTTTCTATCGTGCTTGTCGCAAGAATTGTTTTCGGCATTTCGCGGAGTTTTTCCTCCCACGAAGTGAGCGGATCGACTCGTAAATGCAACAGCGAAAGACTGGCGCCGCCACTTTGCGGGCTCCATATTTGAATTCCTATTCCTCCTTTTTCAGGTAATTCCGTCGCATTGAATTGCAGAGACGTGATGAGCTCTCCGTTGCGTTCGCAGCCAAAGGTGTTTCCAACAGCGCGCAGACCGTAGGTCACCGATATATTATCGCCCATGGTAAGTGAAGTGCCCGTACTGTCGGTAGCGACACCATCTTTGGTTTCTTCAATCCAGACCCCTCTTCCATCAAATACGCAGGTTGTGAAATTCTCTGGATTTACATATCTCCCCACCAGAGTAACAACGGTGTCTGTTGCATGTTTGGCAGATAGCGTAAATTGATAATCGCCCCACGGATAGGAGCCGTCGAGAAAAATGAATGCCCCCGACCCCGATCCTTTTATGGAGAGCTCGCTATGTGTGTCATTGATTGTGACTTTCCCCCATGTGACCTTCCACCCCTCATTTGTACCAAAGTCATCAGTGTAAGGAAGTTTCTTCGTGCTTCCGTCTTGGAGGGCCTGAACGAGACCTTTTCCCGATAACGTAGGAGAAGGTTCGATGCGCCGCAGTATTCGCGTATCTTCACCTGGATAGTTAAGAGTGTACCCACTGTCAGAAGGCCATACCTGCCTGAATGCAAGCGGATAGTAATCGCCGACAATATCAAGGATAGTATCCTTGGCGTCTGGATTGTTTGTTGTCTGTTGTCCAAAATCACCGAATGGATAAGAAAACGCGACCGGAGTTTTGCCTGTGCGTGCGGTGATACGCACCCAAGAACCGACGAGTTCTTGCGCGATTCGTGTGCGATATTCCTCCTGTGTTTCGAGTCTCCCAAGGTCAAAACGCCACTCACGGTTGGAGAGAAGGTATCCCATTCCACCGACAGCATCTATTGGTACATACCCACCATTTTTTTGTATCGCATGTGATTCTATTTCCCAGCGGCCGTTATTCGCCATATCGTCGATATCACTTACGGAGAGGTAGTACGAGTTTTTTCTCTTCTCTGTATCAAAGAGCATCGTGGGAAGAAACATTGTTGCTTGAAATCCGTAGAGCGCAAGAATGGGGTTCGCACCAAAAAAACTGTCTTTCCGTCCGTCATCAAAGGTGAGCACGAATGGTCTTGGCGGAAGCTCTACTTGCTCACCACGAAGATAGTCCGACAATTCTGTCATGCTGATTGTTTGATACCCCGCCTCTTTTAGTGCCTGCATATGATTTGCAAATTGCCCCTGAGTGAGACTGAAACGATCAGGAGTGGTGACTATGCCGTGGTACAAAAGGACTGGGATTCCGAGCTCAGATGCATTATCACTTGCGAGTGCCACATAATAGTTATCGTTCCAGTTTCCATCCCAAATCCTATATATCGTGAAGTGTGCATAGGCGTACATGAATTGAGCGCGCAGTGCGACGGTGTCATAAACTTTGCCAAAATTAACCATGCCATAGGCAATTCCTGAACATATAACAATAATGGATAATGCGTATGCGATTTTTTTCATGGTGTTTTTTTAATTTCTTCCTGATCACTAACTACTAGCGCGTTCCCCACCCTCTGTCCTGAATGGTTACCATCGCATAAAACAAAAGTGCTGACATAAAAAGCATGTTGAGTATCGACCACGGGAGAAAATATAAACTTTGCATCGTTTTTTCTCTACTCAAGAGGCGCATGCATACTACGACCAAGAGCGCGATCAGTAGCACACCAAAAATATAGAGCGTAGGAAATGTTCCTGTCACGATTGGCGTGTAGACAAACGTTCGTATTGCAATAATTGGGGTTGTCAGCGTGACAAAGATGAGTGGAAAAAAATAGGTAAATGCAACGAACGGGCGCTCTTTCCAGATGAATTTTGCCGTCAAGACCGAGTTGATGATCCAGCTTTTTTTCCAACGAATTTGTTGTATTAATAGTTGACGAAATGTCCACGGAACGATAGTGAATGCTCTCGCGCGGAACGTATAGGTTGTTTCGGATCCACCACGCAGTACCCATGAGGTGAGCGAACGATCATCACCCCAGGTGACGGGTTTCCCAAGAAATTTTTCACCAAGCCAGCGGTCGAGAATAGGAAGTGCAACACTTTTTCTATATGCAGACGAACATCCACTGCAGCAAAATACGGTATTAAATGATGATTCTGCTGCTTTAAAAATTCTGAACGAAATACCGTAGTATGCGGCCTGCATTTTTGAGAGAAAGCTCCAATTTCTGTTTGTTGGCTCCGCATGTGCGCTGACCGCTCCAATACGCGGATTTGCGAACGGCAAAATGAGCTCACGGAATGTTTCTGGGACAATGAAGCTGTCGCTGTCGAGTTGCACGATGATTTCACCCTTCGCCCGACGAAAACCTTCAGCCATCCCATGGCGCTTTCCGCGGTTCACCTTCCAGTCGACGATTGTTAACTCGGGAAACTCTTTTTGAACGCGACGCAATACGCCGATGGTGCCGTCCGTAGAACCATCGTTAATGACAATAACCTCGAGGAGGTGGCGCGGATAGTGAGCAGAAAATGATTTTCGCACAGTATCTTCGATGTCTGCTTCTTCGTTTTTGCAGGGAATGACAATGCTTACACTTGGCTCATACGACGCGAGGAGTTCGAGTGTGATACTTTTAGTCGGCTCTTTCCATAGCGCCGCCGCAGTGATACGCGAAAAGATGAAGCTCGTAATAAAAAGGCTATAGAAGAATAAAAACGGACGTGCATCCATATCCGTTGCCGTCGCGGCTTTTACTGTCAGAATAAATCCGACTAACGTCAATACGAGCGATGCAAGCACGAGCAATATCGTCGCTCTTTTAAGACGTTCTACGAGGGTGATTGATAATTCACTGACATATGCGAGCGTTGTCATAAAAATTTTATACTACTACTGGTAATGTTTTGGTTCGTGGAAGTTGGTCACGATAAGGGCAAATATTCCAATTGAGATGCCCATACTGCCTCAGGTGGCGCGTGTGATAAAACAATAGAAATCGCAATCGCAATTTTTTGTCGATACATTCGAGTTCGCGCATAGAATGCGACATGTCAGCAAAATACACTCATTGCTGTTTTCTATTGTGCACTTTACGCAATGAAAGACCGATGAAGATTATCGATAATATGCGGACTTTCGTCGGCCTTTGTGGACAACTTGCATTCATGTCGTATATGCAGGTCTAAGGACGATGAAGTGGAGATAGCTTTGTGTGGCGCGCAGAAGAACATTAGACAATATTTTATGAAAATGTACAAAAGTGTTCCTGGGCAATGCTTTTTGAGCAATATGCGAAGAATATGAAGTCCATTAGACTGTTTTGTTGTTGCATGCCGTCAGTGATTGTTAAGATTTTGGTTCATGAATATATGTTCATGAGTAACGGGTGAATAAGGAGAAATTCAGCGTAGAAAGAAATATGACGAACATCGTTCGCATTTCACTCTCACTGAGGTCCCTTGAAAAACCTGTTATTTGTCAGATAACAATCA
>LCOM01000042.1 GCA_000999395.1 Parcubacteria group bacterium GW2011_GWA2_47_7
AGGACTCGAAATTACAGGGACTAAGCGCGATTGGGACCAGATCTCGCGCCGCCGCGCCTCGATAGAAAAAGCCCAGAAATTACTGGGCTACGAGCCACATACAAATATCAACGAGGGTCTCGAAAATATTATAGCGTGGTTCAAAACGAATTGGGACAATATCGAGCGATCGGCGTCGTTTTAAGTACGCGTCATTTTGAGCTATCCGAACTATCATTCGACACTTCACTTTTCACCCCCAGCGACTCAACGAACGCTTTTAGTTCATCCGCCCATGCGGGGCGATTTTCAAGCAAAAAGTCGAGTCGTTCCTGCGCGGTTTCAAGTTGAATGTTCGCCAACAACGCTTGAATATATGTAATATTAGTAGAAACCGAATCTCGATTGTGTTTAATGAGTATATAGGCTTCAGAGATCGTAATTTCGTACCATCGTACCGTCTTAACCGCGTCACCCATTGATCGATACGTCAACGCAACTTTGAACGCCTCTTCGGGTTTCGGATGAAAATCATTCCGTTCCATGCTGCGCTCAAACTCTGCGAGCGCTTCCTCGGTATGATCGGTAAGCGCCAGCACTACGCCGTACTGCCAATGCGACGAGCCTGATTCTTCATTGAGGGCAAGTCCCGCGCGTCCACGTTCCACTGCCTCGTCATTCCTCCCCGCGGTAATAGCTGCAACTGCGCCATGAAAATAGACGTTGGGAATCGTGGGAAATGCAGCCACCATAGAGTCATACACTGCTTCGGCTTTATCAAATTGCTGTTGCATAGAGTACACGCTCATGAGTGCGATCATTGTTTTCAAATCATGCGGATTTATCTGGCGCGCCCGTTCAAGTACGTGAGCGACTGAAGCAGCGCTATCATGAAATCGTTTGCTTGTTGCAACAGCGTCATCAGAAATATATCCATCAAGAATTTGCGTACTAAAAACACCGATGTCGCGACTTGCATACACTGGCCGGCGTAGCGCAGGCTCGAGCGTATTCGCAATTTGCACAAACGGTCGCGCCGCAAGCGATTGAACCTGCGCATCGCGTGCTGCGACAACGGTGGGATAAAGCAATACATTTCCGTATAAACCAAGAAAAATCATAATGCCCGCAATCCCTATGCCGGTCGATCGAATAATGCGGGGTGATATACATACAGTATGTTTCGGTTGTTCCTCGTTGTTCTTGCTTATTGCGCTCAAACCAGCCAATAAAAGCATGAATGGTATGAGCGAGTACATTGTATCAAACAGCGTTAGATTGAAAATAATATACGAAACGAGCGCACACGTCAAAATAATACCACGAAGGGGCTGTAACCGATAATACCGCCAACACGCGCGAAACGCCACCCCGATCAGCATCAAGTACGCCGCAAGCCCCACTAATCCACTCGAAACCGCAATATCCAGCACAATATTATGCGCCTTATCAAACCAAATGCTCTCCCCCACGGACGATAGAAATGCAGGGTTAAAATGCGTATTAAATGCTGCCTGATACTGCTCGGGACCCCATCCGAGTATTGGTCGATCTTGGATAGCTCGCACTGCAGTTTGCCATGCATTTAACCGCGTAGAAACGCTGGCGTCAGCCAAGCTCAAGTTGCTTAATCGCTCCAATGGCCGGATAGCAATAATTATCGGGCTATCTTTAAGCGCAAAAATGCCCGTTATCGCACATACGCCCGCAATAATAAGCCCGATGGCACCGTACCGGATAGTGCGCCTGGGGTTGCGCAACGCATACCATGCCACACCAAGTCCAATGCCACCAATCATACCAAGCATAGCGCCGCGTATTGCGGTAGTAAACAGCATAATAAGCGCAAAGAATGCCAGTCCAAACCATGCCCATGGCGCGACACGACGTAACCCCTTCGCCGCTACCTCAACCCACAGAAAACCCGCAAAATATACGCTGAACAATAACGCCTGCGCGAGAAAGGCCTGATTGCCAGTCACAAAGGCAATGTCGTGCCGCCACACATATCCATACAATGCCAACCCACCCAAAACCGACGCCATTATGATAAAAACGCGGCATAACCGAAGCCACGACTCCTTGTCTTTGTACACGCCCGTAACCACTACATACAACAACACATAATGCACATAGCTAAACAATCCATCCATTCGATCAAGGGTCCCCCAAAAACTATGATAGAGGCTTAAGCCGAAGACAGCGGCAACGCCCAATACAGCACCAAACAGCACTAGCGCAATCGTAATCCCATTCAATACCGGCTTATACCGTTCATAATCGCGCACGAGTAGCCATACATACAACGCAAACGCTATCTCTATCGCAGTCCGGAAGACAATCATTTTACCCACGATAGACGGAAATAAAATTGCCGGCCAATACAACAAGAGCGATGCGAATGCAGCGACGAGCAGCACGTGAACGCCTGTCCGGATTGTCGATTCTTTCATCATAGGCCCAGTATAACAGAAACAATCTATGCTCGTACAGAAACCGAGCAACACAAAAGCCCCGCTACATGAGCGGGGCTTTTGCTGTCTTCTAGACCTCGGTCGAAGATCTTGTACCTACACAAGAACTCGAGCCATCACACCACGAAACGTTATTTCGTGTGCGTGACGCTTGAGCTTGGGAGGTTCTTGATCTTGAAACCGTTGGTCCAATCAGAGCTGCTACCGTCAATCGTATCACTATGTGTTGCCTCACCTGCGGACAGGTCAGACCAGACAAAGGATACACTCGTGGCGGCCAGCAATACGACGTTCGTGTTGCTGGAGGTAATGGCGCCCGTTCGTGTATTGGCATCTTCTTCAGTTGCCAATTGCACGGTTACGTTGTCCTTACCATTGCTATTCTCGTGTGCGTTCTGAATGCGGGTGCGGATTCGGAAGGTCTTTGAAGTGCCTGCCTGGATTCGCTCCTCATTGTCAAACGTCACATACAGGTTCGTTGTGGTGCTGTTGGAGTTGCCCGTCGTGAATGATGGGTCTTGTCCGCCGACACCATTTTCGAATGCTGATGTGTTGGAACCAAGTTCAGAGTTCAAATCAGTGACATCATAGATTGCCCACTGAGTTGAACCACCGACAGTCAATGCTGAACCTACGGTAGCAACGTCGAAGAGGTTAAGCGTAAGCTTCATCTTCTTCAATGCTACGTCGTCGTTACCAGCTGCTGTTACTTTGACATCAATGAGGTCAAAGTTGGTCTGGCTAACGAGGTTACCCACGGTTGATGGCTTTGAAGCATCAAACGTTGGTCGCGCGTTGCGCAACGTCATTGCGTTTCCGCTAATGTCAGCTGAACCAGTCGATGTTGAATTTGTTCCAGCGCCTTCTGACGTAGCTTCAAAGTTGGTGTTGTAATCGAAGATTGCTTGTGGCAAATCTCCTGAATCAGCACCACCGCCATTGGCTGCTACCTGCTCCAAGTTATATTTCACTTTGAGCAATGCAGAGCCATCCTTTGGCACATAGAAGCCAAGTGCAGAGAACGTTGAGATACCCGTACCATCAAATGAAGCAGTCTTTGTTCCCGTTGAGCCATCCTTCTTCGGATATTCGAGGGTAACTGTGTTGACATCGTCATCATAGTTGCCTGTTGAAGTACCGTTCTTGATGTTCAACTTGTTGATCGTGAATGCCTCATCAGTTCCAGTGAACTTGAATGCGCCGAAGAGTACGCCGGTCGTGCCAGCAATCACAATATCTGATTTTGGCGTTGCTGCGTTATCTAAGGCTGCGCTCAATGTACCGGAATTTGCAACAGTAATTCTCGTACCGGAATCTGCAGTACCGCCGTTTGGCGCATCTGCGGTCTCGGTAATGTCATTACCATCCTTATCAGTTGCCGTAACATCAGCACTTACATCAGTAATATCGATCTTGAAGCGATCGGAGTTGCTGTTGCCAAGTGTCTGATTTGGTACGTTCACCTTCACATCCAACTTCTTTTGCACACCTGCTGGAACCTTCCAGTTCAAGCCGTTGAATGTTGCTTCTCCGCTCGAGTTAATGCTCTTGCTTACACCAAGCTGCGTAGCTCCATCATAAATGCTAATTGAGCTAATCAGGTTCTGCGCTGCTGGTGTTACTGAAGACGTACCTACGACGAATACGCCGCTGGTCGTGTCATCAGTATATGCAGTGAGCTTCACTGAGCTAATCGTTACATCGCTTGCAGCGCCTGCCTTAAAGAGGAAGGCAACTGAAGGAATGTTGTTTGCACCCTTCACAAATGTGTCGGATACAGGAGTTGAAGCCGTGGTGATCGTCATCGCTGACGCGCTAACAGTCTGTGTGTTACCAACAATTGCCGTTGAAGGCACAATGTCGGCAGTATTCACAAAGTTGCCCGTGTCAAGTGACTTGATCGTACTTGAACCGAAGTTCTGCAACTGGACAAAGTAACCACCCGTTGTAGCGTTTGAGGCGACATCTGCCAAAATTTGGAAGTGTCGTGTCTCGCCTGCGTCTACGGTATAGCGCTCAGTTGATGTCTTAGCGCCATAGTTACTTGTATCAGTCATACTGCTGATGTCGAATGGACCGACGACTGCGCCGCCACTGTCAACATCAACAATCTTGATATCGGTGAAGTAGTTTCCTGCAATTTCGCCGGTGATATCACCATTTGAACCACCAGTGCCGCTGTTCCCATCATAGAAGCGAAGTGCGGTGCTTCGGAATTCAACGTTCTCTTCTGCGCTAACCGTGAAATCCAACCACACGAGGTCATCGCCACCTACGGCGATATCGCGGGCTGCCGGTGTACCACTAAACGTAATGGTAATCGCACCGCCCTGCAATGTCAGCGTGGTTGAACCAGTTGACGAGCTGAAGCTGTTCGTTATGCCCGTGCCAAGACCAAATGTCTTGCCCGTGCCATGTAAGTCAGATGACTCATCAAGGTAGAGCTGCATTGTTTCGCTTCGCTTGAGTCCGCCTGCAGTTAGGTCGCCGCGAACTTCGAATGTTCGTGACTGGCCTTTCTTAATCAGGAAGGTCGTATCGAAGACAAAGGTAACAATGTCACCGCTCACACTTGATGCGGCAACCTCCTCATCGTTATACAGCAAGCTCCAGTTCTCGACGCCGTCGAGTGAACCGGAACCGCCGTTGGTCAATGCAATGCGCTCAACTTCAATATCCTCTGCAGCGCTTGCAGTCAATTTGAATGTTGCAAGTAATGCATCGGTCTCACCCAACGATGGGTTGGTTGGCGTGCCGCCCGTTGCGATTGTCAATACACCTGCGCTTGAAGCTGACCAGCTATATTGTGTACCGCTGATTGGCAAGCCGTTGATATCAACATCCGCGCTTACGCTCGTAAGTTCAAAATAGTTGATGTTGCCGGCCGTACCCGTTGACGTATCAACCAAAAGGTTGAAGTCGCGGGAATCGCCCTTGTCGAAGTCAAGTTTCAAGTTGTTGAAGACAACTTGCTGGCTATCTGCATTCACGCTCTTGCCCGTGGTTAAGCGGGTATCGCCTTCATACAGATAGACGTTGCTGAAATCGCTGTTTGAACCAACGCCCTTGCGAGAGAAGACCATACCAGTGATCTTACCGTCTTCTCCTGCCTCAACAGTGAATTTCAAGAAATTCACGCCCGTTGCGCTCAATGGCGTAACGCCTGATGCTGGCATAGAGCGGGTCTCGACAGTCAAACCATCGCCTGATGGTGTTGATGTGTCGTCGTCCTCGTCATCCACGTCTGATGCATCATTTACATCAGAACCCGTGCTATATGAATCTCGCTCAAATGCGTTTATCAAGTATACCTGATCCCAGACATAGCCGAGCTCATCGGTAAACTGTGCTGCAGTGACATTCACCCAGCGTCGCATACCTTCGTCGCCAACCATATCAGGCTCTAATAGATATACCTTTGGATCGTCGACACCGTTCGCCGGGTCGAATGCACGAACCACATCGCTGTTCTGGTAGCCATCAAGAACTGCTTGTGACACAGTCATGATTTTATCCCAGCTCAAATGGCCGTACTGATTGAAGATGTTTGCACTTAAGATTAGTCGTTTCCACTGACCATTGTCGGTCTTCTTCACGATGTAAACGTTTGGATTGTCAGCTGTCTTGATCAGCGCGCCATCAGCAATCTCTGCACCGAAAGCCGTAAACGGCACGAATGCCGATACGCCGACGAGCCAGACCGTGGTAGTGACTGATACAGTCGCTGCAACCGCTTTCTGTAGTTTACGTCGCAGTTTACTACTCATTATGTTATGTGTTTCCTATCAATACCACCGTTTTAGCGGTAGTACCGACAAGTTATTGTTGTTTTATATTATCGGTTTCATCCTATGCGGGACGTATGGGATAACTGATGCGCAGGGTGCATTTAGCACTGCGCTAAACGGTCGACCCCGACCCCGAACAATGTGAGGATTTGTTGAAAACAAAACGCATCGCGTACCATACAGCATAGGTTCACCTATGAATTAGTGAAGAGAATTGGATAGTGCCATGAGCCATTGCGACCATTGCAGTGTATGTAATTGTCAACGTACCGCTATTGTGTACAACCAATTGCTCTCTTATATTTTCCAAAAGCTAGTCCGCTTTTGTTTCACACCAAACGCGTAGCGCACAGTGTAGAGGGATACAATTGGGAATAGTGCTTAATGGCCTGTAACGCTACAGACACCGACCTGTGTCGGGCTAAGCATTATTCTCAACTGTAACCTTATCTGAATCGTACCTCCGTCATATTCTCATATCACGTCGCGAATATCGTATATATAGTATTGCTTTATTATAAGGAACTATGCGATTTTTGCAAGCTTTTTTGGCTATAAGAGTTATCCACAACTGCCGCACACGCCCACACCTGTCACCTC
>LCOM01000043.1:0-8614 GCA_000999395.1 Parcubacteria group bacterium GW2011_GWA2_47_7
ATCGAGCCCTTCCGCCGCGAACAGCGGATCACGCACGGTCAATCGGTAGAAATCATCGATACGCGCCATCTCTTTTTGCATGCGCATAACTATATCCCAACTGCCAAAAAAAATCTGCCCATGGCTGAGCCACAGGCAGAAAAGTAACGGGCGTCCCGATTTAGGTCTTGCTGAGGCGGTAGATCCACATGGATCCCCAACACAGAAGACCCGTCGTAATCGCCGCGATGCTCGCGTAGGAGACACCGACGCGATGGACGGAAACGGGAACGGTCGAGAGAACCTCGCCATAGAATGACAGACCGGAGTTACTCGCGACAAGCGTTTCGGTTGCGAGAAGATAGGTCAGTGTCGATACGATAGCGGTAACGACGACCCACCAGACGGCCGAGCGCAAAAAGACCGGTGAGGTCAGGATGAGCGCGACGATCGGAACGAGAAGCACTGCACGTATCGCGCCCGCCGTAAGCCACCACGTGAAGAGGTCCCACTGCGCCCGCGCACCCGTGGTCGCGAGCAAAAGCACGAGGAGCATTACCCCCCACGCAATCCCGATCGCTTTGACATCGGTCAAGTCCTCACCCGACCACCATAGAGTGAGCGGGCGGATGAAGTTGTTCACGGCGACCGTGCTCGCGGCATTGAGCGCCGCGACCGCAGTTGCAAGAATCGCCCCGATGAGGATCGTCGCGAACAGGATGTGCGGGACTTGGGGTACAAGCTTCACGATGGTTGTGAAGGCGATGAGATCCGCCTCGACGCTTCCGGGCTTCAGTTGGAGATTGCCAAAGAGTCCCGCAACGAGGAGTCCCACGGTTCCCATAATGAGCGGCACGAAGAGAAAGATACCCGCTCCCCACAGGAACGCGCGTCGCACGTTCACCTTGCGTACGGCGAAGAGTCGCTGGTAGAGCATCCCGTCCATAGCGCCCGAGGCGAACAGGTTGATGGCCGAAGGAAGTACGAAGGTGAGCAAAAGCCCCAACGGGAAGAGCTCCGCTTCCGGCGGGCGAATGCCGTTGAGACCCCTTACGAGCACACCCGCCCCTTCCTTTTCGAGCGCTACTGCGATGGCGACAGCGGCGAGGCCGACGATAATGATGACAGCGGCGAGCTTCACGATATCGGTCGCGATCGACGAGATGAGCCCGCGCGGACACGCGACGATAAAGATAAGCGCCGCGAGAGCCAAAATGACGGTGTCGCGATCCCAGCCGCTTAAATAGACGACGAGATTCGATGCCGCCTGAAGCGGAAGGAGCGCGATGTACGCCATAGCGGCAACGGTGATCACCGCAACGAGCGCCTCCATCATGATCCCATCGCGCTTGCCGATATATCCGGGAAGCGTATACCCCTGAGGCATCACTTCGAGGATTCGCGGCGCGAGGAATGCGAGCCCGACAAGGACGAGCGCGTTGCAGAGCACGAACGGTATGAAGGCGATAAGCCCCTGCTGGTAGCAGATCCAGGGGATGAAGAACAGCGCGACGACCCAAATCCAGGCTGCCGCTATTGTTCCAGCTCCCTGGACGGTCTCCACATTGTGACCCGCAGCAAAGTACGTGGCGATGGTGGTACGCACGCCTCTGAAGAGGAGCGCAGTAAGGAGCAAGGCCGCTCCGGCCGGCGCCGCAAACGAGATAGCTTGGTACATTCTTCCCTCCCTTGAGGCAAGTGAGTTGTGATGAACAGGTGTTCGGATTGATCCATCCGGAGCGAAGTATATAGGAGCGGAAGATGTGGAGTCAACCTGACGCACGTTCCCACTTCTGCGGAGCCTCGCACTCACGTGATACCATACGCCTGTGAAGAAAGACCGTGTCCCTCTGGTACATCAGTGCCTGATACTCCTGCTGTTGGCTCTTGCAGGGGGTTTTGCGGTACTCGGTGCCGCACACGAAATGCGACGAGAACAGTCGCTCCTCGAACGTGAGCTGCGCGATTTCATCGTTCCGCCGATTACGCTTAAGAGTATGGTATACGAAGTAGAAGACGGGCGAGTGACCAGCGACGGCCGGGAGGCGACACTTTTCGCGAGTGTCCGGGTTCTGCGTATCGCACACGCGTCGGTGCAGAACCGCCTGGACCCACTGTTCGGTATGGAAGGTACCGATCCCCATGCTCTTGCAGAAAATGTGGAACTTCTTAGGGCATCGAAAGTCAAGATCGTCGCTCGGTATAGTGGAGAAGATAGAAAAATCCTGGAACAAGCGTTCTATCCGACCGTTTTTCTCGCTTCACTTGCGCAAGCGGAAGCTCTCGCCCATACAGCATATGCATACGGACGGATTCCAAAGACGACATTCGTTTTTATCGCCGGCGAAAGCTCACTCGAAAGCTATCTTTCCGCGTTTGCGCAGTTAAAAAATACCGCTCTCAAAACGAAAACCGCGCTAAGGAAAAGGGCTCGATGCGCGCAGAGATTTTCTCCGGATTGTCCGACGCTCTCTGTTGCATTTCAGAAATTGCACCGCTTAAAAACGACTCTCTCCGCCTCTCCCGCAGAAGTACCCCCCGAGATCCTTGAGCATAAGCTGATTCTCAATGCGGCCCGCTCAAGCCCGCAACAGCCCTCGCAGGAAGTGCTCGTCGAAACCTCTCCAGGCGTGTGCGAGGGAGACACTCGGGGCGACCCCGCGTACTACGAAGTGGGATGGGGGCAAGGGGAAGTCGGGGAGCGCGATAGAAGGGTGTTGTTTGCATACCTGAATGACATCTATTTTTTTGACCTTGCGCAAGCAGACGTGTTGTTTTTGCGGAGGTTGAAGGAGAAAGGCGCAAGATATTCATACAGAACGATAGAAAGTTTTTACATGTGTCCGGATATCGGCGGCCGCTATGCGGAACTTGGAACGATAGCGGCGCTGCGGAGTTCGCTTCAGAGCTCACCGCTTGCAACAGAGTCGCTTGGAGAGGCGTTCAGCGCCGCTGAGGCGCAGGTTGCCAATGGCGATGTCGTGCGGGAAACGGATATTGGCGCGTACATGGCAGCTCTCTCCGGTATTCTCTTCGCGAACGGAGAGAAAGAGTCCGCACGACTGCTGGGCAGTGAGTGGGTGCTGCGTGCCGAATCGTTTCTCTCCATGTACCGCGCACAATCGGGATACTTTGACGCCTTCGTCCGATCTGTCAACGTCACAAACCGGGTAATTAACGAGGTTGCGGATATCGGACTTCCCTATTCCGCTTCGACGCTTTTGGAAATACGGAATTTCCCGTTGTGGTTTTTGCTTGCGTACAACAAAAGCGTTATCGAGGAGGCACCGCAACTTCTGGAGGCGACCCCTTGGAACGGCAGTGCGTACGGCCTTGTATCGTTTAAAGATGTCTTAAGAAACAAATACGCACCCGAGGAGATGCTTGAATTGCTGCTTGAGGGCAAACGCATCGAGCGGCGGCTCTACGAAGAGGCCGCTTTGGAATGAGTACCTCTTCAAGAAATCGTGGGTATCGCAGCACCTCTCTTCTCTGCGACCATCATGCGATCAGCGGCACTGTTCTGACATCTCCTTGTAAGTTACATGGGCGTTTGCTAGCGTATTCCCTATGTTCGTAGATATACGAGATCTTCCAGACAGCCCGACCGTAAACGGAATCACTTTTTTTAAGCTTCCCGCACAAGAGCATAAGCGGATGATTGCTGAACATACGCCTTCTTATTACCGCCGGATTCCCGGCTGGGTCGTCATCGGACGCGGAAAAAACGACTGGACACTGCGCATAAAGCGGACTGCAGACGGTGCCGAGGAAGAAAAAGAGGTGCTGGACTTTCTGGCAATGTACACCGTTCTAAGCGCTGGCGTTTTGAACGAGCGGATGGCAAAAGTTCTCATCGAATTCCTGAAGCAAAAGCATGCTCCCGCCGTTCCTCACACCATTGACCATCTCTTTCACGCGCCGGCGCTTGAGGCGGTCAGGAAATTCACGGGGATGGACATGGTCATCATGAAGTCGGGCGGCGCGGAAGCGGTGGAGACGGCGGTGAACATCGCATTCCAGTACTGGGTACAACGAAATAAAGAAAAGTATGAAAACGCTGACGGCTCCCTGCCGTACATAATTGCGGCGAAGAATAATTTCCACGGGAGGACTCTTTTGGCACGCTCGCTTTCTTCAAACGATATCGTCCGCAAAACCTGCGGCCCTGTTGTGCACAACGTCATACATGTGCCGTTCAACGACGTGCCGTCCATTGGGAAGGCGTTTGAAGCGCATGCGGGAGAGATCGCGGCGATCATTCTTGAGCCGATCCAGGGCACCGCGGGCGTTCGCGTGCCCGATGAAGAGTATTTGAGCGCTGTTCGGTCACTGTGCGACAAGAACGATGCGGTGTTCATCCTCGACGAGATACACACGGGGTTCGGTGTGATCGGAGCGGACTTCGCGTGCGAACTCTACGGCGTGACACCCGACCTGCTGTGCGCGGGCAAGGCCGCGGGCGCCGGCATCATTCCCGTCTCGTTCGTCGCCGGTAAACGGGAGATCATGTCCGCCGTCAAACCCGGAACGGAGGGGGCCACCTGGAGCGCGGCTCCCATTCAATGCCTGGCGCTCTTGCTGGCGATACAGGAGTTATCGGATAAGAAACTCTCCGAACAGGCCGCGAGGAAAGGAGCATATGCGCGAACCCTCTTTGAAAGACTGCAAAAAAAAATCCCCGAGGTCATAACCGGCGTCCGGGGGAAGGGGCTTCTGATGGGTATCGATACCATCTATGAAGGAAAAAGGGTGGCCGATGCCCTGCTTGAAGAAGGATTGTGGGTGAAAGAGGGTGGAGCGGGCGGAAAAACCATTCGTCTCTCTCCCCCGCTTACCGTTCCGGAAGAAGACATCGAACGGGCCGTCGCTCTGTTCGAGAAAGCTCTTGCCCGCCTGGGCTGAGTGAAATCGAAGTACCTGCACCGAGCGTGCAAACATGTACAAGCAAGCAACAAAAATCTCGGATGAGATCGGGTACATGGAACCATTATCCAGTAACGGCACAACACGCATGAGACGTCTTTTACTCACCGGTATAGGAGGAAGCATCGGCATTCACACGTTTGCGCATATCATGCACAATACCGACTGGGAAATCGTCGGCATTGATAGTTTCCGGCACAAAGGATGGACTGACCGTTTACAGGTTACCTTGGGCGATCATCCTGACTGGCGAAAACGCGTTACGATAATTACTCACGACCTCGTTGCGCCGTTTTCCAGCCTGACAAAAGAGAAAATCGGACGTGTTGATTATATTATCTCAATGGCTTCCCTTTCCGATGTGGAAGCGTCCATTCAAGACCCCGTTACGCTCATTCGGAACAACGTGGAACTGGCGACCAATCTTTTGGAGTATGCGCGCGAAACACATCCAGAAGTGTTCCTCCAATTTTCTACCGATGAAGTGTACGGGCCAACGGAAAGCAAGGAACACGCGCATGCCGAATGGTCGCCTATTATTCCGTCTAATCCGTATGCGGCTTCGAAGGCGTGCCAGGAAGCGATAGCGATAAGTTACTGGCGCACCTATAACGTGCCGGTTGTCATCGTCAACGCAATGAATACGTTCGGCGAGATGCAACAATCTTCGAAATATCCCGTCATTATCCAAAAGCGAATCGCTCAAGGGGAGAAGATACTGGTCCACGGACAGGAAGGAGACATCGGCTCGCGTTCATACATCCATTCACGCAATGCTTCCGATGCCCTGCTTTTTATTCTGAAGAACCTTCCTCCGCACCTGCACGAAGCGGGAACGGCCGACAAGCCCGATCGGTACAATATTGCCGGTGATAGGCAGGTAGACAATCTCGAACTTATAAAGCTCATTGCACGTTTCATGGGCAAAGAGGCGCGTTATGAGCTGGTCGATTCCTACCGCACGAGGCCTGGACATGACAAACATTACGGCCTTGACAGAAGCAAGCTGGAAAAGGAGGGGTGGAGACCTCCGCTTTCTTTTGAAGAATCCCTAAAAAATACAATTGAGTGGCAGCAAGCCCACCAGGAATGGATTGAGTAATGCGATATTCCTCCACGGAAGTTACCGGTACGGTTGGCGGTCAAATAGGGCAATGTACCGCCTATTGTAAGGAGTTATGGAGATTGATTTCTGCCGGGCGAATGATATGTTAAGGGTGCGTTCGTAGTATACATTTGCAACATGGCAGGCGTATCCGTTATTCTCCCCTGTTTGAATGAAGAGGAAAGCATTGGGGCAAGCATTGAGAAAATACTGGCAGTTTTCAAAAAAAACGGCATCGAGGGAGAGGTTGTGGTGGTTGATAACGGGAGTACCGACAACTCCGCCGCAATAGCAAAGCGATTTCCCGTAACGTACGTGTTCGAGCCACGGCACGGCTACGGCATGGCGTATCTTGCCGGATTCAAGCGCACTACGGGGCAATCAATTATTCTCGGAGATCCTGACAGCTCATACGATTTCAACGACATACCGCGGTTTTTGTCCACCCTTGAAACATGCGATGTCGTGTTGGGATCGCGATTTACAGGGACTATGGAAAAGAATGCGATGCCGTTCCTGCATCGCCGCGTCGGCAACCCCCTTCTGCGATTCCTTTTACGCCTTCTCTATGGCTTGCGCGTTTCCGAACCGAGCACTGGGTTTCTCGCGATCCGTCGGGATGCGCTCGCCTTACTCGATCTTAAAGAACCCGGGATGGAATTCTCCTCCGAGATGCTCGTCCGAATAAAAAAGGGCGACTTCCGTCTTGTCGAAATCCCCATTACGTACCACCGGCGGACGGGGACATCAAAACTGCGCACATGGAGAGACGGCTTCCGGCATCTTCGTTTTTTGTTTAAGGAGCGTTTGCGCGCATGAGTAAAGACGTCAGAAAAAAAGTCGCCATCTTCCACAATTACATGGACAATATCGGCGGCGCTGAGATGGTGGTCTTGGCGCTCGCGCGAGAACTGGGCGCAGACGTCTATTCTCCCGCCGTAAATCAGGGAAACATCAGGAAAATGGGTTTTGACGTCAAGGTCAACCTCATTGGAGACGGCGCGCTTCCTCTAAATGCTCCCGCGCGCCAGCAGTTAGCCTTGCGCGCCCTGCGCCGCCTTGATATCTCAAAACAGTACGACTTTTTTATCATTGCCGGAGATTGGGCCGTGAGCGCCGCAGTCAACCACAAGCCGAACCTGTGGTACGTTCATTCGCCGATACGCGAGATATGGGACCTGTACGAATACGCGCGGGAACATATCGTGCCGGGAGGACTTATCCCGAACCTGAATAAGTACCTCTTCGATATATGGGTACGGTATAACCGGTTTCTCAACAGGAAATACGTCGGCCACACCGGGCGGATCGTCTGCAACTCGGAGAATACGCGGCAACGAGTACAAAAATATCTTAAGAGGGGCGCGGCCGTTGTCCATCCTCCCGTCGATACGTCGGAATTTTATTTTGGAAAAACGGGCGATTATTGGCTCTCCGTAAACCGGCTTTTGGCCCACAAACGCATCGACATCCAGATGAATGCTTTCCGTGAATTGCCGAACGAAAAGCTCGTTGTCGTCGGGACATACGAGAAGGCGGATCACTTTCTCGAATACAAAAAATACATAGAGAGCGTAAAGCCCGATAACGTGACGATACGCTCGCACGTCGGCGCCGATGAGCTACGGAAACTCTACGCGAACTGCAAAGGATTCATCACGACCGCCCGCGACGAGGATTTCGGATTAACCGCAGTCGAAGCAATGGCTTCGGGAAAGCCGGTCATCGCGCCGAACGAAGGAGGCTACAAAGAGACGGTGATCGAAGGCGCGACCGGAACACTTCTCGACGACATTGATGCGGAGAAGCTCGTACAAGCCGTGCGTACCATCGGGGAAAATCCCGGGCAGTACAAGGACGCATGCCTGCGACGCGCCCAAGAATTCGATACGCAGGTTTTTATTGAAGGCATAAAGAGAGAGATTGAGCGGCAGGTCTAGAAAAACAAGTTTTCTTTTCTCTCACTACATTTTCACATTTCCGAGCCGAGGAGTTACTATATGGTCACATTCCTCTGATGCCGAAGAGAACATACCCAAAAAAAATACTGTATTGGTCAGTTGCAGTTCTGATACTTGTCGGCATCGCAGAAATTGGATTACGCATCGCCGGCGATATGTACGTGCGCCAGAAATTCAGCAATGTACAGTGGGCGATCGAATCCTCCGGACTGAAAACGGCGCATACGAATAACAACACAGCTTCTGGAAAAACCGGGCAAAAGGAACCGACAAACATTATTGCGTTAGGTGAATCAAGCACCGCCGGTTTGTGGGTAGATCGACCTCAATCGTATCCCGCACAACTTGAAGTATTGTTACAAAAACGGTATCCGGAAAAAACTATCCGGGTATTCGTGCCGCTCCATGTCGGTCAAAATACCTCTCAAGTGGCAAACCGGATTGAGCAGCATATTGCGACCTATGACCCGAAATTGATTATTCTCATGGTGGGATATAACAACGAGTGGTCGCTTTCAGAGAGTCATATCACGCGATTCGTAACCGGTTGGAGTTTTGACTCATTGAGGGTTAAAGCATTGGTTACCTTGGACGAATCGCGCCTCTTTCGGGTGATGCGTTATGCGCTCTTACGCGTTGTGGT
>LCOM01000043.1:8634-9484 GCA_000999395.1 Parcubacteria group bacterium GW2011_GWA2_47_7
CGCCAAAGCCCGCAGCATACCGGTTGTCCTCATGACCTACCAC
Organism: Parcubacteria group bacterium GW2011_GWA2_47_7; assembly: GCA_000999395.1. Lineage (GTDB taxonomy): Bacteria > Patescibacteriota > Minisyncoccia > Phycocordibacterales > UBA6899 > MHLP01. The sequence continues at coordinate 8,678 of LCOM01000043.1, forward strand.
ATCAACCCGACGTACCTGCCGCCCGAAGAATTCGGGAGAATGGCGCGCGAGAAGAATACACCTCTCGTGCATAACGATGAGTCATTCCAGCCCCTCATAGAATCCGGTGAGATTAGAGAGTATGTTTTCGCCAGGGATCGATGGCACCCGAACGAAAAAGGGTACGAGCGGATCGCGCGAAACGTTTTCGACGTTATAGTGGGCAGAGCGCTCCTGCACGAGCTATGAACCACGTTTTGTTTCTCTCCCACGCGCTGCATGACGCGCACAAGGGCTTCGCGCAAGCGGTCGACGCGCGGATCGCGGCGCTTCCCTTCGAGCCGTACATACGGCTCATTAAGCGGTTTCCCCCGCTCCGGTATACGTACCCGCCTCTCACCGCCCTCTATGGCTCCCTCATACGGTCGCGGGAAGACGTTCTTATTGCGGACGGCGCCTCTTCCCTCTTTGCGGCGCTTGCGGTCAAAAAGAGACGTCCCGGATCCAAGCTTATTTACTTGGACGCCGATTTGTTTTTCTATAATTTGTGCAAAAATGGCGCTTCCAAAAACGCTCCGTTCCTCCGTTTCCTGAAAGACATCGACGGCGTTATTACCGTATCGGAAGCGAACAAACAGTACTGCGAGCGTTTCTTGGATGTGCCGATCCGGGTCTGTCCTCCGTTCCCCAAGGCGCTCCGGCGCGCGCGCGTAGCGCGCAAACCGTACGGGCTCTATGTTGGCCGACTCGATCCAGACAAACAGATAGAGCGCATCGTCGCCTTTGGCTTGCAGTGCCCGTATGTTGAAACATTTATTGTGGCGGGGG
>LCOM01000044.1 GCA_000999395.1 Parcubacteria group bacterium GW2011_GWA2_47_7
AGGAGAGTGGAAGCAATAGTCGCGCCATCGGACACACTGCCGTTGTTGTATCCCCGCCAAGGCACATCGGTCGCGCCTATCGCCGCAACATCCGTCCAATTGAGGGCGGAGGTACAGTCATCGGCGGCCACATACTGAAGTTTAAATGCCTTGGCACTCGCCGTCGTCGTTGCATTCGTCGAACCGACACTCATGCGAATGCGGATCCTAGAGTTCGCTCCGATACTGTCACCCGGCGTATTTATTTCCGTATTTTCATTATAGTCAGACCCACCTGGCGGCCATGGGTCGGTTGGAGTGATTACGTTGATATTATCATAAAAACGAAATGAATCCTGCGTGTACACGGAAATACCACTCAAGCTTTTTGCAAATATGACATCGACGTACGGAGGAATCTGACTGTCATCGGAAAATCCAGAGATGTCTACGGTATGGATGTGCGCCGCACGTGCTTGTGCGTAATTTACATTCGCTTTATAATTATTAAGATTATTTGGAACACCGGTTACCGCTCCAACAATGTTCGCATGGATATGTGAGGTGCCTCCACCGGTAAGGCCGTATGTTGTCGATCCTTTAAGGAATTGCCCAGCAAGCGCACCTCCGGCATCAGAAACATTGACCCAACCAGTCGGTGGCGTATCATCCCACATCGTTATGATGTAGTTCGGAGTTCCGGATGCAACCGACAGGCGCGCAAAGAGCACCTCGGTGTACGGCGGCTCATTGTTCACCTCATCAGTGTTCGTTGCCGTGAGGGTGTGGGTATGCGCAAAATCTGTTGTACCGTTCGCCACGCTATTTTGAGAGCGCAATCCCGACTGTGGTGGTACCGATGTGGTACCCGTTACAGTATGATTATGAGTATTTGCACCACCCGAAGATGTGACCGATGTTTGACTGCGAATGTAACGGCCGTCAAGCGGAGCGTAGCGGTACCACGCCATCGGAAGCGACGAAGAGGCAACATCAAAAACGCCAATCGCACCTGCGGGAATGGTTCCTGGATCTCCTGCCGAGTTCGAACGGATTACGCGCAAATCGCGATAGAGCGGATAATTCGAAACAGGTGAAATAGACGGAGTAAGGTCGTGCGTATGACCGATAGGGGCGTTGTTGGTATTGTTTATGCTATTTGGCCCCAAACCAGTTGACGCGGTGATATTCACGGTGGCAATCGCGGTTGGAGTGTGCGTCGCAGTGCCTCCCCCAAGACCGTTGTATGATGACGAACCAACAACAAGCTTTTCAAAAAATGGGTCGCCAGTGAGACATGAAACGCAGGACCAGCCCGGAGGTACTGCACCCGCACTATCATAAAATATCATCATCTTTCCCGCCGCATCGGACGCAATCTGCCACTGTCTAGCTTCAGTAAAGTTGGGACCACCGCTCGTACTCTGCATTTGTGCTGGACCAAGCAAGTAGAGATCCGGAGACCGATTCGGAGCGTCAAAAACATACTGAAGGTCTATCGACGCGCCGGCAGCGAGATTCACCCCCCACGTGGCCGTGAGGAAGGAGTGCGCTGCGTCCCCCCACTCAAGATTTGCATTCCCTCTGTCGATGAAAACAAAATCTCCGGGGACGCGTTCAACAATATTCCCCTGAAACGCTTCGTTCGCATGAACGCGAATTTTCATCGGATAATGCGCGATGGGGAATATGCGTGTCGGTCCGATGCGCTCGATTGAGTATGGCACGGACGCGAGCACCTCAAAACTGTCGCTCACTTGGCTGGCGAAGTCCTGAAGGCGCTATTAGTACCTCGCGTTCTTGCCCAAAAGTATCAGTAATCCACATTTTGAGATTCGCATCACAGAGAGTATTGCCATTGTTGGAAAGTGCACCTATTGATATATCGACATTTTCTCTAGGAGTAAATACCGTTTTATTAAAATTGATTGCAAGCACCCCCCAGTAAAAATCGTACTCATCCACATAAGTATCTCCCCCCTCCTCGATCTCAATATGAATCGTGTACTTTCCTGGGAGCGCAATACCGTGCTTGTCTTTGAGCAAGAGAGACCACTCGTTGTTGTCACCATAGGTAATTTCATAGTCAACCGGAATGTCATTTGACGATGAGTATTTGAGTACGACGCGTGATATCGTGAACGGTTTTACGCCGAACACATCGCGCGCACCTTGCATGAGGCCGTTCGACTGTCGTTTGTATTGGAATTGGAACGACGGCGCCTGTCGCATCGAAAACTCGCGATCTTTTGAGAGGAGCGTATCAACGTGGTTCTTCTCACGACCATCCGTGTCCACATCAAGCTTGCGATGCTCACCGGGAATCACGAACTCCTCCGCGCCAACGTGCGTTTCAGACTGAAGACCCCCGATTGTTCGGGACATTTGCGGACTGATCAGCGGGACGAGCACGCTATGCACATTTCCGTCAGAGCTCACTTTTGCACCCGGTTGAACGGCAGCAAGAAACGGATGCGAGACATCGCCCGAAATCTCCCGAACTGAAAATCCGGCTGCAAAAATTCCTCCAGGTGGGGCAATGTATGTTTTCCCTGGATATTCGCCGCGCGCTTCACACGTTGATGACGCCATGAGTCCGCCCTGAGGATCAAAAATACCGATGCGAAGAACCCCCTCTTGTGCAGCACAAAGCACGGACACGCCCACGGCATCACTCGGAGAAATATATGAGGAGGCGAATTCACTTTTCGGAAGCGCACCCGACAGGTCATCACCAGAGACATCAATAAGCCCTATGGGATTATTCGTATCAGAAACACGTACCGCTCCCGAGAATACTTCTTTTCCGGCTTCGCAAGAATGAGCTTTGACAATTGACCCAACTCTCCGTCCGTCAACATTCTGGCGAGCCTGATTTGCACAGAGAACGGTAAACCTTGTTGCATCAGCAACAACACCGACAATGCTTCCTCCCACCTGAAAACCGTACAGGTCATTATGAGTTGTCGGATAGAGTGCGGTCGGAACGGAAAATGCGTTCGTCCCGAGTACAGCTATCATACTGCCAACTCCCCTCAGTGAAAGACTTTCGTCAAGCGTAATTTCGCGGGTGACAATCGAGCCTTCCATGGGATCAAGAATAACTGGTCCATCAGGCAAAAGGAGTTCCGCGTGTGAAGCCCCACCCCCCGTCACCCCGAGCGCGAGTTCTCGCTCTTGACCAATACCCGGAATGACAAACGCACCCCCTGCATATCCAGTAGGAACATATATGGCATTTGCTCCAGGGGCCTCAACGGAAGCAGTGATCGGACCATCGGCGGAGATGACGGTACTCGGCTTCATTCCCTCAAACAATGCGCTCTCTCCGTGCTTGAGCAAGACTTCAGGATTATTAGGAACACTGACGCGCACATGGTCGTCGAGCGCAATGACATGAAGCGTCATGTCCAACTGGCTTCCTCCAAAAATAATTCCACGCGGTTCCAAATTAGCGCTCCGAAACGGTGCGGCAGGATTAGAGCGCGACGTAGTTGTTCCCTGACCGTAATACATCGCTACGGTGGTTGAAGCGCCCTCATCTTTTTTGTTCGCACGTACCCACACCAAGCCGGTCTGTTTTGTTGCATCAAAGGATGCTAGCCAGTATGGCAACTCAGTCCACTCTGTTTCATCAACAAAGCGAATATCGCTCCCATCACTTGCAACATGTTGCCAGAAACCCGCTGGGGCATTATCGAGCGACACCGGAACTGCGAATGTTCCATCGGCGGAAACCTGGGTGTTGTCGACCTCGATGTGTGCACGATAATTCCATGAACCATCCCACGTGGCGCGCACAAGACCGAATTCCCCCGACTGCGCGGCGGCTTCCACATAAAAATCTCCGCGACCATTGAGCGGAACATTGATGTCGGCACGAAAATACATTGTCTGCCCCGGCTGAAGCAAGACGGAGTCTGCAAGGTGCGCAATCGGATCGATGGTCGAGGGTATGACGTCCTCGGGAAGCCGACTCAACAGAAGGTCTACCGCTTTGGCAAAAAGCCCTTCCGTGTCTGCAATCGCCCCCGGCACAACGGAGGTCTCTTCCCATCCGTCGCGATACTCTGTCCCCTCGGTGAGACCGACGCGCGCACCCTCAGTAATACAATTGGTGCGATCATCATTCAATCGATCGCATGAACGAATCTCATCGGTCGCAGTGCAATGAAACATATTTGAAGAGGTACTCGCCGACCAACCGCCATCACAAGAATATCCAATAGCATCGTATTTGAGTTGTCCAACTCGATAAGGAACATTGTGCACAAAGCGCGAGACGGATTGCACGCTCGCACCTTCCGTTGGAAAATGAAACTGAAGTCGCACTACCTCGGGTGAAGTACCGTCATTGGTGACGTTGAAATACGTTCGACCCTCGCCAAGCACATGGTACATATCCGTATCCGTCTTCACCAAGAGTGTTGCGTCGGCATACTCCTGCTGATTACCAAACACAAGCTCCTTTCCGTCGGGAAGTGTGAGCTGGTCTCTACGCGCCCTTCTTGCTTCTGCATCTTTTGCAGCGAGAGAACTTCTGATATTCACACTTGAGAGGGCAACGGTATCGGGCGATGCGTCAGTGAGTGCGTCATTCGCATAGCGCGCATTGATCCAAATTCCATCGAGGTACACGGACGCGTCTTCATCACTCGTGCGATCATACTCAACGACAATCTTCAGATCGGACAGGTCAGCCCAATCACCAATATCAGAAAGTTCATACTTGAGATATCCACCAAGTTTGTCGTTGGATATTTCTCCACGGACATCCGTAGCGCCGAGATATTGCCAATGTCCTGCGTGATAAGCACGCACAAGTACGCGGTCGTATTCACCTGAAGTAAATGAACCACGTCCAGCAAGAGATAGTTCGAGCGTAGCTCCAAGAAGAGGGGTTTTGTCGAGTGCACCACCAAGACCAAATCCTTCGTAGGACATGAGATGGCATTTTCTGCCGAACGTAGTACAAGATGCAACTGAAAAAATATCGTTGCTCTCGATGTTTTGCACTATGGGAGCCGTTAGTGGCGTCGTAGTACTGGCAATCGTTGACGTGCCCTCTTTTATCTTTGAAATGTCGGAGGGAAGAGATAGTGGCGCACTGGTTGCGGTCGGAACAACAAAGGATGATGATTCATCTGTTGATGCTGTTGTGCCGGTTGCCCCAACGCTGGTGGCCGACATATTGCCGTTTATGTTTATGAGGCTCGACGAATGAATCTGCGGCACGACGGGCGAAGTGCTCGATGATAAGGCGTGAGTCGGAGTGGTATTCGTTATGATTGGCACGAGTGGGTTCGGGGGTGTCTCGGGCACCGACGATTCTTCGATGAACGTACTGGTCGACACTGGGCTTTCAAGTGCTAATGCAAATTGAGGGTGACCAATCACGGTCAACCATTCAAACATCCTTTGCTCAATTTTCGACTGTATCGTGCTTGACGAAATAACTTCCTCTTGAGTGGGAGGTGTCACAACGTCCACTGGTGCAAGGAGTTGCTCCGGAACAAACGGATTAGGTAATCCGGGGGTGAGCACAGTTGGTGAATCACCGGTTGAGGATGAAGTGGAATGCATCGATTCCTCAGTATCAGGAGCGAGGGGGGCTGGGGTGAGAAGTGTGGGGACTGTTTTCGTAGAAGTTGTCGCCATGGTTCCGGTCGCGGCCACAAAGCCATAAAATACACGTGCGGAATTCTCCTGCGTAAAATCTGCAAGCATCGCATCTGACGACAAGTCTTGCCCAAGCGACGCGTCAGCGTTCTCCCATCCCTCACCAGTGACCACACTCGGGAAAATATAAATATTTGCCTCTTTCTCAGCAAGCACGAATTGCGCAAAAAACCAAAGAGAAAAGAGTGCAAATAAAGTTCCTAATAAGATGCGTGTCCGCATCGAAAAAGATGTTTTTGCTCGTTCTAGAAATAATAAATATCGATTATGCATGAAGCAAAATACCAGTCCTCCAAACGGATCGGTTATGTCTCGTATTTTACCAAAAAATGGCTAAAAATGGTGATATTTCTACGCAATAACGAGCAGTGAGTAATGGCTCAACTGCAACACATTTGCTCTATGACAAAAGTTTTCCACAGGTTGCCCTCGCGCGCGCGTCCTTATAATTCAAAAGTTGACGGAATGTGTTTCTAGTGACAGTAGGTATACGGTTTTTCTTTTTATTTAGAGGTACGTTTATGGAAACAAAAAATTTGAAAATTGCGAGTCTGTCGGAGTGTAGCACACACGCACTTATGGGGTTCATCTGCATATTGCCCATAATCCGGATGGGTCAATGGCTCTGTGGGGCAATTGGGGTAACCATTACCGTAACGGGAGCAGGTATAGCTTTAGGTTTCGTAATCGCAATCGCCAATGCATTCGTTGCAGAATTTCCATTGACCGGAATCGGGATTGCTGTAGAGGAATCACTAGGCACCACGCTCGCAATGAGCATATTTTTCTGGCCTCTGCCGCTTCAAGAAATTTTCTTCATGTGGCCCTACTTTGGTACCAACAAGCTACTGCTTCGGACTCCTGCGTATCATAGGCACCACGCTCGCAATGAGCATATTTTTCTGACCTCTCCCGCTCCGGGAATATTCTTCACATGGTTCTGCCTTGGTACCATAAGCTACTACTTTGGACTCCTGCGTATCAAACACCTCAAAGATAAAGGATGCGTCAAAAAAAATCCAGCGAAAAGATGAACGGTGCATCGTGCGCTCTAGATGGTGCAATAGGTACGGCCATAACTATGCCGAGGGTATCGACGTATCACTCGAAAAAACTCCATCAAGCAACTGGTCGAACAACTGACAAAGTATGTATCGCCCTCAAAGTAGAGATTTTTTTATTAACGCTCAACATTTTAAAAAGTGTGCGGTCGCACATATTTTAAAAAACTTATACTCGATGACATTTGCTTGTAATGGCAAAAATAATTCGTAAAATCTCGTCAGACTCGACCATTACCGCTAAAGCGAAAATCGTATTACGCAAGAACCCCGTAAGCACAAAACACAAATATGAACTCTGTTCATCGCTAATTAACCTCTTTTGAAAGTCATCTCGCGAGACAATTACTAGGATTCTGAGCATCTGTCCACCGAGTGAAATATTACTTTTTTGGAAGCTACAAATCTTGGTGAAACAGGTCTAGAAAGACTTTAAATTAAAGGGGTACTAAGTGTACCAAATGGGAATCCTTCTCTCTGGCGTAGAAAGTCAGCGGACTTTTATTCGTGCTCTAAAAAAGCAATGCTGAGTGATTTATGTGAGGAGTTTACGGACGTCTTCCACCTCTTTTGAAAGCAATTCTTCAGAAAGATCTATGGCCTCATTTACCTTGCCAATCACCTCGCGATCTTGGGCAGATGGATTTGGTTTTTGAAAAATTGCACCCACTTGCTCTCCCACCTCTTCGCGCATCGCGGCAAAAATATTTGAAAGATTGTCGCGCAATTCATCGGCCTCACGTTTGATAATATATTTTTCACGACGAAATGCTTTTCGCTCGTACCAGAGATATCCAATAAGAAATGCAACGAGAGCAATAAGAAAAATATTGATATACAAAAGCCAGTTTGTCGGTGGGGGTGTATCGTCTACCGCTGTTTTCGAAGAAGCAGATGCGACCTCACCCTCAATAGTAAATTTTCCCGTTGTAGCTGTGTAATTTCCGGCCTTATCATATGCCCTAACCGTAAAAGTGTGTTCGCCGGAACTGATTTTACTAGGCGTGTAGGGAGACGCCGTCTTAACAAAAGCCTCTTGATCCATCCTGACTTCATAATGATCTATGCCGCTCGCCGCATCAACGGCATTAAATTCCGTGGAGGAACTCGGGTGGTGGCGTTCTATCGATCATGATCTTTTTGTGTGCAGTGGGCCCCCACCCTGCATCGTTTTGATACTTCAAATGAAAATACATCACCCCATCAGTGAGTTGATCGTATTCTTTTTCATTGATGGCCGGATCGTAGTTTGTTTTTGGGTCAGTTTTGTCGCTCTTATCAAGGTCCATACGTACAACGAGCACGTCATACGGTAATTCCCACAAAAAACGGGCCTTCGGGACGTTGTAATAAAGATTTTCATCAGGATGCGACGACGCTGTAATATCTGGAAGCTCTGGCTTGGGACCAAGCGCACTGGGATTCGTTGTTGCTGGAGGCGGTGGGGGGGTCGTGTCTGGGGCGGAGGCAGCAACGGTATATGTGGCGATACTTTTTGTACTCAAAATATCTGTCCCCTTTCC
>LCOM01000045.1 GCA_000999395.1 Parcubacteria group bacterium GW2011_GWA2_47_7
TGGTTCAATCCTCTTACGCTCATTACCTCACTGAATCTTGGGATACTGACCTATGCATTTGCATTGCTCTCTATCGTACTTGGCTTCCTGTTCATGGTGAACGGATACGTTTTTCTCGCCTTACGGAAGAATTAGTTTATTTCGGTAAGAGCCCAGAACAAAAAGCATGCCGATGTCGGTATGTTTTTTGTTTTCCTCGGAATACTACCCAAGAGCCCTTATGATTGAAATGACCTGAAAATTGCCATTTGCTTATTACTGACTGAGATCACAAATTATAATTGTGAAACCTAAACATTTTTTTGTAATCCACCCGCCATCAAGTGCGAGAGAGAAATCATGTTGGATAGGTTCAACATTATCGAACGAAAAGCTACAGCGAAAAGAATATTACGTGTTTATTATAAAAGGGTAATCCTTAATCTTGCCACCAGTACTTCTTGATTAAGCATTGCGCTGATTCATAAATTGGTCAAAATGGAACAATACCTAACTTTGCCACCAATATGTCAGCACCATCATGTCCGCGTTGCGGATTCCAGCGCTCATGGAGCATTCGAAGAAATAAGCGGAAATGCAAGAAATGCCGAAACGAGTTCCCGAACTCGAAAGCGGATCTGCATAACAACCTCTCAATAAAAACAACTCTCCTTAGATTCTGCTTTTTTTCAAAAAAGTAAAGGGCATATTGCAACTTAATTTCAAAAATCAAAACTCGCTCGAATAGACGGGTTTTGTTTTTTTAAATTACAGACCAAGCTCGAACGCCAAGCATCTTCGGCGAAGACAATAAGTCTTTTCGGACCCGCCCAGGCGATTGTGACTTTGCTTACTTATGAACGAAGTGAATCAGAAAACAAGAGGTGCCCTTTGTGGTGCTTGGTTCGCTAGCTCCATAGCAAAATTCGCCAAAAACACATTCACCCCCACTAAGTGAGGGTGAATGAAATCCGAGAGAACCTATTGTCCGAGCGGTAATTATTTCTTGCGCTTCTTGCCGGGTGCACCCTTCACGACCTCCTTCTTCTTTCTTCCTTCGTTGGCGGTATCACGGAATGGGAAACCAAGGTGCTCCAAGAAATCAATGGATTCTTGTTTATTTTTGGTTGAGACCACAATTGTAATTGCAAAACCAAACACATCCTTGAGATCTTCATCTGCTGTCTCTGGAAAAATAGTATGCTCCTTGATGCCCATCGTAAAATTCCCCATTGCGTCAACGGAGCTTGTTCGGAACCCGCGAAAGTCACGTGTACGAGGAATAGCAATGTTCACTAGTTTATCAAGAAATCCCATCATGTGATTTCCACGCATGGTCACCATCTGACTGATGATGTCACCCTCACGGAGCTTAAATGACGCGATAGATTGTTTTGCGGGACGGGGTGAGGCTTTTTGTCCGGTAATTGTCGCGAGGCGGCTTGCCACGAATTCGTTCTTCTTCTTGTCATTGCGTGACATCTTTCCTGTTCCAACCGAAACAATCACCTTCTCTACCTGCGGTGCTTGCATGATATTGGTGTATCCATATTTCTCCTTCAGCATCGGATACGCTGACTTAATCTTTTCTTTTATCGTTGGGACATTCATAGTAGTTCTATTATTTCTTGTTTGACTTGTCTGCTAATGCCAACTTGGACACACGGAGCGGCATTGAAACTTCGATAACTTGACCTTTCTTTCCTTCTGAGCGGGAGCGCTGATGCTTCTTTTTCAGATTAAGGCCCTCAACAACGGCAGTGCCCTTCCTGGGCATCACATGAGCGACTTTCCCCTTCTTTCCCTTTTCATCCCCGGAGAGAATGACAACCTGATCTCCTTTTTTTATATGCATAAGCCTGTATTTGTGAAATTAAAGTACCTCGGGGGCTAGGGAAATAATCTTCTTAAATCCTTTTTCAGAAATCTCACGAGGGATAGGACCAAACACGCGACCAGCACGAGGCTCATTCTTCGCGTCGATGAGCACAACCGCATTTTCGTCGAAACGAATATACGAACCATCCTTACGACGAAACGCATTGGCAGTACGCACAACGACTGCACGACAGACTTCACCCTTCTTTACTGCCTTGCGAGGCTCTGCCGTCTGCACGGAAAGCACCACGAGGTCGCCGATGCCAGCATAGCGCTTTTTTGATCCCCCGAGGACCTTAAAAATTCGCCCTACTTTACCTCCGGAATTATCTGCAATTTTAACAATTGTTTGTGGTTGTATCATATATATTTCTGATTATTTGATTCCACGTGTCTTCAAATATTGCTCGACATCCTGAGTTCCAACCTTCTCTATTGCCGTGAAAGCTTTGTGCTTTGAAAGCGGTGAGCAAGCCTCAATGCGGACGCGGTCTCCCGTCTTAAACTCATTTTTTGCGTCGTGCACTTTGTAGCGCTTGTGCTGCTTAATATACTTTTTGTACTTCGGGTGTTGCTCGTAGCGAGTAACCAAGACGACCCGCGTTTTATCCATTTTGTCGGACACAACGACGCCGACCATCGATTGCTTTTTTGTTTGTGTTGTTTTGGTTTCCATAGTCGTCATGATTAATTTTCGTTCCTTGAATGTAGCTCGGTCAACAAGCGCGCAACGTCCTTCCGAGAATTTGAACCTGCCTTCAAATTCTTTGCCTTACTTCCGGTAATATCAAAGCGAAACTGCTTGACCTCCGCGCGCTTCACGGCAATTTCCTTGTCAATTTCCTTGTCCGACAATTTTCGTATTTCGGTGATTTTCATATATGTAGACGATTATGCGATATTTCGGGAGACCATGCGTGAGCGAACTGAGACCTTTGAACCCGCCTTTCTAATTGCTTCTTTTGCCTGCGCGAATGTCACGCCGTCAATTTCAAAAATGATACGACCAGGAAGTATCTGTGCAACAAATCCTTTCGGATCACCCTTACCTTTACCCATCGGCACCTCAGCACCCTTTTGGGTGAAAGGGATATCCGGAAACACGCGAATCCAGACACGCCCAGTCTTGCCTACATTACGAGAAAGCACGCGACGTGCAGCCTCTATCTGATTTGATGAAATGCGAGATTCACTTTCGGCCTTCAGTCCATACGAACCATAAGCAAGCGTCGTCCCTCGCGATTCCACCGGATTCTTCTTGCGATTCCACCTATTCGACTGCCATTTACGATGTTTTACTTTTTTTGGAAATAACATATGCGAATTTTCTTTACGAGCGAACTGCTCCTACGACCTTCGGTGCGACTGCAGTCTTTGCCTTTTCAGCAAACACTTCACCTTTGTAAATCCATATCTGGATACCGATAACACCATAGGGAAGATATGCCTTCTCTCGAGCAAAATCGACATCGGCGCGAATCGTCTGTAATGGAATATTACCAGCCTTCACAAACTCGCGGCGAGACATATCTGCTCCACCCAAACGTCCCGAAAGCTCAATGCGTGCTCCCTTGACGTCTCGATTGGCCATCACCTTCTCAAGCATCTGCTTAATGACACGCTTGAACGGCATACGCTTCTCGAGTCCCTCTGCGACCATCTGTCCGACAATTGCCGCATTTGACTCAGGGCTACGCACCTCTTCTATGTCGATCTTGATGTCTTTCGGATGCTTCATTTTCCAACGAGCAAGTTTTGAAAGCACGTCATTCTTGAGCTTAACCGCACCTTCACCACTACGGCCGATAATAAGTCCTGGGCGGGCAGTCTGAATGACAATCTTCCACATTTTATCGTTGCGCTCCATCACGATGTCTGCAACGTGAGATCCGCGTAATTTTTTCTCCAAAAATTCTCGCAAGAGAATATCTCCCTTTAAATAGTCCTGATACTGACCGCGATCAGCAAACCAGCGCGATTTCCAGTCACGGAGGATTCCTAGCCGATGCGCGTATGGATGTACATGGTGTGACATAAGATAAAAATTACTTCGCCACTTTGGCTACTTTTTTCTTGGTAACAGCTTTCTTGGCAACAACCTTTGCAACAGCAGGCTTCTCCGACTTTGCATCAGTCTTTTTTGTCTTTGCAGTAGTAGCGTCGGCGACATCTGTAAGCGTCACAACAATGTGACTCGTGTGCTTGTGAATGGGAAATGCACGGCCTTGCGCACGAGGGCGGGAACGCTTAAGAACAGGGCCCTTGTCAACGCGAATGCCTTTTACAATAAGAGACTTCTCATCAATACCTTGCGCCTTTGCATTTGCGACAGCAGAGAGGACAAGTTTGTGAAAGATTGGTGCAACGCGCTTGGTGCGATGCGAAAGTTCGATGAGGGCCATTTCAACAGTCATACCCTTGAGGAGCGTCGCGACAAGGCGCACCTTTCGAGGAGCCTGACGATATTGAGAGAGTTTTGCGGTAATTTCCATAGTAGTAGTATTGATGGATTATTTCTTCTTCGCAGTATCCGCGGACTTTGCGGCCTTTGCTGCGGTAATTTCCGCATCCTTCTGCTTCTGCTCAAGATCCTTCTGCATCTTTCCACCGTGACGATAAAATTTGCGGGTTGCAGAAAATTCGCCAAGGCGATGCCCGACCATTTCTTCGCTGACCTTTACTTCGATGAATTCCTTTCCATTGTGGACACCGAATGTATAACCCACCATCTCAGGAGAGATTTGGGATGCGCGCGCCCATGTCTTGATAACCCCGGCAGCATCCGGCTTCTTGCCCTCAATTTTGGTGAGGAGCTTCTCGTACACGTATGGCCCTTTCTTTAGTGATCTTGTCATATAATTATAAAAGTTTTCTAACCAATTTTTGATTTTTCGATATAGAATTTCCAACGCCCCTGATCCTCCCACGGCGTAGAGTGAAACTATTTTGAAATACCTTGGTCTAGATACTACTCAAATGAGCAAAATAAGTCAACAGATATGCTCGATATTGCTTTTTTAGGGTACGGATAAAAGTCTGCTGACTTTTTCCTCGACTCCGCGCCATCGCGCTCCGTAGCCCCTCAAAAAGCAATATCTCGCTCCCAGATGCGCATTTCAAACTTTTAATATTCTGAAACCGCCTATTATTCCCACTTTTTAGGAATGACATTTGAGTCTAGTTAGAAATATGTTGCTGTACATGAGTATTTTGCCAAACAAAAAACCCCATCTAGGGGGTTTCTTGTGGATAAACACGTAATCACGTGTTCAAGACTCTGGCTTTACAGCCAAGCATGGCTTGCGCCAAGACCTTGAATGGGTACACACATATTATCATGCGAGCCGTTCGTGAGCAAGGGTTGTCCACAGTTTACGGAGGCGGAGGGATTCGAACCCGCGAGACCCATTCAAAGTCTTCCGATTTTACAGATCGGTGCAATAACCGCTCTGCCACGCCTCCATCAAAAAACCAGCCACTAGCTGAGCTAGAATTTCTTCTAGACAAGCTAATGGCTGACTTCTTGAAAACATTAGCTAGTATTGATCTCAACTCATGATCGTTTTCCTCCAAGAAGGCTAACGATATGGTTATTATAGCAGAAAATTGATTGCGTAACTAGATACACAAGGGGTGTGTAAAGTGGGGAAAACCTGTGTATTACCTGTGGAAAGCTTCTATGCCTCAAAATATCGAAATGCGCTCTTCGTGTTGTACGGTATGGCATCAGATGCATCCATTAGTCCGGAATGCGGATCGAGCTTCCTCATAAACTCATCGATACTATCTCATTATAAAAGAATCGGATAATATGAAATTAGAGCAACAGAATCTTTAAATATTCCTTTTCCCTTAATCATGAAACATGACTAAGTTCATCGCTTTTGTCTCAGGAAAAGGAGGCGTAGGAAAAACTACTTCTTCTCTTAACGTAGGACAATCTCTTGCTTCCATGGGAAAAGAAGTAATTCTCGTTGATGCCAATATTGTAACTCCTAACCTCGCTATTCAACTCGGTTTCGTCAATCCGGAAGGAACCCTTAACAAATTCCTCCGGAAAGAAAAAAGTCTCAAGGAGATTACCTACCTCCACGAAAGCGGCATTTCTTTAATTCCAGCCTCTCCCTCTTTGAGCGAATATCAAAAAACGAACCCGCAGAAGCTCAATAAATTGTTTGACTTGCTCAAAAATACTGCTGATTTTGTTCTTATCGACGCTCCCAGCGGATTAGGATATGATGTTCATCAAATTCTTAAAAGCACGGATGAAGTTGTCCTGGTTGTAAATC
>LCOM01000046.1 GCA_000999395.1 Parcubacteria group bacterium GW2011_GWA2_47_7
CATAAAATGAGAAATATGATTACGTGGAAACATAAACCAAGCAAGGGGGCCGTTATGCAATACGCATCACTTTTTTTGTTTGCTGTGATACTCGGTCAGATTGTTTTTTCTGGATTCATTCCAATCAAAAATTTAGCTATCCGTGCGACAGAAAATATTGCGGGAATCATTGGTGTTGCAGGTACAGTGGCCCCTAATGAGTACAATCAGCTCGCAACACAATTTGAACAGAAGGACAAAGATCTCGCGCAGCGCGAATTGGCAATCAGTACGCGTGAGCAAGCGCTATTTTCAGGTAATGACCGCATTACCCTCTATGTGCTTTTTGGAATGACGGGGTTCCTGCTGATACTCCTGCTACTTAATTTTTATCTCGACTGGAAGCGTGGCAAGCTGATAGAAATGGCTACAACCTCCCATCACGATGAATTGACGACGAGACTTTAAGTTATTTTTATGCATCAAAGACCAACCCTCACGCCCGCGCCGACTCGTCTCGCTCCTCGGAGGTCTACTGGTGCACCTCATGTGGCACCAGTACGACAAAGTTCGCCACGCCCTCCACGTAAGAATCGTCGCAGGGGAGGTTTTTGGAAGAGTTCAATTGTTGTCATTAGTGCGATTCTCCTCACAACACTTGCGAGTAAGGCAAGCGACTCCTTTAAGGTTGCGGATGTTTTACAGCTTGCGGGTGTGGGTCAATCAAATGAGTTGCTGCGTTGCCCACCGGAAATGGCATATGTTCCTACATCTCAGGGTGGATTTTGTATTGATCGGTTTGAGGTTTCAACGGGGAAAACATGTCCTTTCAAAACACCAACGAGCGCAATACAGACGAATGAAAATATTGCTGTTTCTACATGCGAGCCAGACTCTGTGAAGGGAGGAAATCCGTGGGTTAATCTTTCGGAGACCCAAGCAATGACGCTTTGTGCGAAGAACGGGAAGCGACTTCCGACTCCAGGGGAATGGTATCGCGCGGCGCTAGGTACTCCAGATACAATAACGAATAGAAATGCGGAATGTGCCATCGGACTTGTTGGGTCTGGATCAGCCCTGCCGACAGGGTCTCGTTCCGGTTGCGTCTCGTCATTTGGCGCATACGACATGGTGGGCAATGTGTGGGAATGGGTGGACGCCGATGTGCGAGAAGGTTCATGGAAGGGGGGCGCACTCCCTGCTGAGGGATATATTGCCGGTGTGGATAGTGACGGTGTTCCGACGGAGACTGGCACATCATCTCCGATTGCATTCAACGGAGACTACTTTTTTGTTGAACCGATAGGGGTGCGAGGAATGTTTCGTGGTGGATATTGGGGGCTTGATGATACCGCCGGAATTTATACAATAAATGCGACCATCGAACATAATTTTGCAGGAAACGCAGTTGGTTTTCGTTGTGTGAAATAATTAATTGAAACATTCATTGGGAATAAAAATACGGTTTGCATGAAAAGGACTCATTGCTAGTACTCCACACCTCTGCGGTGTCCTTGCATTTTTCAACCATTCTATAGGGTATAATCAGTACATGATATCTTCGGGACATAGTGTGCAACGTATATTGTCCGTCATCGCGCGTCCTCTTATTATTGGAATGATGCTATTTTTTGGCTTTCAGGCCTCTGCATCCACACTATCGTTTGTAAGTGACACTATTTCTGACTCAGCTCCTGGCGCGACAACGACTTCACATTTAATTCGCTTTACCGCAACGACGACAATCCCGGCAGGAGGGAAAATTCTCATCGATTTTTCTGCTGGATTCACCATGCCGGCATCACTCGATTTTACTGATATAGATTTCGCGGTTCTTGGGGTTGACCGTACGCTCGCTGCGGCGCCGGGTGTAACGAATGTTGGTGTTTCGGTTGTGCCGGGGACATCAGGGTCGATTATTTTTACCCTTGGCTCAGGGGGTGCTGCGCCCATACTTGCTGGTGACAATGTTCGTATCTCCATCGGTTCTATTGCTGTTGTCGGGGCGACGGGTGACCAATTTATTGTAAACCCACCCTCTATCGGTTCGAGTCATGTGCGTTTTGAGACCCAAACCGCAGGAGGTTCTCTGATTGATGTTGGTTCCACTCTTATCGCCATCATTCCACCAACCGTGATGTCAGCTTCAATCCCTATTTTGGAAGCAACGCGCTTCAATGCCCTCCCCTCGGGGTTGTTTCCCGCATCAACACAAAATATTTGGCTGTCACTTAATACTGACATACCTGCATATTGTCGCTATGCGACAACGAGCGGAGTTTCCTATGCGAGCATGCTTGGAAGCACGCAGTTTACCGCGGCAAATGGGGGGACACTGCACTACCGGTCTGAGGCGGTAGCGACAAATACGATTTATAGTTTTTATGTTCGCTGTCAAACACCAAATTTTATCCCAAATACAGATGATCTGCTTATTCAATTTGAAATAGGTGTCGAACCGGGTGAGGCGAGTTCGACCCCACCGTCACCCCCACCTCAACCGCCTGGTGGCGGTGGCATATCGGGACCCGGTGGTGGAGGTGGTCTTTATTTGAATGGTGGAGAAGTGACAATCGAGGGTAGGGCAGTTCCTCTCAGTACGCTCGTCATTCTGAAAGATGGAGTTATTGCCCGCGAAGGCCAAGTTTCTGTCTTGGGTACTTTTTCTGAAAAGTTTTTGGACCTCCCCCGTGGAACGTACACGTTTGGTGCATACATTCGTGATGTCGCAGGCCATATCTCCTCGACATATTCCTCAACGATCTATCTGATTGCACGAACGAACAATATTATTGCTCCGGTGCATCTTTCCCCAACCATTTCAGTTGCATCCACCACAGTTGGACTTGGTGAGCCGATTGTTCTTTCGGGTTATGGAATCCCACTCAACACCGTACAGGCAATCATGAATAAACAGGGGAACGTGTTGGATGGAAAGATTGTGACGGGAACTACGACGGCAAACGGAAACGGTTCATGGACTATGACGCTCTCATCCGACGGTCTCTCTAAGGGGACTTACGAAGTCAAGGTACAGTCCCTGTTGCCTCCAAGGGATCAGAGTCTTCTGAGTCCTATCGCCTTCGTTGGTGTTGGAGAGAACCCCAACCCCGATTTCGTGAATCGTTCCGATTTGAATAAAGATAAAAAAGTGAACTTGGTCGACTTTTCCATCCTGCTTTTTAATTGGAAGTCGGCTGATCCCGTGGCAGATATCAATCAGAATGGGGTTGTGGACTTGGTGGACTTTTCGATCATGCTCGCCAATTGGACCGGATAAAAGTCGCTCAGCATTGTTTTTTGAGGGTACGGATAAAAATCTGCTGATTTTTTCCTGAAGACTCGCGCCGCCGCGCTCCGTACCCACTCAAAAAGCAATGCTTCGCTTCCGTGTACGTATTTCTTTCGCTTAAGGATCTCCGAAAGACGTGCTACCCTCGCCAAAGAGAAATTGAGTTTGCATTTTGAGATTTTGGGGGTTTCCTCAAGCGCATTCTCGCTTCGAGAAATGGCGTTTCAAATTTGAATCGATGTACTAGTTTGTAAAAGGGCAAATGCACAAACAGGGAGTAGGCGATGGATAATTTTCCAGGTGATACAGAAATGGATCGGGTTATTCTTGGGTTTTGTAAACCTTGATGCTGCCGATGAATACAAGAAGGGACCGAAGCAATACTTGGTTGATGAAGGTTATATCGCAGTTGCTCAGGATGACTACGTGTCGTCAACGACCAAAGGCAGTATTGCTTCCGAAAATGATGACAACAAAGATCTTGCCACAGATATAGAATTGCAATGATCGAAACTGCTGTTTCACCAGCAGTTTTTATGTCTTCGGACGGAATCCCGAGCACTCGACAATAGGGCACTACATGGTAGGTTGAACAAGGAATTTGTACGTTGAAATAACGTTCATTTATAGGAGAAGTGAGTGAAAAGTACAGATAATACGATTGATCCTGTTCGCTATTTTGGAAAGCTACTTGGTCTTGATTCGGTAGGTATGACGGCGCTTGTTAAGCGAGCACTCAAGGGTGCGGAAGATGGCGAGCTTTATTTGGAGCGCTCGGAAAGTGAAAGCGTTTCGCTTGATGACGGGCGTATCGAATCTCCCTCGCGAAGCGTGGATCAAGGATTTGGACTGCGCCGCGTGAACAGAGAATCAGTGCTTTATGCACACGGTAATACGATATCGTCCCGAGCTATCATTCGCGCGGGCAAGGAGCTGCGCGAGATCGCAACGGCAAAGCAGCAGTACGAGGAGCAGGAAACGTTTCCGAAACCAAAGGCCTGTTATGCGGGTGCTCTCAGCCCACTGTCGCTTGCGGCACGAGTGACGGTACTTCGTGCGATCGACCGTTATGCGCGAAGAGATAAGGCGGTGACGAATGTTGATGCATACCTTGCAGCAAGTCTCGTTCACGTCCTCATTGTGCGTGCTGATGGAACTATCGCGAGCGATGTACGCCCTATGGCACGTATGTCCGTCACGGTGCAATGCGCCGAAGGCGGGAAGCGCGAAGGAGCATCCGCAAGTATCGGTGGACGATACGATTATTTGAGCCTTATCAGGCCTAAAGTGTGGAAGTCGGAAGTAGATCGCGCAATAAAGAATGCAAAAGAAATGTTGCGTGCAGGACCATGCCCTTCGGGTGTCATGCCCGTCGTCTTGGGCCCAGGTTGGGCTGGAGTGTTGCTTCACGAAGCGATTGGTCATGGATTGGAGGCAGATTGTATGTGGCGGAAGACCACCGTTTTCGCGGATCTCGTCGGAAAACGCGTTGCGAGCGAGCTTGTGACGGTTGTTGACGATGGCACGCTTACGGACGAGAGAGGGTCACTCACTATCGATGACGAGGGGACACCGACCGAGCGCACTGTGCTTATCAAAGACGGAATTTTGGTTGGTTTCATGCACGACAGACAAAGCGCGAGGTTACTTGCGATGCGTCCGACCGGTAGCGGTCGTCGCCAATCGTTTGAGCATCGTACTCAAGTGCGCATGCGAAACACGCTTATGGAGAGCGGTGTGACTCCTCCCGAGGAAATTATTGCTACAACAAAGCGCGGGCTGTATATGCCGTCCTTCGGCGGAGGACAAGTTGACCCGGTCACGGGACAATTTGTGTTCAGTTGCGAGCTTGCCTACAAGATTGAAGACGGAAAGTTGACGACTCCGGTCGTTGGCGCAACGCTTATCGGCAATTGCACCACCGTACTGACATTCGTTGACTGTGTCGGAAATGACAGTAAATTGGGTGGCGCGGGAACATGCGGCAAGGGCGGGCAGAGCGTGCCAGTCGGCATTGGTCAACCGACACTGCGACTTTCCGGCGGAGTGACCGTCGGCGGAACAGAAACATCACCGGAATAAAGGGGGAAATCATGAATCAAAAAGAGATGCTGCGTGTCGGTAAGCAATTGCTCCGCCATGCAAAGAGTGCCGGTGCGACCGACGCTGTTGTATCGGTAGATACATCGACAGAACGTTCCGTCACTGTGCGTGACGGAGTGCAGGAAGATGTCACGTTTTCAAGTAGCGCCGCTTTTTCTGTGACGGCGATGGTTGGAGACAAGTGTGGATATGCGAATAGTTCTTCATTTGAGAATGATGACCTTGCTTGTATAGCAAAAGAAGCGGTGCTCTCTGCGCACGAAGTAAACGCAAATGAGCATCAGCGTCTTGCACGGCCTGATGAATGGCCGTGCTCAATGGAAGAACTTCCTAGATGTTTAGCGCTTCTTGATTGTGACGATGAAAGTCCGAACCCGACGCTCAAAGAACTCGAGGAGCGGGCTATTGTGCTCGATCGGATTGCTCGGCAGTTTCCGGGAATTTCTCGGAGTGAGGGGACTAGTTTTGGTTTCCACTCCAATGTTTCGGTGCTACTTTCATCGAACGGTTTCTCGATCGTTTCACCATCGACGCAATACTCAAAGAGCACAACACTCAATCAAAACAGAGGCGATGCAGGTAATCTTCGACAAACGAGTCTCACCACGATTGCTCAGTGCATTCTTTGCTGCGATAAAAGGCGGACGCGTTTATCAGAAAGATACCTTTTTACTCGATTATCTCGGGGCACGTATCTTTCGTGATGAAGTATGTATTGTCGAGCGGCCGCATATGCCCCGTCGACTCCAGTCAGAGCTTTATGACAGTGATTGCGTCAAGACCACGCCGTGGACGCTCGTTGATGAAGGAGTGCTCAAGATGTGGGCAACATCAATCGAATCAGCTTCGAAGCTTGGTGCGCGCACATCATCGGGGCACGCATCTGGTGCGCTTAATTTGCTCCTCTGTCCTTCAATGAATTCGTTGAGCACAATGATCCGTAATATCGACCGCGGGTTTCTCGTCACGGAACTCATGGGTAGTGGAACGAATATTGCGACCGGAGCATTTTCGGTCGGAGCGGAGGGTTTTCTTATCGAGCATGGTGAGATTGTCCGTGCAGTGAATAAGGTGACCATTGCAGGAAACCTGCTCAAAATGTTTCGAAACATGATTCCGGCTGATGATTGTTCAGACAATCCCTACGGAGCGAATGCCCCGAGCTGCTTCATTGATGAAATGATGGTTGCAGGTGAATAGAGTAGTTATGTGGGTGAGGCGCTGTATATACAGCGCCTTTTTTGTTTTTGATTTTGTAAATAGAGATCTTTTAAGTTTTCCACCTCTTTTCCCCATATGCATTGCATATGTTGGCGGAAAACACGTATAATAGATACAACTCTACCGTGTTGCATGTTTTGGGCTAAAACATTTTTTATCAGATAAAAAATGTTCGTCCGAACAAATTTCAGAAATTTGTTTTAGGAATGTTGGGGTTACTAGTTAATTGTACTTTTAATTTTTATGAGTTCTTTTTTACAAAAACTGAAAGGGAAGGGAGTCGGTGTCTCGGATACTCACGAGGTATCGTCAGACAATCTTCCGCCAAAATCCGACGTCCCTGCTGGCGTGACCCAGCTTCCTGTTGATGTGAAGCAAGGTGATGCTGAGATCACTATTTATGCTCAAGTGCCGGGAACAGAGATCAAGGATATTGACGTCTCCATTGAAGGAGATAACGACGTAATCACCATCCAGGGAATTTCACGTCGACCCGAGAATCTTATTGCGCACGCCGAAGAAGGGAGTATCTCTATCAATCAAGGGGTGAATGATGAAGAACGCGACGATTTCACTCTGGAGGAGTGTGCATGGGGGAAATTTTTCAGACAGATAATCCTTCCTCAAGAAGTCGACGCAACTGCTGCACAGGCAAAAATCAAGGACGGCGTTCTAGTGCTTCACTTGCCGCTCAAGGGTCACTCAACAAACAAGATGCGCATGCACGTAGAGCGAGTTGACTCTACTACCACCCCGTAACAGTGGTTATGTTTGCGCACCCTCGTCTTATGCTTCGAACTTTTTTATCACGCATCACGGCCCTATTCATTGTCGCGCTCGCGATTGTTGTAGTGCCGAATGTCGTTTTTGCCCAGCAAGCGGGAGAGGTTCAAACGACT
>LCOM01000047.1 GCA_000999395.1 Parcubacteria group bacterium GW2011_GWA2_47_7
CCAAGTTCGATCTCCCAAAAGCACTCGGCAAGGGTTCTAAAACCGCCGGAAAAACCCTTGCCGTACCTAAGGTTCTAACTTGGACATCTGGCGGAGAGGGCGGGATTCGAACCCGCGAAGGGTTTTACCCCTTGCCACGTTAGCAGTGTGGTGCCTTCAGCCGCTCGGCCACCTCTCCATAACAATGCTCATGTAACTTAGCATATTGAGTGCTACTTATCAAAGTACTCCAAGAGAAAGCAGTATTTGGGAAGTTCTGGCTATTTTCCGCGAACATGCTAATTTGTGTCGAGAACTATTAATGGGGGTTTCACGTGGATCTTTGTCATCTTGCGGTAGAAAAAAATGTGCGGGCGTTCATGAATATTGTTGCGGAGACTTGCCGGATGCTTGACGTCGAGGTACTCCTCGGCGAGGGTGATCGTGTTGAATATGACGGTCTTTACAGCAATGGATATTTTGGCAACATAAGCCTTCTCTCTGTACGTTACGCAGTTGCCGTTGGAAAGCCAGTGTCTCTGTGGCTTCCTGTTGCGCTGCATGAATTCTGTCACTTGGAACAATGGGCAGAGGGCGCTCCCGTTTGGACCGATCAGGAGTTTTCAAAGACAACGTGTGCCTTTGATCTGGTGATGGAGTGGTGCGGGGGTAAGGACCTGCCAAAAGAAGAGGTAACCCGACTCGTTCGTCTTGCTCGCGAGTTGGAGCGGGATTGTGAAGAACGCGCACTCCGGAAGATCACGCAGTTTGAGCTTCCGCTCGATCCTCTCGAGTACGCACAAAAAGCAAATAGCTATTTGTTCTTTTGTACCGCCATGATTGAGACGAAGCAATGGTACGTCCATGCGCCGTATGAGGTTCCCGAAGTGTGGACATTGATGCCCACCGTACTTTTGCCGGCGGGCGATTACGATACGCTTCCTGGGGAATACCT
The DNA here is from genome assembly GCA_000999395.1 of Parcubacteria group bacterium GW2011_GWA2_47_7. Lineage (GTDB taxonomy): Bacteria > Patescibacteriota > Minisyncoccia > Phycocordibacterales > UBA6899 > MHLP01. Next base: position 935 of record LCOM01000047.1, read on the forward strand.
CGAGGTATTCAAGAAGCATCTCTTTGCATAGCCGCGATATATTCGCGGTTTTTTAGTGCGCAACAGCAATAGTCAGCACACGTTTCGGTCCGTAGGCCTTCACGACTCGCCGCGCTTCGCGCACGGTTGCCCCAGTCGTAATAACATCGTCGATGAGTATGACCGTCTTTCCTCTCAGTTTTTCTCCGTTGCGTACATTGAAGATGTCGGCGACGTTTTTTTCGCGCTCAGACTTATTGCGCGATTTTACCTGTTGCCCCACCTCCTTCTTCTTATAGAGGAGGTTGTTCGCCGAGGAGATTTGTAGCCCATCGGCTTGTCCGCATTTTGCAATCGCACTAGAGATAATTGCCGCATGGTTATAGCCGCGCATTGCAACTGCTTTTTTCCCACCAGGTATGGGGATTAGTATAATTTTTTCCTTGGCATGTTTGCCACTGCGATTCAGTTGCTTAAAAAATTCGCGATAGAGTGCATTTCCAAAATAGCGTCCGATGGAACGTCTCCGGTGATACTTGAGCGCCCAAATAGCTTTTTTTACGAGCGGATTTTGATAGTCCAGGAGAACTGCGGTCGTGCCGGAAAGCGCAATCGCTTTTATCGTGATAGTACGCTCACAGATTGCACAGAGCGCGCTCCCACTCCGGTCGCACCCAATGCAGTGCTCAGGAAATATAAATGTAAGAAGGTCTTCCCATAACATGTACACACCAGTGTACACACGTTTTTTACGCCCGCAAGTGCCATGCTGGCTCTATTTGCAAGTACTGCATAAAAGTCTTCACTAACTTTTTTCTCATATGGTATGATGATGATATGGATATTTCGTTTGAAAAAATAAAAGCTCAATTCATTTCCAAGAAGGGGGGTGATGGAGTTGTCGGCGTTGACATCGGCAGTGGATTCCTGAAGGTCGTGGAATTACACAAGAAAGGCGGCAAGGCTATTTTGGATACGTACGGTGAGCTCGCGCTTGGGCCTCTTGCTGGACTGGAGGTGGGGCAGGCAGCAAATCTCACAACTGACCAAATGGTCTCGGCGATCAACGATCTTTTTGGTGAGGCAAAAGTCAAAAGTCGCAATCTTGTTTTTTCACTCCCTCTAAAGTCAACGCTCGTGACAGTCATCGAAATGCCCGATGTCGGGGAAGCAAAATTGAGAGAAATGATTCCTATTGAGGCCCGTAAATATATTCCCACGTCCGTAACAGAGGTATCACTTTCCCATTGGATAATTCCAAAGATAGTGCGCACGTATATCGATCCAGACAAGGCGGAGGGTGAAAAGAGTGCACCTCCAAAGGTTGACGTTCTTTTGGCTGCAGTCCATAACGATGTGCTTGCAAAATATGATGAAATCGCAAAAAAACTTCTTGCGACATCACATCAATATGAGATTGAAATATTCTCAGCGATTCGCGCCACTCTTGGTCGTGATACGTCTGCCACAATGATTGTCGATGTAGGGTCGGCGAATACCAAGGTCGCAATTATCGAAGAGGGTGTCCTTCGGAGCTCGCACCTTATAAATGTTGGCTCACAGGATGCAACTCTCGCACTATCCCGGTCAAAAGAAATTTCGATGCTCGAAGCAGAGGAGATGAAACGTGAGTTTGGACTACTCGGCAACCCCAATGATCCGTCCATTGCGGAAATTGGACGCCTTTCCATTGATCGTATTTTTTCAGAGGCGGGGCGCATTCTCATGAACTATCAGCATGCCAAGCGCGTGAGTATCAATAAGGTCGTACTTTCGGGTGGCGGTGTTCTTTTGAAGGGATTACCTGATGTTGCGAGTAAAAGTTTTGAGGCTACCGTAGTCCTTGGCGAAGCATTCGACAAACTAGAAGCTCCTGCCGCGCTCGCACCCCTCCTCAAGGAGTCTGGCCCTGAATTTGCAGTCGCTATCGGGCTCGCCCTTCGTAATCTATAAGAGTCGATCCATCCCCACATACCTCCGTAATCCCCAATGTTGGTGTGTGTGGATATGATACCCTCGTCATTTTGTTATTTATCTTGTAAAATATAAGCAGGGATGCAAAATTCATTCAATACATCGTTTATCCCACAACAACCATTGCTTAAGGTGGAGGGTTTTGATCGTGGGAAAGAGCCAATCAATTTGGCGATGATAATCGCACTTGTTTCTTTTTTTGTTGTACTTGTCGTCGCGGGCGGCGTCTACTATTACCACAATCAAAAAGAACTTGAGATCGTCAAACTTTCTCAAGAGCTCGAAGGTAAAGAGAAATTACTTGATATTGTACAGATTGATTACTATCGTGATGTCAATTTGCGGATGAATGCCGCGCAGCAAATGCTAAACCAACACAAAGTATTTGCGTTGCTTTTTGATTTCCTGGAGATGAATACTGTTCAAAACATCGAATTGTCGACACTTGAGTACAAATTTGATTCAAAAAAAGGAGCTACAATAAAGCTGTCGGCGCTTGCGCCCAGCTACCAGGCAGTTTTTTTTCAAAGTGAATCATGGCGAGAAATGAAGTCTGTTGTGGATGCGGTTGAAATTTCTGATATTGCACTCGCTGAGGATTCCGGCATTGTCTCGTTTGACGCAGAGCTGTCTATTAAGCAGAGTGCAGTCCAATATTCAAGCTATTTTAAGGATGGTAAATCAATCCCGTCGGAGCATAATGGAGTAACGATGACTACAAGTAGTACGACTGATAGCATACCTCTTTCCGAGCTATCTAACACCGAAATGCCATGATACAGCGCTACCTCATTCCATTGCTTATCGTGATCCTCTCTTCTTCGGTGTATATACTGTATGTGGACGCAACCTACAAAGACATCGGGCGACTCATTGGTAACGCAGATGTTCTCAAGGGATACATCGTTGATGCGGACAATGCTCGAACGAAACTTGATGCAATCGCGGAAGAATATAATTCTTTCCCCCCAGAGGGTGTCAGTCGGCTCGATGTGCTTCTCCCCGAAAAAATCGACAATGTACGCTTTATTATAGATCTCAATGAGGTTGCAATGCGCCATGGGGTACAAGTACTCTCTCCCGAAGTTAAGATGTCTCAGAGTAGTGGACCAGAATCATCATCACTCTCGTTTGTCCCTTCAGAAATTAAATTTAAGGTGGTCTCCACTTATAACGTTTTTTATGAATTTCTGGTTGACCTTGAGCGATCGCTCGCCTTGCGTGACGTTGGTTCGATAAAATTAAAATCAATCGGAGAAAAGAGCCAAGTGTCGAACATCATGAAACCCGAGCAAATGATTTATGAGTATGAGGTAGCGATACAGAGTTACAGTCTTCACTAGTAATAATCATATGGGAAAACAAACATTAATCGACATCGTCATTGTGCTCATTGCGCCCATTCTCCTTGTGGGAGCGTTCCTGTATGCGGGCGTTGATTCTGTAACTTCTCTACTCTCTTTTTCCTCTATCGGAGTATTGTCTGAGCCGGGCATCGGCAATGAACAGTTGGGTATGAAAACGACAGAAGTACTCAAGGAGCTGAAGTCGATCAAATTTAATGATTCTATTTTTACAGATCCGGCATTTTTGTCGCTTTATGATTTTACGGGAACAATTCCAGAGACCGCCGTCGGTCGGCCATACCCGTTTTCACCATCTGATGAAGTCAAAGCATTGCGCGAGCAAGCGTCTGGCAACAAAAGTAGCCCCCTTTCCCGATAAGCTGGAAGCGCTAGTGCTGTATGCGCCAAGATGCTGGAGTGAACAGACCTCAACGATATGATGTATTCTTATGGTTTCATCGGGGGCATTTTCTTGGTATAATAGTAACGAGGTTTCCTTGGATGGGATTGGTACTATTGAAGTTTGGTGCATATAATTATTTTCCATATGTCGGTCGAAGTATTTTTACAATATAACAAAGGTAGCGATGAGTATCCGCGTACACGAAGCTATTTCTTACTACCAGGATGAGCTTTCTACTTTTTTTGGCGCAAAAAGGATTGTTTCGCGAAGAGAATATTCCTGAGATGGAGAGTGAGGCGAAGAGCGCCCCAGGGGGATTGGACGAAGTGCTTGTTCGTGGCGACATGTCGTTGGGGGACATTCTCAAATTAAAGAGTGAATATTATGGTGTACCAGTGCGCACGCTTGGTGAAACAAAAATTCCGCTCGAAGTCCTCAAGTATATCCCTGAGGATTCCGCGCGACATTACCAGGTTGCTCCGCTTGGCGTAGAAAACAAAGTACTCGAAATTGGCATCGTCGATCCAGATATGACTCAGGCTCGGGATGCAGTTCAATTTATTGCATCAAAGCTCGGCTTACCATTTAAGCTTTTTCTTCTTTCACAAGCCGACTTTAATCAGATCTTGATTCAATATCAAAATCTTTCTGGAGAAGTCGGTCGGGCGCTTTCAGAGCTCACTGTCGGCGACAATCAGGCGGTAGTAGACAATTCCGCTCAGGATAATGTCTCTTCTGTTTCTACTCACGGTCGCGTTGTCGAGGAAAAGAGCGGTGAATCCAAGATTGTCGAAGACGCTCCTGTGACCAAAATCGTTGCCGTGATATTGAAACATGCTGTTGAGGGGAATGCGTCTGACGTGCACATTGAACACATAGGAGATAAGGTTCGTGTGCGCTTTCGCGTCGATGGAGTGATGTATACATCGATTATCCTCCCGACAAATATTCACAGCGCCATTGTTGCGCGCATCAAAATTTTGGCGCAGCTCAAACTCGATGAAAAGCGCAAGCCACAGGATGGACGCTTTAGCGCGCGCATGGATGACAAGAAGGTAGATTTTCGTGTTTCAACATTCCCCGCATATTACGGCGAGAAAGTGGTGATGCGTATTTTGGATACAGGCAAGGGGGTCAAAACACTCGACCAAATGGGTCTTGAACCGGAGTCGCTCAAACTTCTGCGCGAAGCAATCA
>LCOM01000048.1 GCA_000999395.1 Parcubacteria group bacterium GW2011_GWA2_47_7
ATTTTTTAAAAAGTTTGTATGAAAGCTCGGGTGCCGCCCAGTCGGTTGGAATGGCCCACCACCAACCTCCATTCGTGATCGCTTTGGTGCCGATGCGAAGAAGGTATCCATTTTTATCCAGAGCCCCCGAGTCACCTCCGGGTTGCATTACGTGGTCAAGAATTGGGTCCGGAATGATGTAGCTTGAATCCTCGATATCTACTTGGTGGGGAAAAAATGACCAAGCAAATCGCACAGGGAATTCCGCAAACAAAACAACTGCCAAAACAATGCTTGGGAACAAAAAAAATCTTTTTATACTATGACTTCTGGTAACACTCATATCTCCATAACCCCTCTTGAGGGACAACTCCTCGCTGAGACTTACACTACGGCGTAACTGTTAATGCGCTCTGATAATTTATTATACGGTCAATAATAACACATATATTTGAATATTTAGCGCTTGCCTTAATCTAGGTACGCTTTTCTGAACAACACTATTTGAATGTTTGTTCTTGAACCCTCATGCACACAATAATGCAATCCCTTCTCGCATGAACAAGAATCACCTCGGGCTTTTCATGATGAAGCATTTCCCATACACAAACATACTCCTACTGAAGGAGTCGAACGAGTGCCTGCCCACTCGACAACAACTCTTTTGTTTTATTATTCTGCACCTTTGTCTCTATTGTTACAGTCCTCACCGCATCACTTTTGTGGACGATAAGCCCAGAAACTAAAACCTCCATTCCCGCAAACATCGGCTGATGAAACGTTATTGACTGAGAAAGATAGACGCAATATTTACCTGGAAGCTCCATTCCGACCAATCGAGAAAAAAACGCTCCGGCAATCATCCCGTGCGCAACGGGTTTACCAAAATCTGTTTCGGCAGCATACACCGAGTCAGTATGCAGCGGATTTGCATCACCTGATAATTGCACAAAATTACTCACAAGCTCATCGGTGATACGCACAACAAAAGAGGCCGACTGCCCCGCGACCAATTCATTATATGTATATTGTTTTACCTTATCAGACATTGATATCTCCACCCTTAACCTCTGTGAGTTTCTGTGCATCCGCAAAATTTTTGACCGCCATGACTTCATCATATTCAAATCGCACGTTAAATGCTTTCTCAATTTCGGTAATAAGTACGATGGCATTGAGCGAATCCCAACTCGGAGTATTCTCAGGAGACAGCTCCGCACCAACGGAAGCCTCCTCAATGCCGAGCACTGATGCAAAAATGTTTGTCAGACGACTCATGTTTTGTTTTCGTTAATAGTAATTCCGGAGCAAAGCTGCTTCGCATTATCTGCCAAGTCTACAATATTCACCTCAAAGTGAATAGTATCGCCCACGCTAGCGATTGGAGTAAAACCGAGCGACGGCAAAAAACCAGACGCAGGGTCATTTTTTAATGTGCGAGTAAATGTAGCGGAGAGACGTTGCACCCCTCGTCGAGCGAGCTCATTTGCGACAGACAATATAAATCCATATTCAACGTGGCGACCCATGACACGACAACTCATAAGAAAGGTGTCGATGTCTCCAGTCGCATTCTCACCCAGAGCGATAATTGCCAGAATTGTTTTGCCATAATCGCCAAACTTATCCGACACATCAGCCGAAAAAACAAGATTACTCTCCTCGACAAAATTCAATATCTCTTTTTCCGAATAGCGCCTTGTCGTCAAATTAAATTGATTCGTCTTTTGTGTCAGCTGTGCCAATCTCTCAATAGAACTAATATCATTAATTTTTAAATCAATTGAGATGCCGAGGGCGGTAATATACTCATCCAGACTCTGTGCTGAATATTGGATACTCTTACGCTCCGCCTCAGCTCTGTAGAGCTCCGTCTTCTTCTTATCCTCAGCGGTGAGTGAAAACTGATTGAATACGTTCAATGCAAAGAGCGTCGACACATAAAGCTCCGGCTCACGCGGCAACTCAGGCACAAGCACGTCAGGGAGGAGGGATCGTACAAGCTCGCGATTGACTACGTCATCATCAAGAAAGACCATACTGTCCAAGCCAATATTTAACTCTTCTGCCAGCTCAATAAGATTTTTTGCTTTATCCTCCCAATTTATCCTCTTGGCGGCAAAATGATGATCTTTCAGGATCATGTGAGGATTTTTTTCGAAAACCTCATCAATATCCCCGGGATTATTCTTGCTATTTAACGCCAAAATAATACCCCTATCATGGAGTGCAACTAATGCATGCTGAAAATTCTGAAACGCTATCCCGGGATAGTCGGGTCCCACCGCAATTCCTTGTGGTCCAATTTCTCCAACCACTCCTCCCCAAAGAGTATTATCCAAATCAAGCACCAAGCATTTTTTCACGCGCCCAAGGCGCGCCCGCGCAAAGGAAGCCCATTCTAAAGCTAGCGCAAGGAGGAATTCATTCGTAAATGGAACATCGAAAGCATATAGTCCTCGAAAATCACGAATATTCCGCTCGCCATGCTGATGTACCAATGCATTAGTGTCGCAAATATAAAGATGTGGTATTTCTGAAGCAAGAACCTCAAGCGTATCATTCCCCTCTTGCACGAGTCGAAAAATAGGATCTTGTTGAAATAAATTTCCATACACACCCGAATACGGGGAAGTAAAACTCGAAACTACGATTGGTGTAGATGTATGCGCGGCAAACTCGCGAATATCAGACAAGATTTCTTTCATATGCAACATACTCTCTGTAAATGCGGAACGACGATATGAATTTATATCAAAAAAAATAAACGTTATATCAGCCTGAGATTTGTAAAGCTGACTCGACTGATCTTTCAGATGAAGGTGATACTGCTTATAAGGCACGACATGAATCTCGGGGGCGATTCCCTCGCTCAAGAGAACGCCTCTCAATATTTTCACAAGTACGGCATCAGTAAAATTAGTGACGAGATTTATCTTCAGTGCCAATCCTCCGCTTGAATCGTTTTGCTTATTTGCCAACTTGAGATAATCAAGAAATTTCATATCTTATAGTGCAAGCGCGAAACCAGCGACATAATCTGTCGAATGAGAAATACTTACCAATACGGAAGGGTGTGTTGCTCCGCCCGACAGTATTCGTGCACGTGGCTTCTTTCCGTCTTTGGTAATTTCAATATCGCGATAAGTCAGAACACTCGGATATGCCTTAATGACCGCCTCCTTAGCCGCAAATCGCGAGGCAAGATACATTACCCGATTAGCATGATTTAAAAATTCAACATACTCAATCGGCGTGAGAACAAGCTCCGCAATTCGTGATGGAAAACACAAGGACCCAAACCGATGTATTTCTATAATATCCACACCGACACCAGTCACTCCAAGCTTTATTTTGCTGTCATCTCTCATGGTGACAATATATACTGGTTGAGTGTATTTTCAAAGTATCACTTTACAAAGATAGCCTAGACCGTTTTGTTTTCACAAAACTCTGCGCAGGCATTGATGATGCGCGATTGGTCTTCAGTGGTGAGTTCTGGGTAAATGGGGAGGCTGAGAATCTCGTTCTGGAACTGTGCTGTATGTGGAAAGTCTGCTGGCGTGTGTCCTAGGCGCTTGTAGGCCTCAAGGAAGGGCAATCCAATGGGATAATGTATACCAGCCTCAATGCCTTGCGCCTTCAAATACTCGCGAAGTGCGTCACGTTTTTTTGTTCGAACTACATAAAGATGATAAACACTCTCTCTTTCGGCCACACGAGGAAAGATACCCAAGTCTTTCATTCCCCTAAACTCCTCATCGTACCTTTGGGCTACAGCTCGGCGCTTCTTCGTCCACTCGGATAGGTGCTTCAGTTTGACCGAGAGTATCGCTGCCTGTAATCCATCGAGACGAGAATTGTATCCCTCTATATGGTGGTCGTACTTTTCCCCCTTCGCACGTCCATGATTTGCGAGCATCCGGCAGCGAACTGCAAGCGCTTCGTCATTCGTCACAATAGCACCAGCATCTCCATATGAACCAAGATTTTTCCCAGGGTAAAAACTGAAAGTAGCTGCGATGCCAAAATTTCCCACTTTCTTTCCTTTGTACTCAGCAAGATGCGCCTGCGCGGAATCCTCAATAAGAAAGAGGTTGTGCTTTTTTGTGAGTGCAATAATCTCGTCCATTTGTGCAGGCTGACCATATAAGTGAACGGCGACGACGGCTTTCGTGCGTATCGTAATCTTTGCGGCAATCGACTCCGGGGATATGCAATAATCTGCGGAACCGCAATCAGCAAAGACCACACTTGCGCCACAGGCGGTCACTGCTTCCGATGTTGCAATAAAAGAATTTGCCGGAATAATGACCTCATCCCCAACTCCAATACCAAGGGCTTTCAAAACAATGATTATTGCATCTGTGCCATTACCCACCCCAACACAATATTTTACGTCCTGTGCTTTTGCAAATTCTTCCTCAAATTGCTGAACAAAAGTTCCGCCGATGAAGGCGGAATGTTCCAAAACGTTCGCAATAACAGTATCGACTTCGGTCTTGATCGATCGATATTGCGCACCAAGATCTACGAGCGGTATGTTTTTTTGTTGTATTGTCATAATTTACGTAACAAGCGAGCGGGATTTCCTGCGTAGATTCCGGGCACAAGGATGTCTTTCGTGACCACGGCCCCTGCACCGATAACGACGTTGTCACAGATGGTCACAGGAAGAATCGTAGCATTTGTTCCGATAGAAACATTGTTGCCGACTATTGTCGCCTTCCACTTTGACTTATCTCCATGAGCAGGACCACCTTCATCAAATCTGTCGTTGATAAATTTCGCTCCGTGCGAAACAACACAGTCCTCCCCGATAGTGACAAGCTCACACACAAAAGCATGAGATTGCACCCGCGTCCGCGAACCGATTGACGCGCCTTTCTGTATCTCGACGAATGGACCCACAAAGCAATCGTCGCCGAGTGTGCACCCGTACACGTTGACCGGCATCACAATGCGCACGTTTGTGCCGCACGCGACATCCACAATACCTGATTCCACTATCGTTGGCTTGTTCATTTTATGTTCCGAATGATCGTCTCCCTCCAGACTACAACAGTCTGAGGTGCCCCACAAGTAGCACTACTTGCGCCATGGACTGCTTATGTTATATATCTTTGAAATAATCTCAACTGTCTTCAGTCCCTCCATTCCGCTGGTCGAAATTGCCCCACCACCGGACATCACGCTCACCACATTTCCATAAACTTTGTCGTGGTTGGACATTGAACCCTTGTATGTTCCATAATCATTTGCCTTGTTCCCTTGTGGCAATTCAGGAATCGTATAGTTTTCGATATTGGCATATTCAAAAACGTTGAGATATTCACCTCCGATCTTCATGGTCCCCTTTTCGCCAAACACCGTCAGTGAGCCTTCCATGTTTTTCCCGTAACTATTGGTCGTATAGTGAATGGTAAATAGCGTGCCCTGAGTGAAGCGACCCGATACCACACCCTCATCATCGATCTCAATATTCGGATGATTGCTATTTTTTGTTACAGCAGAAAGCTCCTCTACTTCTCCAAACATCCAATAGAGAAGGTCAATAAAGTGACTGAACTGCGTATAGAGCGCCCCTCCATCGAGAGCAATCGTCCCCTTCCACGGTGAGTTCTTATAGTAATCCTCATTACGATTCCAAAAACAATTCAATTGGACCGAAAGGATCTTTCCGAGTTTTCCCTCTTGAATGATCTGTTTGGCGTGCGCAATCGGTGGATTAAAGCGATTCTGTTTCACAATGAAAAGTTTCTTACCC
>LCOM01000049.1:0-17194 GCA_000999395.1 Parcubacteria group bacterium GW2011_GWA2_47_7
ACCTTCCTCTATGAAGTTGACACTTCGATAGAAGGCTTTGGCTACAAGAAAGACCCGCGCATCAAAGAACTCCGCGATAAAAGAAACCCCGAGGAAGACATACTCGTCATCTTTGAATGTACGAGAGATGAGATCGCTCACGTGCCGAGCCAGATAAGCGAAAACACTAAGGTCTATATCGGACAGCTCGAACCGGGCATATTCCAGAAACTGCCGGAGCATCTCGAACATATCTATACCACTTTTCCCGAAGGCAAACTCCAAGCATACAACATCGAGATCGGCGGGAAGACCAAGGAAGACTACAAGAAGGCACTCGCAGAGAAAAACATCAAAATTGGCGTCTATGCACAGCAACTTTTGGAAAGTCCTGAGTTTGTCACACTTCCATCCGGCGAGCATATCGCACTCGTACGCCTCACCGTTTCCGACCTCGGGCTTTCACAAGGTGTAACGACTGATGAAATATATCAACGTGCACAAGAGTGGGGACTCGAACTCTGTTCACCCGAAGTGGGTCCGGCACTCCGCCTCACAACGGACACATCTGAGTGGATGGCGATAGGGATAAAGCAAATCTCCGACCGCGATGGCAACCCGCACGTGTTCTACCTCACTCGGCGCGATGATGGTCTGTGGCTCGGCACGTACAGTGCGGAGCCCTCGTATGAGTGGCGTGCGTACAACCGATTTGTCTTCCGTATCCGCAAGTCTGATGCTGGGTAACTTGGATTTCTTGTGTCATGCTGATATTCTGACCCTTGATATCGCCCCGCGCATGTATGCAAATACGGCGCGGGGCTTTTTGGGGTTCCCTCTGGTTTATTGTGCGATAAAAAAACTCCACAAATGTGGAGATTTTTTATCGCTACGAAATTATTATGATCCGATTGCTTGGTCAATCATTTGAGTGAGATTCTCGATCGGATAGGCTCCATTTACTGGTATTTGCTTTCCGGTCTTCCTGTTCCAGATGATAGAGTATGGTGTTCCGCGAACACCAACATTTGCACCATTCACAAAGTCGCGTTGTACGCGTGCGGTGTATTTTCCGCTATCGAGACATTGTGTGAACTTTGGTACATCGAGTCCAACCATACCGGCAATTTTTGGAATCATCGCGACATCAAGACCGTTATTTGCCGGAGTGATCTCAAAAATCTTGTCCGCATATTTCCAAAAGGCATCATTGCCCCCCAACTCGAACGCGCATTCAAGTCCCTCTGCCTCTTTTTTTGCCCTGGGATGCATATCGAGCGGGAAGTAGCGGTAGACCCATGCGACCTGACCACTATTTCCGTACTTTTTCATGACTTCGACCATGGTGTCGTGGAAACGCTTGCAAAATGGGCACTCTGTGTCTGAGTATTCGATGATGACGACATCTGCATTTGGATTTCCTTGTATATGATCGTCGGCTCGTAGGGCAAGAAGGTCAACATCGACATCCTTTGGTACGGGAGCCACCCCTTGGCTCGCAGGGTCAACAGCAAGAGGTGCGGACGATACGGGTGCGCTATTGTTTGTGAAAATAATTGCTCCCGCAATAAGTATCCCGGCAAAGACAATCGCGATGGGGATGCTTAGGTTGTCATCCTTCTTCTTGATATCAGCCCGATGCGAGGGATGTGGAGCGACTGCGTTCTCGTGGGATTCATGTGGGGAGTGGGGTGCATTTTGTTTTTCCTCCATAGTAAAATAAATTAAAAAATTAAGTACTTGAAAGTATAACACGGAATATGATACAACGACTTTCTTGACAAAAGCATTTATTTATGAATAATAAGCGAGGAGCAAACAACAGGAGATGAGATAATGACAGACTCGACGATTTCCAAAAAGACCTTTTCTGAATTGATTCAAGATGCCATTCAGCGCGAAAAACACACAGGTATCGAGTTTTGCACGAGCTGTGCAAAGGACATGAATTTTTCATCCAAGCTTCACGTGGACCATCCGGCCCGGTATGTGGGTGGAGCTTACTATGTGGATGGTAGCGGGCAAATCTGCGCCGCGTGTGCCGCAAAAGAATCGGATAACAAAAAATAGGTGAAATGAGTAAGGCCGCAATAGTGCGGCTTTTTTTTGATTAATTCCATAATACTTGAAATTGTTGCGTGTACACCGACTCTCCGCTACTATGCACGTATGCAACGCAACTCAAAACCAAAGAAAAAAGCATCACGCAAACTCGGACTTCCGCCACGCACAACGAAGCATTTCAAGCCAAGTACTGCCGCAGGCGTGCAGGTAAAATTCAGTCGTGGAATTAACGGGACCGATAGTATCCTCCTCGACCCGAAGCCACAGATCGCCTTTGTTGGGCGTTCCAACGTAGGGAAGTCTTCGACCATTAATGCCATCTTGGGGGCGGTCGTCGCGCGGACGAGTTCAACTCCAGGGAAGACGCAGGAGATTAATTTTTTTGAGGTTGGTGGGAAAGGTTACTTTGTCGACCTACCCGGATATGGTTATGCGCGTATGACCGATGAAGCAAAAGACAAGATACGGAAGCACATCGCATGGTACATCACGAGTGGCGAAGCGAAACCAAAAATGCTCGTCCTTATTCTCGATGCGCGCGTCGGAGCGACGGAGCACGACCGTGAGCTCATTGGCCTTGCGCGCCAAGAGGGTCATCCGCTACTTATCATCGCGAACAAGATAGACAAGCTGAGTGGCAATGACCGTCCCAAGGTCATGACAAAACTCGTAGAGGAATTTCCTGATGCCGACATCATTCAGTTTTCTGCATCAAAGAAAGATAACGTCACATTGGTGCGCAAAATGTTGTTTGGTCTCCTCGGGATTAAATAAGAATTTTTCATATGTGGATAATGTTAACGTTCCTGTATTCGCGTGACCTAGACTCATAAAAATCTTCATCAGAGTTTCATTTAAGACCACTGTCAAGATGGCCATATGGGTAATCTTGCCTAGAATGAGAACAGCAATGGGTCGTTGAAAAAATTCTCTGAAGGGGGAACATAGTGAAAACAAAAAAAACGAAAAGTTCGTCAAGTCTTGGGGTGCGCGTTGGTGAGTTTGGCTACTGTCCTTGGTGTGGTGGCTCTGCGCTTATTCGGTATGGTCAAACGACAAATACTGGTAGTGAGAAACAGCGTTATTTGTGTAAGATGGCTGTCACTTCTTTGTGCGGCAAAGTATTATGAGGCCGAACTCGTCGTGATCCCCGGTCGGTATAAGAACCCGACCAGTCAGTGGACACAAAACAACAAGGATCATGAATGGTGGGACGAAGCAGTTGTGCCATATTTGTGCAACGGATGGATCGCTCTCAATGAACGACTATTGATCCTTGGTGATGTGAAGGTACAATGGGCGGCTCGTCAGCCGCTCGTCGGACTGGACGCGCTCACCAAAGACAAGAGCGGCATTGTCGGTCACGGTTCTCGTGGTATGCGTTCGGTTGCAACTCCGCAACACAAGCATCCCAAGATCATGATGACGACGGGTGCATGTACGGTGCGCAATTACACCGATACGAAGCAAGGCAAGCTCGGGAAATTCGCTCACTGTCTCGGAGCCCTAATCGTCGAGGTCGACGTTGATGATGTTTTTCACATCCGTCAGCTGAATGCGACCAAGCAGGGGAGTTTTATTGATCTTGATGTGGAATTCACTTCCGAGGGGGCACGCCCCGCGAAGCCCGCTCTGTCTGTCTCGATGGGTGATATCCACCAGCGGTGGATCCTGCCTGATGTGATCAAGGCAACTTTTACCGCACCAGATAGTCTCGTGAAGATGATCAATCCGCGCTATCTCTTTTGGCATGACACGGTTGATTTTCATTCGCGCAACCACCATCATCAGGACGACTGGATCACCAAATTCGCAAAGTGGAAATATGGGATCGAATGTGTACGCACTGAGGTTGAGGATGCGATACGTTTTGTGAACAAGCATACGACGAATGAGCGCAAGTCGGTTATCGTATCGAGCAATCATGATCGTGCGATCGCACGATGGCTGAAGGATGCAGATTTTCGGCATGATCCGGTGAATGCGCAGTTCTATCTTGAGTGTGCGTACCGTGCAACGGAGAGCGCGCGACTGACCGATGGCGGCGTCGCGTTCGATGATCCTTATGTGTCATACGCACAAATGTTTGCGAAACCAAACGTGCAGTTCTTAAAGCCCGGGGAAAGCAAAGTGCTTGCTCAGGTCGAGTATGGATTCCATGGTGACATTGGTCCCAATGGTTCGCGCGGGACGACCAAGAATCTCTCGAAGCTTGGGGTGAAGGTCACGAAGGGGCACAGTCACACGGCCGAGATCATCGACGGATGCTACAGTGCCGGTAAATCGACCGGCATGCTCGAGTATGAGCATGGTGGACCGAGCAGTCACACCAACTCTCACGTTGTGCAGTATGCGAACGGCAAGCGTGCAATCATCATTATTATCAATGGCCGTTATTGCTTGAAGCGTCCAAAGAAGCCATTTATGACCAGTGGTGATGAGGCAGAGAAGGCAGTGGCTCAATCGAGCACCGATGAGGTGATCGTTGAACCAAAGCCAGAGTAAGCAAAGGAAGAGCCCCGCGTCGTATGACGCGGGGATTTTTTATTAGCGTTTTCCTTCTCGGTATTCAAAATTATTGTAACCATCCTCATTCATTGCTTCTTGTGTATTTGGATAAATTCGTGAGGCGATATGTTTATGTAGGGGGGAATGAGTTGTAAGATTTAGAGTAAACACCGCATACCACTTTTTTCAAGAGTAAGCCCACCTTTTTGAAAGGTGGGCTTACAAAGAATAACTACTCTACGACATTTTTCTCCCCAAATGCTATTTGATTGCTTTTATGTAATCAGCTAATTTTGCAATCTTTATTGTCTCTTGCGAGCGGGTGAGCATGTTGCGGACGATAACCGTGCCTTCGAGGGCTTCTTTTTGACCAAATATAAGCGAAAAGGGGACCTGCATTCTTTCGGCGATGCCAAGCTGTGTGCCTAGAGAATCTTTGTTGAGCGAATGGGTTACGGGAATGCGTGCGGCGCGCAAGACTTCGATTATCTCGAGTGACTTCAATTTTGCTTCGAAACCAAGTTGGATGAAAAAAATCTTCGGCTTTTTGACGATGCGAGGAGCCACCCCTTTGTAGTTTGGTGACATCAGGACGCGATCCACACCAATCGAACTTCCGACGGCCGGAATATCCTTCTTGCTTCCGAGACGTTTCGCGAGGTAGTCATAGCGTCCACCGCCTGCAATCGACATCGGCATATTCGCTTCGTCTTCACGTTCGTGTTTCTTCTTTTTGTCGTCCTTCTCTTTGTCTGTCGCTTCGAGCTGTGTGGCGTTTTCCGCAAAGATCTCCGCGGGTCGATCGTCAGGAATTTCGGTAATTTCAAAAACGGTGTGTGTATAATAGTCGAGTCCGCGAACGAGATTGGTATTGATGCGATAGGTAAGTTTGAGCGCATCAAGGAATTCGAGCACCTCCTTGAAGTGCTGTTTGGCAGCGGGGGAGAGATGTGCAATCGATTGTGGCGCTTTTTCTTTATAGATTTGGCATTCAGGGCTCTTGCAGTCGAGGAGGCGGAGTGGGTTGGTCTTGATGCGTTGCTTGCAGTTCGCGCAGAGATGGTTGATGTGTTTCCTGTAATAGGTAGTGAGCTCACGAAGATAGGGTGCGCGCGATTCTTTATCGCCGATGGAATTTACATCAATCATGATGTTTGAGAGTCCCACTTCTTTGAGTATCATCACGTTCAAATAAATGACCAGTGCATCACTGATGGACTTTGAAGAGCCTATCATTTCGATGCCGAATTGCCGAAAGTCACGATAGCGTCCGCGTTGTGGATTATCATGGCGGAAGAATGAGCCGTAGTAATAGAATTTGACTGGCTGTGGGTGTGACATCATTCCATGCTCAAGATATGCGCGCATCACCGGAGCTGTACCCTCGGGGCGCAGTGCAATCTTGTCTCCACCCTTAGTCTTCATCGCGTACATCTCTTTTTCGACGAGGTCGGTATCTTCGCTTTGCGTGGAGAGAAAAACTTCTTCACGCTCCATGATGGGCACGTCAATAGGCTGAAAGCCGTAGTAGAGCGCCACCTCTGCCGCTTTCTCAAAAAATCCCTGATACTTATGTGATTCATCACCGATGAGGTCGCGCATTCCTTTAAGGGCAGTGGGAGCAATTTTCTTATCAGTTTCTTTTTTTGTCATAGTGTGACGAATGGATGAATAAATCTAAGTAATTAATAGGTGACACCAAATGAATCAATACTCTGTGCCCGATTGTCTCCCATGACAAAATATTCCTCATTATCAAGTGTGCGATTGGAGCTGTCGAATTTTGCATTTTTTACATACGGTTCGGAGAGGACGAGTGGCTCTTTTTGTGTTTCGCTAGTGATAGACACCTGACCATTTTGGATGGTAACCGTTTCTCCAGGGAGACCAATCACTCGCTTAATGAAAAATTTTGACGGGTCATTGGGGTAGCGGAGTATCACAACATCGCCACGCTGATAATCACCGATATATTTTGTTGTTTCGTCCACGATGAGGTATTCACCATTCTGAAATGTAGGAAACATGGAATTTCCAGATACCACAAAGGGTTGGGCGACGAAAGTGCGTACTGGAATGATGATGAGCGCCGCAATAAGCGCATAACGCACGGTTTCCCATATGAGTTGGAGGGTCGATGCCGGAGCTACTTCATTCTCTTTGTTATTCGTGGCTACGGGTGTACTCGCCTCGTTACCGGTGGTGTCGCGTAAGTCGGTAACGGGTTCTTTTTCAGTGCTCATTTGCCTACATCATACGGGAAAATCGTCGTTGACACAAGGGTGAAACGTGTGACCTATCGGAATCTTAGAAACCGTATGTGGTAGGAAGTAGCAAGATAAAATTTATCAGAATAAGAAATCCAATGAGTGACACAATGGCTATTCCGATAAAGCGATCGCGTGTAAGAATTTTTATGCAGGAGAGGAGCCGAGGAATCACGAGCGGAGCGAGCAGGAAGAGAAAGAGTAGTGCGGTGAAATAGTGATAGAGATACATCGGCCGTTGTATAAAAAAGAATGGGATGTAATTCATTACATATCCAGCGATCAGTATTGTTTCTACTTCGCCGATGGGCCATTTTCGCGAAGAGAAAAAAGTAGTGAATACCCAACCGATTTCAAACAAAAAAAGAAAAAATACGACGGACCAGAGTAGGTCATTTCCATGTAGTACAATGCGTTGGGTTTGATTGTCGCTTTTCCAAAACAGTATCTCACTTCTTGCGAGCGGCCATGCGAGCGAATTAGGAGCTGCGATCATTAAACTTGAAATCTCTTTGTTCGAATTTACATGCATCATGATCGCGTTGAATTTTGGCACAAATCGAATGATTGCAGACAGGTCATTTCCTGCAGGAAACGACAACTGTTGGATTTCCGGAACATTGAATGCGGGGGAAATCGGATCGACCTTACCACCCTGAGGGAATTCGGATAAATAATATACGCAAACTCCAAAATACGTCGTTATTGAAATGATGAGGATAAAAAAAGCATGATACCAAAAACGTTTCTGCATAAGAATGAGCATCACGAGGCCAATGAGTGCAAGCGCGGTCCACTTGGTAGACAGCGCAAGTCCTAAAAATAGGCCCGACAAGAAAATCCATAATATTTTTTGTTTGAAAGACCTTAGTCGCAACATCTGGAGCGCGCAAGCCAGACCAATAAATTCCGTCAGCAACAGAAGCATATCCGGAAGCATCGCGCGTGAGTAAAGTAAGAGTGCATTGTCAAATATTATGAATAGTGCGGGAAGAAGTGCGGTGAGAGGTGAATAGTGAAGCAGTCGACCAATCGCATAGAAGACCAGCGGCAAAAAAATACCACACAACGCGACAAGAAAGCGTATTTGGAAGAATGGGAAATCGTCAAATGAAATGTTGGACGCGGTATTTATGTCGGAAAATGGAATGATTAAAAAGTCTTTGGTATACGGAATCTGTTTTGCGATATCGGAAAATATAATTCGAGCGAGTGGTGGGTGGATATCAAACATCGGAAGTTCATGTACAATATGTGAAACAAAGTTTGCGTGATAAAATTCATCGAACATCGTCTGATTATGATAGGCGAGGAACGGAAGCCGCGTAAGCGTGGCGAGTACGAGTATGATTAAGAGGACGTTTCTGTCGCGGGAAAGCCATGCGTGTCCGATGCGTGCGAATCGGTGTAGTCCTTCACGAAGTATGCGAAGCTCCTCCCGCGGAGTAGTAGCATAAATAACAGGTGCTCCGTGTTCCTTGAATAGTGTAAATTTGAAAAAGACAAAACTTACCGCAGAAAGCCCGAGAATGGTCAGTGAAATGATCGGCAAGTAGTAGTTACGACCCAAATATTCTGTGAACAAGTGCACGATAATTATCTGAACAATAGTCGAGAGTGCACTAAAGAGCATGAAGCTAAGAAAACGCTTGCCGTGATCTTTTTTCGTGCCGAATGTGAGGATGGAATGCAGTAAAAAGTTGTAGCAGAGATTGACCGCTGTCCCAGTGAGATACCCGATCATGTATAAGTCGACACCAAACACGAATTCGGTAAGGGTCCACGTGGTAAGCACATTGAGGAGTACTCCGGTCAGGCCAGTTAAAATAAAATGGAGCGCTCGTTTTTGATATAAAAATTCTATAAGGCTTGTGAGGTGTTTCATTGTGTTGCGATGAATCGCACTCTGTTCGCGTTCGTATGATTGTTGAACACACATACTTCCATGCTATTATTTATATACGTTCCCATACGGTACGCTTTCCATGATAGCAAAGAACAGATAGCGGGTCACCCGTTTCCCTTATGAAATTATCACTTGTCATACCTGTATTCAATGAAGCCCCTGTCATTCTTCCGACCCTTCGGCTTCTTGCCGAAAACTTTGAACAGCAGTATTCCTCAGATTGGGAAATTATCGTTGTCGACAATGCGTCAACTGATGATATTCTCGCACGCGTTAGCCAGATTGATGATGCGCGGATTCGCGTGGTGCATTTGGATGAAAAAGGAAAGGGAAGGGCGCTCAGGGCCGGCTTTGTACAAGCGAGCGGAGATATCGTCGGATTTACCGATGTTGACCTCTCTGTTCCTCCGGAAGATATTATTTCGGCACTCGCATGCGCCGAAGCGCACCCTGGTTCAGTTGTCCTTGGTTCCCGAAACCATCCAAAAAGCGTCATGCCAGGTCGAGAGTGGTGGAGGACGATGAGTTCTCACATGTTTCGGCTTCTTGCGCGATATATCGTTGGCGTTCGCGCGAGCGATACGCAGTGCCCTCTCAAGTTGATGCCTGATTCCGTCATAAACATTTTTCTGTCTACAAAAGAGAACACGTGGTTTTTCGACCTTGAGTTCGTAGCAATCCTCGAAGGCCTCAACATTCCTCTTGTCGAAGTTCCCGTCACATGGAATGAGCATCGCTATCCAGGGCGTCAGTCCAAGCTGTCGACGACACGAGATGGTCTTCGCGCTGTTGTTGCCATGTTTCGCATTCGCCACAGAATACCCTCACAATTAGCAGTCTTGAGGAATATACGCTAAATTGAGTCTATGCGCTGGATAATTGTTGGATTAGGAAACCCCGGGATGGAATACTCGAAAACGCGGCACAACGCGGGGCGTATTGTGCTTGAGGTGTTTCGCAAAAAATATGCATGTTCTGATTGGGAATATAAAAAAACTTACGACGCACTCGTGTCCAAAGGAGAGATTGCGGGGACTGAGGTTCTCTTGCTCGAGCCTGAAACTTACATGAACGATTCGGGGAAAAGCCTTGTGTCTCTGGTGAAGAGTAGGGATCAAGCGGCGCAGCTTATCGTCATTCATGACGACGCGGATTTGCCTATAGGGTCGTGGCGCTCGGCGCGCGACCGCGGTGCAGGCGGACAGAAGGGCATTGAGTCTATTATCGCCACCATCAAAACGCGCGATTTTTATCGCTTTCGTGTCGGGATAGCGCCGGAGATCACGTCGGACGCACCACGAAGAAAAGCGGGGGATTTCGTTCTTGAAAAATTTTCAGTTGAAGAGCTGAGTATAATAAAAAGTCGGAGTATCGGTATTGCGGCTCATCTTCTGTGTGCCGCCCGCTTGGAAAGACACGTGTATATGCACCATTTTGTCCGAAATTTGAAGCAAAGAGCACACTGCTTGGTCAATAGTTTTTCAAATCCCCCCACGATCTGGGGGATTTTTTTTGCAGAAGCACATGACAGATTGCACCATGCGTAGTACGCTGAGGCGAGCACCAGTAATTGAGGAGGTGTTCTTTGAAGGCAATTGTTGCATTTTCTTTTGGCAGAATCGGAACGACTCAGCCCTCGCTGAGTTCTAGAGAGATCGGGAGAGTGGTCGCGTCTAATGTACAGAGTGACACAGAGGGTTGTTATGTGATTGCGCAATGGGAGGTCGCAATAGAGCTCCGGGCGCTTGGCGTGCAGGTCCATTGCACCGTTCCAATGAAAGATAGAGGATATCTCTCTTCGCGCGACGTAGCAGAGGCAGCAGCAGGTTTTCTGTCAGTTCGACGCCACTTGGTTTCTGGGGTTTATGCCGCGGCTCATCAGGATCATGTAGAGCGCTGCGTACGCTGTCTCCGTAATGCCAGGTTTCCCGGCGCAAAGGCGATGACCGACTCATCAATCGGTTATCATTTTGACGCCGACGAATGGTGGGTTCGCTCTCGTTCTGCGTTCATGTTTCGCGAACGACTCGCGATACCAGCATACCTTTGGCGCAAAGAACTTTTTTAACATAACAAAACCGTACCAAGTGGTACGGTTTTTTTATAAGACGAAAGATCGGGTTATGTCACGGGTGTGAGATGGGTCTCGTCGGTTCTTGAAATCATTCAAAAAGCGTCATGTCTGGTCAAGTACGGACACAAGGCATTCGAAAAATAATATCAAAAAAATACAGCCCTCGAATCATAGTGCTTAAAAGAACTTCTACCAGCCGTAGGTGAGTGGTAGAAAAACGAGATACATGAGTCCGATAAGGGTCAATAATGCGGCCAGTAGCGGAGTAAAAATCTGCGGTGCTCGTAGTAATTTGCTTATTTTTTGGAGGACTATCGGAAGAATGTGAGGAGTAAGGAGCATCAAAAATAGAAGTGAATGAAAATAGTGGTAGAGATACATCGGGCGATGAATAAAGAAAAATGGCAGATAATTGACCAAATATCCAACAGTAAATAAGATGATAAATTGATTATCGTGCCAAGTGTCCAATGGGTGGAATATCAATTTCTTCCCCAGCGCATAGAGTGCATAAAGAAATACGAGAAACAAAAGTGGCCAAAGCACTATGTTTGGAATCAGGTAAATATTTTTATTAGGCATATGCTCATCCCACCAATAGTGTATTGGATGTTGACCGAGTGGCCACGTGTTTGGGTGAGGAGTCTTCGGTCGTTGGTCGTTATAAATTGATTCGTTAGCGCTCATCATGAGTTGTTGGGAGGTGGCAATGTATTTGATAATACTCATCGGCTGTTGTGGGTCAGGGAATCGAGTATCTTGAATTTCGCTACTGTATTTTACTGGTGAGAGAAATATTATTGGATTGTTGGTGGGAGAAAATAACGTAAAATAATAAAAAAATATTGAAATATAGACGATAATTGATAGTGATGTGTATGCGCAAAGCTTGAATATAGACCGGTCCCTCATCACGAGGAAAAGAAGTGCAAAAACAGGAAGCATCCCCAATGACGTCCATTTTATTGAAAGCGCGAGGCCCCATAGTACACTGCCAAGAATGACAAACAGCCATGAGTAACGAGGCTTAATGATTTTTGTAGAAATGAGTACGCAGGCTAGTGCGGCGAAATTAAAAAAAAGTAATAGTGTATCAGGCAGAATACTTCCTCCATACAGAGTGAGTGCATTGTCGCAAATCACAAGTAGTCCTCCAAGCAGGGCCCACGGGCGCGAGAGTTGAGATAGTCTTCCAATAAGATAGAGAAGGGGAGGAAGAGATATTCCAAATATTGCAACAAAAAATCGTAATAGTGTAAAAGGGAAATCCCCATATGGTTGTGCGATGGCAAATGAAAATATTTTTGGAGTATATTCTATCGCACTAAGGATGTTTGCAAATACAATGCGTACGAGTGGGGGGTGAATATCAAAAAATGGAATTCCATAATGTACAAGTGTCGCAAAATTTGCATAAGTTACCTCATCTGCAATAGTGCTGTTCGGGAAAAATATAAGCGGTAAGCGCGTAAGTGCAGCGAGAAGAATAAGTATGACTAGGACACGCGCGTCACTCCCCATGAGCCATTGCTGTGCAGAGTTAATTGGCAGTTTGATGTTCTCTAAAATATTTTTTTTAAAAAGTGTTCCGTTGTCCATAGAAATTGGTGACGTAATTATTATACGTTGCACAGGAAAGCGAGCAAACAATATTTCGTTGACGCAAAGAACTTTTTTGAAATGATAAAACCGTACCAAGTGGTACGGCTTTTTTAGACAAAAGATCCGGTCATGTCATGGTTGAGATGTGGATCTCATCGACCTGAGGACGATACTCGGTTCGTAGGTGACCCCACAGGTATCGCAGTAACAGGTCACGACCTGCGTCATCGGTAGAGGCCCTCCTCCCATACGTATCTCGCTTTGTGGAATTGCGAGCTCCATGACCGTTTTTTTGATGATGATTCCATCTTCGCAATTTTCGAGTTTACAGCGAATTCCCGTAAGCACATGTTTAATCTCACTCATTTTTCCCTCCAAACAGCATCTCTGGTCTTCATCCTATCAACTGAGATAGTGTTGTCAATTTCCAAAAGAAAACACCACCCAAGCGGGTGGCGTTTTTTTTGAGTGATACCGAGAGTGATCTTACGCAGTCTTCTCTGTCGTAAACGAAAGCGTCATGCGCTGATCCTTTGGCTCAAAAAGCGTAATGGTGAACGGATAGACCTTGCCGAGCTCCATCGCCGTGCGAAGCTTCTCTTCCGTGCCAAATTCTGAGACATGGACAAGACCCGCAACACCTTCCTCGATGGATGCGAGTGCTCCGTACTTGTTGAATTTGATGACAACGCCTTTGACGACGTCGCCCTTCTTGTACTTCTTCTCGGCACTCTTCCATGGATTCTCCTTGAGCACCTTCACGGAAAGTGAAACTTTGTTGTCTTTGATCTCAATGATCTGCGCCTTCAGTTTCTCTCCCACCTTGAAGAGTTTGCGAGGATCGTCGACGAGGCCCCAGTCCATTTCGGAAATGTGGATGAGTCCTTCAAGCCCTTCCTCAATCTTCATGAATGCGCCGAAGTCAACGATACCGGTAATCTCACCATCAACAATAGAACCGAGCTGGTATTTGGAGACGATTTCCTCCTTCTCTTTCTGATTGTGCTCCTTCTCTGAGAAAATAAGTTTTCCTTCTTTTGGTACTGCGGTGATCATGACGACCGAGATTTTCTCGCCGACAAGTCGTTTGAGTTCCTCAAGAATCCTATCCTTGTCTCCATCTGTGACGCGAGGGTAATGGTCTCCGGAAAGTTGTGATGCGGGGAGAAAACCAGAGATACCCTGCCAGTCGAGCATAAGGCCTCCCTTGTTTGCATCTTTGACCACAAGGTCGAGGATAGTCTTCTTGCGTACATAATCTTCCGCCTCACCCCAAATGAGTGATTGTCGCGCTTCCTTGAGTGAAAGCTCAACATATCCGTCTTCGTTCTCGCTTTCAACAACCTTGGCGGTGATGACGTCACCGATATTCATGTGCTTCACCAAATCACGCGCATTCATGTACTCGCGTCCGTAAATGATGCCGATGCCGTAAGGAGGCATGTTGATATACACTTCTTTTTTGCTGACTTTGATGACGGGTCCTTCGACAATCTCTCCCGGTTCCGGGCGATTGACGATTTCCGTCATGTACTTGGTCATCGGGTGATCAGGGGAGAGCACTTGCTCGCCTCCAACGATGATGACCTCTTCCTCCAGTTCTATTGTGGCCATAAAAATAAAAATCTGCGTGAGGGCAGATAACTGTTCCTCTTGGGGGTCGTCTTAGCTATGCGAGCCTAAAATCGGGTTAATCCCAATAGTGTTGCTAATATTCAGTTGTGCCGAAAGACTACCAAGAAACGTCTTTTTTTGCAACCCATCACTACGCTGGGTACCCCTTATGTAAAGTAGTAAAAAAAATCCCCAAGTGCATGAGCACTCGGGGGTTTCCTTGCCTAAGGGAAGTTGGGCACCTATGACGGACTTTTGGCCCGTGTCCGTCCACGGGCATATTTATACTATGTATTATAGAAAGTTTGTCAATGGCTAGAAGAAGACAGGCATTTTCTATACATAAAGGCATAGTTAAGCCATGGAGATATAAAGATAAGAAAAAAAAAGGAAGACCACGCGTTTTTACGGCGTGGCCTGTCTGCGGTGAACCTTGGCACTTGGTGTGGAGCTCGGCCAGGAGATTAGCTTTTTTCTAAGCTTTTCTCGATATTATCCTTTCGGGGCTCATCTCTTTCCGTGCAGTCGACTCGGTGCAGTGCTGATTGATGGTCAGCTTATTTTTGAAGCTCATATGCGTTACCAATTTAATGGGGTTCGCGAGCGTTTTTTTGTGCCTGCTAAGGCAAGTGCGGGAAAGATCAGGTGGGATCGCGAATGTGGTGCATTCTGCTCCTTTGGTGTGGACTTGGGGGAAGGCAACTCCCCGAGTCCGTTCTGTCGCCCGACGGCGACGAAATGGTGACGGATATGACCCCGCGCGAGCCGCAGTTCTGGCCCACATCCCCACAGTGGTCGGGGACGGGGCGCGTCATACGCGACGTGTCGATGGGTTGCGCAGCGCAGATGGGCACCATGCTCATCTTTCTTCGGCCGCCAACCGTGTGCGGGAAGTCCAGTCACCTCTGGGTACAATGATAGCATATTTGTAAATATTGTCAATATTAAATTTTGCGATTCACAATCTACTTAATATAGCCACTATTTAGTAGATTTTTACCTTTTCATTTTGGGAGGAAATTGCTATACTCAACCGCATGATAATCACGTACCACGGAGGACAGTTCATAAAAATTACTCAGGGCGACACCGTTATCGGGGTCAATCCCTTTGGTAAGCAATCGATTATGAAGCCAATTCGTTTTGCTGCCCGTATTGGGCTCGTTTCGATGAATCACCCTATTCTTAATGGTGTCGAGAACCTTTCGCACGGTGACAAAGTCCCGTTTGTAATCTCCGGCGCGGGCGAATATGAGATTGGAGGTGTTGCCGTATCGGGCTTTCTTTCTCCAAAACCGGTAGGAGAGGCGGGGTTGTTGAACACTATATATACAATAGAGCTGGATGGTATTCGTCTTTGTGTGCTTGGCGCTCTCGCATCAACCGAACTTTCACCCGAAATCATCGAAGGTATCGGCGAGGTAGATATTTTGTTTGTCCCGATTTCAGGAGAGGATGTCTTGTCACCTGCGGAAGCGGGCAAGATATCGGTTATGCTTGATGCTAAAATTATCATTCCAGTAGATTTTGAGAGCACGAGTGACAAACAGCTGAAAGCATTTCTCAAAGAGGCGGGAGCTGAAGATGTCGTTGCAGTTGACAAGCTGACACTAAAGCAGTGCGTAAGCAAATCGCCGTCGTCACAACGGTGTTGCTATCAGCCTTGGTTGTTGTCATATGGTGGGGGAGTCGGAACGTGTACTCTTCATCCGTTGTCGCAGGTACTATTCGTCAACCATCGCCAGTAGATGTTGTGGCCGGAGTGTTTCATGGTGTAAAAGATAAAACGGTATCTTCATGGAATGACGTGCAGAGCGAAATAAAAGATGTTGCCGAAAATCCCGAATTCATGCCAGAAGTGCCCCTCGGTGAACGTGGGGTTTTTACGGAAGAGAGCGCTCACACACAGGAGATTACGGCTATCGATGAATCGGCATTGTAGATAAATGAATAAAAGTATTTCACCATCAATATGAGTAAAGCAATACAAAAAAAAGAAGACGATGCCGCACCAGAGATTCGCTTAGAGGGAATTTTACCGGTCAACATTGTGACGGAGATGCGCGAGTCGTTTATTGACTATGCGATGTCGGTCATCGTCGATCGTGCACTTCCTGACGTACGCGACGGATTGAAGCCGGTGCATCGACGCATACTCTATTCAATGCATGAAATGGGGCTAACGTATTCTTCGCGATTTAGAAAGTCAGCTGCGGTTGTTGGTGATGTGCTTGGTAAATATCATCCGCATGGCGATACTTCCGTCTATGAAGCTATGGTAAAAATGGCTCAAATTTTTTCGATGCGATACCCACTTGTCTTTGGGCAGGGTAACTTTGGTTCTATCGACGGTGACTCAGCTGCTGCAATGCGCTATACGGAAGCGAAGATGTCACGTATTGCAAGTGAAGTGCTTCGCGATCTTGATAAAGATACCGTTGACTTTCGGCCGAACTATGATGGTTCACGCAAGGAGCCATCCGTATTGCCTTCCGTTGTTCCGAACTTACTTCTCAACGGCACGCTGGGCATTGCCGTCGGTATGGCTACGAGCATCCCACCGCACAATTTGGGCGAGGTGGTCGACGCACTTTCACATCTCATTGATAATCCCGAAGCGACCGGCGAAGATTTGCTCGAGTTCATAAAGGGGCCTGATTTTCCAACAGGAGGTATTGCATACAACAAAACTGACATTCGCCACGCTTATGCGACGGGTCGCGGTGGTGTTGTTTGTCGCGGTGAGGCAGAGATCGTCGAGCAGAAGGCTGGACAAACCGAAATCATTATCACGTCGCTTCCGTATCGCGTGAACAAAGCGACGCTTCTCGAGAAAATTGCCGACCTCGTGCGCGAGAAGAAATTGGAAGGTATCAAGGATTTGCGCGATGAATCTGCCAAGGGAGACATTCGCGTCGCCGTCTATCTCAAGCAGGGCGTTCCTCCACAAAAAGTTCTCAACTATCTCTATAAGCATACGGAGATTGAGACAACATTTCACTACAACATGGTGGGGCTGGTGGACGGCGTCCCTCAGACCCTTTCCATCAAAGGAATTCTTGAGGAATTTATCAAGCACCGAAAGACGGTCGTGAAGCGTCGTACGGAGTTCGAGCTCATCAAAGCGAAGGATCGCGAACATATTTTGCTCGGTCTCAAAAAAGCGCTTGATCATATCGA
>LCOM01000049.1:17211-19819 GCA_000999395.1 Parcubacteria group bacterium GW2011_GWA2_47_7
GGAATTTAAGTTTTCCGACAAGCAGGCAGCGGCAATTCTTGAAATGAAGCTGGCAAAACTTGCTGGACTAGAGCGCAAGAAGATTGATGACGAACTCAAGGCGCTTGCCGAGACCATCAGTGAGCTTGAGTCTATTCTCGCAAGCATGAAGAAAATGATGGGAGTTATTAAGGCGGAAATGGCCGAGGTGAAAGAAAAATACGGTGATGAGCGACGTACAAAGATAATGAAGGGTGGCGTACAGACTATTTCCATCGAAGATACTATTCCAGAAAAAGAGAATGTCATTGTTTTCTCGGACGGTGGTTACATAAAGCGCACCGACCCAGCCGAATATCGCACACAACGTCGTGGGGGCGTTGGGGTTATGGATCTCGACACAAAGGAAGAAGATTTTGTCAAAATGTTTTTGACGACATCAACGCACTCGGATATCTTGTTTTTCACTGATAAGGGGAAGGCCTATCAGATTAAGGCATATGAGCTTCCGGAGGGGCGTCGCGCAACGAAAGGGAAGTCTATCATGAATTATCTTTCGCTCGGTGGTGATGAGTCTGTGACGTCGATGCTTGTAATGCCGAGAGAGATGAAGGCGATTGAAGAGCTTTCGCTTGTCATGGTGACTGAAAAAGGCGTCGTCAAGAAAGTTGCCGCAGACGGATTTCGTGATGTGCGCCGGAGTGGACTTATTGCAATTAAGTTACAAGCGGGAGATCAACTCCTCACGGCACGTTTTGTCGAGAGTGGGGATGAGATATCACTAGTCTCGCAGGAGGGCCAATCCATTCGCTTTAAGCATACAGACGTGCGCGAAATGGGTAGGAACGCAGGCGGTGTACGCGGTATCAATCTCAAAGGAAAGGACAAGCTCGTGACCGCTGATGTCATCAAGAAGTCGGACACAGATCCGCTCCTTGTTGTGCTTTCCGAAAAAGGCTACGGAAAGATGAGTAAGCTTTCTGAGTACAAGGTTCAAAAGCGTGGAGGTTCTGGTATTAAAACCGCAAAAGTCACACCAAAAACAGGAAAGCTCATGACCGGTCTCGTGGTGTCTGATCGCGAAGGAGAGATTGTTGCTATTTCAAAAAACAGCCAGGTAATTCGCGTGACGCTCAAGGAGGTGCCGGTGCTTGGGAGACAGACGCAGGGGGTGCGCATTATGAAGCTGCGTGAAGGGGATAGCATCGCTTCGCTCATAACGTTGTAAGGTTATCGCGTAATATGGGCGCACTGCTTTGTCGAAAGCTTGCGAGGCTCGTTCGTCGTACTCTGAGTATGCCTCACAACCGCTTCGCGCTTTCTTCGCTCATTGCATCCGAAATATGAACATTTGAGATTTGCTAACCTGTGCTCGTTTCAAACTTACCCCATTCCTCGAACTTCATCCAAAATTTCGCGCATGAGATTGTATCACCCGCTAAATTCATTCGACATACGAACCCCCCCCGACGTAAAATAGAGGAAACGATATCACGAAGTTGATGAAAAAATAACAACTGTTGGGGGACAATATCCCTACTCTGACTCGTCCTCTCTCCGACGGTCGTATTTGTCATGTTCGTTGGGTATATTGGATTAAATTTTCTTTGGTCGTTGGTTGTGAGTTGCTTACTTTTTGGGTTAATTGGTTATATTTTAATGAAATTGTTTGGCCAGAAATTCATTGTAGACGATACAGACAGGGCAAAATATGAACTTAATGATACGGGTCTAGTGTATAAAATTTTGAATTGGCTCGGCCTTCTTTTTTTGGCAGTTGATGATTTGCGTATCTAAAAAATTCTTGTATTAGTGTCCTAATGTAATAGAATGAATCAATGAACAAGACTGATATTGATCCGGATACAAAGCAGTTGTTGATGCTTGCGGGGGAACGGATACTGACTCAGACAGTATGGGGTCTTTCATTGGAACAAAAGAGTAGTCCGATATATCGTGAAATTGGGCAGCAACGCTATCTCTCTGCATTGCGCACTGGTGGCATCAATGAAGCAGAGATGACCAAGACGGTATTTCGGGCAGATCCATTTTTTTTGAAATCAAAATTAGTAAAAGACGCGGCTATCCAAGGATTTCATTTCCAAGTTTTACATGGGCACTTTGATATTGTGTCAAAGATAAAGACCCTTATGGAGCTTGGAGATGATTGCATTGTGTCTCCAAACTCGTCATCGGAGGTCGCAGACGCCGTTGCCAAGTAGGCAATGGAATATTAATGCCAATTACCAGTACTGAGTGTGTGTGGATTGCTTGCTTCCCGTACCCAACCTCAAAATGCTATAATTTCAGCATGTTTTCCGCACCTGAAAAGAATATCGAACAGCTCAGTCTAGGAGAGAATTTGATAGTCGCTGATTTTGGTGCTGGTTCTGGTGCGTATACAATTGCGGCCGCAAAGGCGATGAATGGGACCGGTCGGGTGTATGCGATAGACGTACAACAAGACTTACTGACGCGTCTCGAAAATACATGCAAGGATCAGCATATTGGCAATATTTCGTACATTTGGGGTAACCTTGAAAAGCTTGGTGGGACAAAGTTGCGTGATGCCTCCTGTGACGTAGTTATCATCTCAAATATTTTATTTCAAACTCCGGATAAAAAAGCA
>LCOM01000050.1 GCA_000999395.1 Parcubacteria group bacterium GW2011_GWA2_47_7
TATTGTGCCGATAGGAGTGGTCATCCTGCTGCTTCTTTTTGGGATATTTTTTAAATTGAAAAAACCGAGAAGGCGTAAACAGCGAATTTCCCACGATGATGAACCGAGAGACCGGGAGCCTCCGCGCGCGCGCCCTCGACAGCGTCAAGCGGGTGTCTCAGGTGGGGTTGTTGATCTATCGCGAAGGCGTTAAAGAAATAAACATCATGTCCCGATTTCCCCACAACCCATCGCGGATAACCGCAGAGATGCATTTGTCGAAACTTACCCTGAATAAAATTATATTCCGTTGCGTTTCAGCTTGCGTTGTCTTCTTCCTCGCAACACCAATAACTGGTTTTGCTGCCGTCGCAACGACGACTATTCTGATTTCAATTTGCAATGATGGCATATTAAATCCTGGCGAGGTGTGTGATGACGGATTGTTTAATGATGGAGATTATGGATCTTCCAGCGTTCAAAAGCGCTGCAATTCTACCTGTTCGGGTTACGGGCCGTATTGTGGTGACAATGCACTGCAGGCCCTCTACCTAGAGCAGTGTGACGACGGTAATAATACGAGCGGGGACCTGTGTAGTAATATTTGTATTCAGGAAGAGCCGCCGCTTTCTACTTCGACACCACCAGCACCACCACCTCCACCACCAGTCATATCGGGTGGCTCAGGTGGAGGCGGTGTTTTTAATGGCATTGTTCCAGTGAGTGCCCAAACACGTATTATTTTGTCTGGGAAAGCATATCCGAATACATCGGTGAATATTTTGAAAGATGGCTCCATCATAGGTGTTGTACAGACAGACGTATTGGCAAATTTTTCTTATGAAACATCGAATGTGACGCCTGGGCCGATTACCTTTGGTTTTTGGGGTACGGATGCACGGGGTGTGCGTTCCATAACATACACGACGACCTTTCAAGTAACGCAGAACGCCGTTACGTCGGTATCCAATGTTTTTCTTCCCCCGACATTGGATTTAAAATCCAAAAAAATCGGCCCTAATGACCTCTTGGACGCATTGGGTGCGACCGCCCCGAGCGCAAAAGTTTCCTTGTATATTGATAAGGAAAAAAATCCGCGCGTGACCGCTACATCCTCCGATTCAGGTCTTTGGAATGCCACGGTACCAACCGATGGACTTCAGAATGAAGCATTTCACGCCATTAAGAGCATGTTTGAGCAATTTGGCGTTGGTGCTCAGGCGAAAAGTGGCTATAGTCAGGCGGTCAATTTCTATGTTGGCGTCCGTGATGTGCAAACACCCGGTAATGCCGACTTAAACGGTGATGGAAAAGTAAATCTTATTGATTTTTCAATACTTTTGTTTCACTGGGGGACTGATCATGCTATAGCAGACTTGAATACGGACGGAAGGGTCAACCTCACTGATTTTTCAATATTACTCTTTAACTGGACAGGATAATGGCGTACAATAAGCACATGAGCATTCGTCCCTATTTCGTGTTTTTGTTGGCACTCTTTTTTGCATTCACGGTGGCATCTTCTGCTCATGCAGCAACTCTTTCGATTGATCCACCAGATGGACATTTCGGCCCTGGTGATACTTTTGTGGCCACCGTCCGTCTCGATACGATTCTTGAAGAGTGTGTGAACGCGGTAACGGTAGAGCTCAATTACTCAAAGGATTGGATGAAAGCATCGGCAATTTCAAAAGGAGAGTCTTTTTTGACACTCTGGCCTGAAGAGCCGACCATTGATCTTGAACACGGCATCGTGCGCTTTGAGGGGGGTATCCCGGCGGGGTATTGCGGACGCGTGCAGGGGGATCCTGGAAAAACTAATATAATTGCGAAGGTCATTTTTACGATTCCGGGTAATATGATTGGTGGCAAGGCAACCTCAGGACCTGAGCCAATGTTGGTGACGTTTGGTCCGGCAACGAAAGTGCTTTTGAATGATGGATTCGGAACGGTGGCACCACTTATTCTTCAGGTCGGCGATTATACTCGGGAGCTCTCTTCCTTGGGTTTGAATAATGAATGGCTGGACATTGTGCATGCAGATAAGATTCCACCAGAGTTGTTTCACATAAGCCTCGAGCAAGACCCGCAGACATACCAAGGAAAATATTTTATTGTTTTCTCTACTATCGATAAGCAGAGCGGGGTGCATCATTATGAGGTTACGGAAGATGACCCAAATCAATTTGGCTATGCGCGAGGTGGAAAATATATAAAGGCAGACATTATCACCACTAAAAGTCCGTATGTACTCACCGACCAGACTCTGAAGAGTCGAGTCGTTGTTCGTGCGATTGATAACGCGGGGAATGCCTCGGAGGCGGTACTTGCCCCACAAAATGGTGATCAGGGTACTCGTACGATTTCCAGTAATATTGATGGTGGTACGTATTTTTGGTGGTATGTTATCGGAGGTACGTTGCTCATCCTCATTGTGATCTCCTTTTGGATATTTCATCGTAGGCGTGGAATATTGAATACGGAAGTAACGCGCACGAGTGATCATCCCTAATATATGAGGACTCGCATATGAATATTATTTCTACGCATACAAAATACATTTTCCTCGCAATACTATTTCTGGCCTTACCTGCTACCACATTTGCTACGGATGAAGTCAGTGTGACTGCAACAGATACCGTCGTGTCACTTCCTGTCGCATGCCCCGTAACGACTTCCTCGACGATAGACCTAGAGCCCAAAATAGGCACATACATCGCGGGCGAAGAAGTCACACTCCGCATCGTGGTCACGTCGGTTGATTGCCCGGTAATCGGAGTTGAGGCGCGTCTTACCTACAATCCGAACACCGTAAGAATTTCGGATGTATCACGCGAAGGGTCAATGCTCAATTCTTGGACACAAGAACCAACCATCAATGGTGAGATTGGAGAGATTCTGTTTGGTGGAACACTTGCAACCTCGACGGTATTGAATGGCGCACTCATGATTACCTTGCATGCGACTCCCTTGCGTGCGGGCGAGATGTATATTCGTTTTGAAAATGAAGCGGTAATACATGATGGTGATGGAAATAATATCGTCACCGGTTTTACGAGCGGAAAGTACCGTATAAATCCCCAGGAACTTGCCGAGCCAAGTGACCCCGAACCCATCTTTCTCGACAACAAGGACGAAGGAGAGGTGCTTGGTGCGACTACCGAATCCCCCGCAGTGATTATTTCGTCACCGACCCACCCCAATCAATCATCATGGTACAATGCCTCATCGAGCTCGTTCCTATTTAAATTTCAAGGAGAGGTAAAACAGTTGCGATTGAGTTTTGATCAGAATAAGGACGGGAGGGGGAAGGTCCTCTCTTCACCGATAGTCATCACAAAAGAAATTGCCGATTTGGAAAATGGTATCTGGTTTCTTCATGCATCTGCGACGGTATCAAGTGGGGCTACTTCTTTGAATACGTATCAGATCCAGGTTGATCAAATTCCACCAGAGAATTTAGAATTAAAAGAGATCGAACGTGATGATTCGTCAGACCCAAACATTGTTTTTGAGGTGACTGCGACGGACACCATCTCCGGAATTGATCATTATGAATTTAGCCTCGATGGAGGGGCGCCAGAGCGTTGGGAAAGTGTTGCGAATGATCAATATCATCACAATGTAGCCATTCCGGGGACCCACGAAATAACCATAACTGCCTTTGATAAAGCGGGAAATACCATATCGAGACAAACTTCATTTGAGATCGCATTCCTTCCTCAGCCACACATCAAACTTCAAGACCAGAGCGTTCACGAGGGGGACTCTCTTGCCCTGCAGATTGAGTCTGTGCCAGGGGCAACGCTCGACATTACTATTTCTCGTAATAGTGATTCCCCGACGGTTGAGCACACAACAATGGATGCTGAGGGCAAAATGATATTTGAGAGTGCACTCGCACTTTCGCCGGGGTCATACACCGTAATAGCCATTGCGAGAGACCAACGGGGGGGAGTCTCTCAAGAGAGTGAACGACTTGAGGTTGAAGTATCTTCTTCACTTTGGGGTCTTACTACTCGGCATCCTCTTATTCCCATATCCATTATCGGATTGCTTATACTTCTTTCACTCGGGGTGCTTGCGTTCAAGAAGATAAATCTCGCTGATGACGAAGAGTATATTGACGAATCGACCGAAATTCCTGCGTATGCAATGGCTCAAGTAGAGCAAGAAGATGTTCGGGGGACACAGACAGAATCCATTGATGGACAAATAATTTTGCAACCGCGCATAAGGCGCATTTGCACAACACTACCGCCTACACGACTGTAATCTCCGTGATGGATTTGGTAAATATACTTCTTCGATTAGAAGAGGGACATGAGTGATCGCACATCAGCCCAATTTACACTCCCATCTCCGTTGAGATCATAACGTGCATCGTATGCACGAAATGTTTTGAGGTACAGTGAGTTTGCGTCGCTAATGGAAAGCACCCCGTCATCGTTAATGTCCGGTGAGGGTAGTCCAGATTTTCGTGCATATACCGAGAGTGAGTTAGCTCCACTCATCATGTTTGTACCATCGCCGTTATTTGCAAGAAGCTCACCCCCTTTCATTGCAATGTCAGATTTTCCTTCACCAATGACTTCAAAAGAGATGACGAAAATAGTTCCGCGAAATGGTTCCGCTGTTTTATTTCCGACAAGGCCACCGGAAAAATGAAGTACTCCCTCAGTGTTTGAAAATTCAGGCTCCTCACTCCATAAATCTACCGCAGAGGTAATTCGTGATATTGAAGTGATGTGCAATTTGTTCGGGTCAAATGCTATCGTACCGCCAACCGCATTCACTGGAGTTTTTGTGTGCATTTCGAGTGTGACGCGCAACTCCTCACCCTCAACAGGGAAGTTGTTTTTTTCTGTGGAAAAAAGAAAAAAATTTCCGGAACCTAGAACATCACTACTGATAATGACTAAAAAAATAATCGGAGCGCCGATGATTATTTTATATTGATGCGAGGAGAAGAATTTTTTAAACATATTTATATCATCGCATGTAGGCGCATAATTAGGCAACCCATCTATGAAAAAAATAAACATGTTGTGTAATTTTTGGGTTTTTATGGCAAACCTCAAAACGTAGCAGTGACAAAATTTATCTAAAATTTCATCAAATGAGAGTGCTTTGAAAATTAGAATAGTTACAAGTGTAATTTTGGCCGAAATTTGGCCTATTGTGGGGCGAGGTGGATGTTCGACACTACTTTTTTATATTTATATATATTCTTGTCCACTTTTTTATGGTTTTTGGCAAAATAGTCAACGATAGCTTGATAGAATATCTATATCTAGCTGGTTTGAGGTAGAGCTGGAGGGAATCTTATGTTGATGTGGAACAACGATACATTCGTAGTGAAACTACGCGGTCTCATCGCGATTTTTTTGCTTGTCGGAATGCTTGCAACTGATGTTGAATCCGCCCTCGCCGCCACCTCACTCTTCCCCAAGGAAATAAACTACCAAGCCAAACTCTCCGACGCCACAAACGTCACCGTTCCCGACGGCACGTACAATGTTGCCTTCCGCCTGTATACCACCCCTGTCTCTGCGACAACC
>LCOM01000051.1 GCA_000999395.1 Parcubacteria group bacterium GW2011_GWA2_47_7
CCAATTCATTACGATTAAAAGGCGTACGGCTATGAAAACATACCTATTTCACGTCGAAGGCATGCATTGCAAGGCGTGTGTTGCGCTTATTGAAAGCGAACTGCGCGAGATGAAAGAGGTATCGTCTGCCAAAGCATCTCTCGCAGATGAAACACTCGAGGTTCGTGGTGACTTCGGTGATAAATTGCAGGAGCACGTGGCCACAGACATTACCACAGTCATTGCCCCGCATGGTTACCGTATCACGCAAAAAAAAACGAAGCATAACCCGCGCTGGCACGAGTTTCGCGCCGCGCTCCCGATAGCCGTAGCATTTATTGCGCTGTTTGTGGCGCTCCAGAAAGCCGGAATCGTGAATCTTTTACAAGTAAACGATCTATCTTATACTACGGCGTTTCTGATCGGCATTATCGCGTCATTGTCGACGTGCATGGCAGTGGTGGGAGGGCTCATATTGTCGTTGTCGGCTACATACGCTAAAAGTCATGCATCGCACACGTTGCACGGATTGTTTCATGTGGGCCGGCTAGTTGGGTTTGCCGTTTTGGGTGGCGCGATTGGTCTTATCGGATCAGCGTTTCAGTTGGGCATAACAGGGATGTTTGTAATCGCTGTATTTGTGAGTCTTGTTATGCTGGTGCTCGGACTTAATTTACTCGATTTGGCGCCCTGGCTAAAACGTTTTCAGTTGTCGCTGCCGAGTGGATTCATACACCGCATACGATCACTGCAGCGCATTGACCACGGCACAATGCCGTTTCTTATTGGCGTGGCAACTTTTTTTATGCCGTGCGGATTTACCCAATCCATGCAACTCTATGCACTTTCAACAGGAAGCGCCACTACCGCTGCGCTCTTGATGTTTTTTTTCGCATTGGGTACCCTCCCCCTGCTTTCGCTTATTAGCTTCGGATCATTCAGCATTCGCGACAAAGCCTGGGCCGGCGTGTTCTTTAAGGCAGCGGGACTCGTCGTACTATTTTTTGCCCTCTTTACGATCGTGAATAGTTTTGCCACAATAGGGATAATTGCGCCGGTGTTTAACTTCTAATAAGTGCATAGGCGCTGTGCGCTCGCTCCTACCAACTATGTCGACAAAATCATTCTTTATCTCCATCGTGGTTACGCTCATCCTAGTCATGGGCGCAGTGAGCTACGTGCGTAATGGAACTTCGATCTCCGGAGCCCCCGGCGCCGAAGCAACTGCGGGTAATAACATCGAGATTACCGATGGCATCCAATACATCGATATCGACGCCAAAGGCGGCTACAGTCCCCGCAAAACAGTTGCGCAAGCAGGCGTACCCACGATCATTCGCATGAATACGCGTGGTACGTTTGACTGCTCGTCCTCTCTTGTGATTCCAAAACTGGAGTACAAGGGCTTTCTAAAGCCCTCCGGGGTCACTGAAATCGAGGTTCCTGCGCAGGAGTCCGGTTCCGTAATCAACGGCCTGTGCTCTATGGGAATGTACAACTTTGCAGTCGAATTTCAGTAATTTTGAGAAACAGCGCAACAGAGCCAAAAAAGTTTCCTTGACAGAAGGAAACTTTTGCCTAAAACTTTCCTTGTGGGAAGGAAACTTTAAGAAAGGTTGGTGAAGCACCTTGTCAAATCAACGAGAGCGGGGAACGGGTTGGCGACACATGCCGAGAAGGGATCGGAAGAAGTTGCAGGCCGACTTCACGAAAAAGATTGACGAATCACTCCTTGGAGTGGTTTCTACAATCATGCGCGCGAGTATAGACGGGATAGAACAAATTCCGCTCAAGCGAGCGGCTGATTTCCTATCAAAAAATCCCAATCTTTTCGCAAGTACTCTATGCTATGACCGGAAACCTGGCGCTAATAAAACACGCGCTGAAATTAATGCCAAGTACTTGGACATGACTGGTATCACCTATAAAGAGGCAACTAGTCGTCCAACCGATGTTCTTAGAGTGCTTATTAAGATAGATTTAGAGGTCGAGGCATTAACTGGCTCATGTCTCGCGAAAACTGATTCGGGTGAGTTGGTGCCGTGCGCTACGCAGGTTTTTGCATTCACGACTGCGTCGCATGCAGCGCACGACAGACCCGAAGAACTTGAAAAGCATGTTACTCTCATCATCCTCGACTATTTTGAAGCCCGTGGGTTTGAAGTTGGAACCCGAGACGAAAAGTATAGAGAGATGGTCAGCAAGGAGATGAACTTACTCGCGCGGCTATATCGACCGTCCCAGGGAGCCACAAATGATCAAGTATTGCCGATTATGGAGCGATGCTGGGTTGAAGCCATTCGTACAATCCGTCAACGAGAGCATCGCGAACGCACGAGAATCAGTGGTCTGCTCCGAGGACTTGGTTCAGACCTTGGGAGGCGTCACCTACGGCCATTGCGTGGCAGGTTACTGCGAGCGGCACTAAAACACCCGGGAATCTCGAATGATGACCTTGCAGGAATCGCGGTGCCAATAATCCAGAAGAAACGTTCTGGGATTGGATCACAGTGGCGAGAACTGCAAGCACAAATTGGCAAACAGGAAGAGGAAGAAGCGAAGTCTGGCGTAGAGCACGATGCGGGTAAGGCCGGAACGCCAAAACCGAAGCGAAAACCCCTAACCAGAGAAGAGCGGATAGCCCAGTATCAGAGGTCGCAGGAGCGCGCGGAAACGGCACGGAAACGCTCGGATCGCATGGCGCACGAGGACGCAATTGAAGCTTTTGACAAGCCATTACTGGTAACTGTTCGGAACATCGATCACGCCTGGAGCGCCCTCGCAGAGGATGATCCAGAGCTGGTCGAAATAATGAAGACTCACGCTGAACTTTTCCAGGACAAGCTTGTCATCAGAATCTCAAACAGTGGTCATCGGGCCAAATTTATCCTCAAGCAGGCCTTAGAAATGGGATTTACTGAGAGAGTCGGATGGGCGGCGGTTCCGGCCCTTTGCGAAGCCATCCTGACGCTACGAGGCGACCGCGGTCTCGTGATGACTGTTTTCGCGAAAAAGATACGGCCGAAATTTCGAGAAGCGATAATTAGCTTTTTGGAATCCAATAAATTGATAACAACCGGTCACTGGGCGAATCACGAAGGCGTGTTTTTGCCCTACACGAGCAGATTACAATAAAGGAGAAATTTTGCAGAGGGATGATGCCTAAAGTCATTCCTCTTGCATTTTTTAAGAGTACACATACGGGTCTATCGATATGCTATACTAGCCGCATGAATATCATCCACGGCCTCGTTCTATCTCTTGTCGAAGGCATCACCGAGTTTTTGCCGATCTCATCGACCGGCCATTTGATTATTACAAGTCAGTTGTTAGGCATTGCGCAGACCGAATTTATCAAGAGTTTCGAGATTGCCATTCAGCTAGGAGCTGTGTTGGCTATTGTTGCGTTCTATTGGAAAACACTCGTACGCGACATGCGCGTCTGGACGCGGATTATTGCGGCATTTATTCCCACGGGCGTGCTCGGGCTGCTCTTGTATTCGTTTGTGAAAGCGCATTTATTGGGAAATATGACTGTGGTGGTGTGGGCGTTGTTGTTGGGCGGCGTGGTGATGCTTGTGGTTGAGTATGTTGTGGAGCGCAAAGCAGTCAAGCAGGTCGAAACCACGATCGCCGACTTAAGCTACCCACGCGCCATTCTCATCGGCGCAATCCAGGGCATCTCCATAATCCCCGGAGTTTCGCGCGCCATGGCCACTATTTTTGGAGGTCTCGGAGTCGGATTGACGCGAAAAACCGCCACCGAATTCTCTTTTTTACTCGCCATTCCCACGATGTTGGCTGCGACTGGGCTGGATCTGTTGAAAACCAGCGCCACCTTTACATCACAAGAGTTTGTAGCGCTCGCAGTCGGCTTCATGGGCGCCTTTCTCGCCGCGCTAATAGCCGTAAAATACCTCATTGGCTTTGTGCAACACCACTCGTTCCGCGTGTTTGCGTGGTATAGAATTGCAGTGGCGATTGTATTGTTAGCGCTACTGTGATTTAATTAGCAACTGCAGTTAGGAAATTGCAATAAGGAGGTGTGTGGTGATTGTGCCTGAAAGCCGAGGAAGCGGTGATAAGCGACTGATACGTTGCTGTGAGGGAGCTCTCCGATGCCGATGCCATCGGGAGCACTGTTCGTTATACGTCAATGCTGCCATCGAATTACAGCTTAACCCAGGAACGGAGAGCTTCATTGTTCCTCCGGCAGACGATGCTGTGATTCGATCGCGTGTCCGCATCAGTGTTGGACTGGTGCGCACTATCGCAACATACATAGCGGAAACACCGAAAAGCCCGCAGGACTAGAATCCGGGGCTTTTCCTATTATCTGGAACATTTTACGATACGGAATTGTACGGTCAGTGCAGTCAGTCTTGTCAGACATCTTTTTAACTGTATACTGTAAAAACTATACCCACTACCCCTGCCATTCGGCAAGGGTAGTTTGTTTTACCCAATTTGATTGACTTTTCTCACAATTATTCCATAATACTGTATTAAAGCAAATCTAAGAAAGGATTGAGATGAAGGAAAATAAAGCCATAGAGGCGCGAATTTGCGGTGGCAAACTCCGTGTTTTGTTTGTTTCAGTACCTGGCAGCAAATTTTGGACCGTTCAAGCAACTATCGGCGTAGGATCTGCGAACGAATTTCCTCAGGAAGCCGGGATTGCACACCTCCTCGAGCACATGGCATACCTCGGGAGTAAAAAACGGATTGGCAAAGAAGTGATGATTCGCGATCTTGACGCACTAGGCGCGGTCTGGAACGGCGAAACCTCGTATTATCGGACCGAATACTACGGAATGGTTCTTCCAGGTTCGGGGATGGAAGCTGACTTGATGGATTTGATGGCTGATTTGACGACTCATGCAACGATTCCTGACGCATTAGTTTCAAATCAGCGGAATATCATTTTCCGTGAGATTAATAACCGACTTACCGATGCATCAGTGCGAGCTGATATTTTTGCCCAGCGAGCCATGTACGACAACTCCGCAATAGCTCGTCCGGTGATTGGAACTCGCGAGACGCTGTTGTCATTCGATGGGACGGCGATTCAGGCGTTTCAAGCGAAACATTACACTACGGGGAATATGATACTCGCTGTCGCAGGGCCATTCCGAGCGATTCAGTCAGAGATCGACGAACTATCGGACTTGCTTGCCGCGCGATTCGCTTACGTTCGGACCGGCGAGCGTTCAAGATATCAACCTACCGGCGAAGTGGTGGACGGCCCGCGAATTCACACGCAGTTTGACG
>LCOM01000052.1 GCA_000999395.1 Parcubacteria group bacterium GW2011_GWA2_47_7
CATTTTGCCGTGGTGTTCGGTGCCGGTGCCATTGCTTTTGTGCTCCTTTGGTCATTTGTGCTACAGCCCTATCAGCAGCAACGCATCAAAACATTTCTCCACCCACTCACCGATATTCGCGGAGCCGGATACAATGCGTATCAGTCGACCATTGCCGTCGGCTCCGGTAGTGTTTTTGGAAAAGGCATTGGGTATGGTACGCAATCCCGACTAAAATTTTTGCCGGAATATCAAACTGACTTTATCTTCGCCTCCTTCGCCGAGGAGTGGGGGTTTGTTGGAGTTGCGCTCCTCCTTCTCTGTTTTGGTGTTGTCATATGGCGAATACTTTTGGTTGCAATGACTGGCGCAACCAATTTTGAGACATTGTATGCGATGGGTCTTGCGATATTTTTGATGACGCAGCTTATTATTCATATTGGCATGAATATAGGACTCCTTCCGGTTACGGGGCAAACGCTGCCATTCATGAGTTATGGCGGGTCACATCTCGTGACTGAGTTTGCGGGGCTGGGGATTTTGATGGGGATGAGGAGGTTTGCTCGAGTATCCCACCCCGAATCGATGAAGAACGAATTCCTAGGGATATAGCCGCTCGGTCAATACCTCATTTCGGAGCAACCTTGTCGCTCTCCTGCGGAGCGACAAGGCGGTCCTCGGCGCGGACTTGTCAAGTAAAAATGCACTATGACAAGACCGAGCTCCGCGCCTGTGGAGTCTCCGAAATAAGGAATTGCCCTCGCTCAAGAGGGGTGGCGTTGGGGTTTGGGTGCAGCCATGATGGCATTTGAACGCTTGGGTGATGCAACAATCTACATTCCTACATTTGTAGATTGAAGTTCATCAAGCAATTTATCAACTAGTTTAGAAATCTGTTCTTGAATTTTGTTTGTATCCCCCTGATCCATACCCTTTGGGTCTTCAACTTCCCAGTATCTAACTTTGTGTGAATTTTTCAAAAATTCTGGAATGGTATGTTCTTCTGCCATAACAACGATAATATCGGCATCCTCGACCATCTGTTCATTAATTTGATCTCGTTTATTTTCATTTAAATCAATTCCAATTTCTTGTAGTGAAAAAATCACTTCTTTTGCAGACTCGAACTCGTGGAGTTTCCTTCCGTGCATGCTCTCGCCACTTTTATCTCGCACCCAAGTGCCTGCTGAGAACGCATGATGGCCAGCATTGGCGTATTTGTTGAATACCATTTCAGCAATCTGACTGCGCCCTACATTTCCTCTGCACACAAATAGGATCTTCATACCAATAAGTCTATCAGATTGCACCCGAAATACCCTACTTCCCCTGGTGCAGCACGAGGGTTTTTGTCCATGCGGACTCAGTGGTGGGGGGGGTTGACAGGTGATACACTTTTGATACACTTCTTTTGTATGCCAACAATAAAAAAACGTATCAATATCACCATTTCAAAAGAGCTCGATCGTGCGCTAGCGATGTTTGCCAAGCGCGATCAGGTTCCTCAGGCGACAAAGGCTGAGGAGTTTTTGCGTATCGGGATGGAGCTGGAAGAAGACGTCTTGCTTGAGACGGTCGCCAGCGAGCGATACAAGACGGCAGGGAAATACATTTCCCACAAGGAAGTATGGGGGAAATAATTTTGTACGAGATACTCTACGACAAAAGAGTGCTGGAAGACTTGAGGCATATTGATGATTCGGTGAGAAAAAAGATAAGGATAGCGATTGAACAGAAACTGACGAGCCAGCCGGAGATATTCGGAAAGCCTCTTCGACAGTCACTTGTTGGGTTTCGGGTGCTTCGCGTAGGCGACTATCGTATCGTGTTTGTCATCAAAGGTAGAGAAGTATTCGTTTTGCTCATTGGGAGCAGGCAGTGTGTTTACAAAGAGGCACAAAGGCATCTTGTGTAAGTTGGTGCCTTGCATTTGCCATCTGAAAAGCCTTTGGTTCGTCTGCGCGGTATAATATTTAACACATGGAAAAATCCTTTCTTTCATCGCTATGGCTTCCTTTTTTTTCGGGGATTTTGCTCCTACTTGCTACGCCCTACGGAGGTGCGTGGCCGGTCGCTGCGTTTGCGCTTGTGCCTTTTTTTGTGCATTTTTCTACCTTGCGCACAAGGCGTCAGATCGTTATATCTTCGATGCTCATGGCTACACCGTATTGTTTTGCGGAGGGGGAGTCGCTCTATCATCTTGCGGGAACGTGGTGGGTGAGTGCTAGTGCAACTGGGACGATGATGATATCGGTTACCTACACAATCGGCGTGAGCATCCTTATTCTCATCGGTGCATCATCGTATTTCGCTCCGATGCTTTTTTGGGCAAAAATCAAAAGAACATCGCTCCTCTTTCCTCTGATTGCAGCATTAAGTATCGCGTTTATCGAATTCATTAGGTCGGTAGTCTTTTTCGCAGGATATAGCTGGGGGACAATGGGATACTTACTTGTGGACACGATGTACGTAAGGCAGATTGCCTCAGTCATTGGTGTATATGGTCTTACATTCATTCTTGTTTTTTGGAATGCATGGATTGCGCTCATGATTATACGTTATGCAAAAGAAAAGGGGTCATATATCGAGAATGTGCGTGCAGTATTTTTCGGTGAAAAATATTATCTTGAAACGATAGTAGTAGGATTGTTATTCGTATTCATAGCGTTGTTTGGTGCGTATCGCGAGTCGTTCGCAACATCAGAACAGCTGCACCTACGTGTTGCAGTCATTTCCTCAATCGTACGAACCGAGGATAGCATAAATGAAGAATCTTATCATACCTACCGAAACTTAATGGAAGAGGCACTTAGTAAGGGTTCAACACTTATCCTTACTCCTGAAAATGTGTTCCCATACTTTGTTATCGATGAATCGAGAAGAACGCTGGCATCGCGTCAACCTGTTAATCTTCCAAACGCGAGCGCGCTCTGGGAGGACTTTCTTACGCTCTCGCGAGCATATCCCAAGACGACATTTGCGCTTGCGGTGCACACTATTTCGGGAGAAAAAAATTACAACAGCATACTCCTGTATCAGAATGGAGTGCTGGGAGATATCTATCACAAGCGCAAGCCCATTCCTTTTACGGAGTTTGTCCCCTTTGGGCTTCCAATGAAAATTTTTGAGACGATATCAAGCGGTGCGAATGTGCAAGATTTTCGTATCGGAGAGATGCTACTCGGTGGGTATATTTGCTCAGAAGTCGGAATCACACCACTCTCCGTACATGGTGCGAAGCTTATTCTGTCACCATCGAATGACAGTGTTCTCGTTGGGAACACTATTCTTTTACTAGAGCATCAGTTTGCGCAAATGCGTGCGCTTGAATCAGACGCATTCATGCTTCGCTCAACAAAGGGTGGAATATCGAGCATTATTGACCCCTCAGGTAATACGATTGAATCAATGAGTGGGCAAAATGGTGTAATAGTAACGGACATCTAGCGAATCCGATACGACGCAAAAGTTTCTCGCACCACGTGTTTTATCTTGATGCAGTCCTGAATGCGAGTTGTTAGTTCAATTCTTTTTGCATTCGCAGTCTCACTGCCTCTAGGACTTTGGGTGGAGTGATGAAGTTATAATCTGTTGCGTAATTGTGCCCCCATTTTTCGTCGGTGAAGATTACACCCTCGAATTCTTTTGGTGAGGAATATCGAGGGAGAAAATGTCCGTGCAGGTGTCGTGTCTCATTTCCCAGAA
The DNA here is from genome assembly GCA_000999395.1 of Parcubacteria group bacterium GW2011_GWA2_47_7. Classification (GTDB taxonomy): domain Bacteria; phylum Patescibacteriota; class Minisyncoccia; order Phycocordibacterales; family UBA6899; genus MHLP01. The sequence continues at coordinate 3,685 of LCOM01000052.1, forward strand.
ATGCGTAGTTAATCCAATCTGGCTGGAATACTTTCTGTGCCGCCTCACGTGCTTCTCCGAGAACAACAAAAAGCTCCTTCTGCTCGTCATCTGTCGCGTCAGCGAGGTCAAGGGCATTTTCTCTTTTACACCAAATGATACAGCGACCAAGGTATCCCTGATTTGGATGTACGGATAGCGTCCAGTACTCGTAATCTTTGATTGTGTATGTTGAAAAATCGCCCATATGTTTTTACTGTTGCTGGTAAAGCGCAAATGTCTCTTCTGTCATGTGCTTCACGTTGAAGCGGTCACGAATACGCTCTTTGAGTATCTGTCCAAGTTCAGCACGTCGTGCGGGGTTATCGATGAGGTATGCTATCGCGCGTGCAATTTCTCCGGAATTTTTTGATTGGATGAGAATTCCACTCTGCATGTCGTCGATGACCTCAGGGATACCTCCGACGGCAGTTGCGATAACGGGAAGACCAACGTTTCCTGCTTCGAGAATGACGTAAGGGAACGCCTCTGTAATGGACGGCAGGAGGAATATATCAAATGCCGACAAGAGTGACGCGGCATTTTCCCTTCGCCCTGCAAGAAAAATTACATTTTCCATGGAGTGCTTACTGATGAGGTACTCAATGAGTGCACGCTCCGTACCTTCTTCTCCGATGATGACGAAGATAAAGTTCTTTTCCGGGCGCTGTTTTTTGAGCTGTGCCATTCCCAGAATGGCATAGGTAAGGCCCTTGCTTTTGTGTAGCTCCGCGATGGTGCCGATAACGAGAGGGGTGTCAGTAAGCCACTTGTCTTTTTGATTCCCAAAAATAATATCCTGTGCGTCCTCTCGAGTGCGCGTCTCGCCCGGGTCTCTGCCGTTGTAGATGACCTTGAGCCTGTGCCACGTAAAGGGAAGTACGCTGACTTGGTCCCGTGTTCGTTTCGAGACGGCAATGGTCTGATGTGAAAGCTGGATTGTGAGCCAATGAAAAATTCCGATAGCAAGGCGTTCGGCATCATTGCGTTCTTCATTCCACGCCCAGCCATGTCCCGTAAAGATAATGCGTATCGGAGTACGATTCCCTCCGACAATGCGGGTAGCGTGAATCCATCCGTTTGCCATGCGTCCCGCAAGCGAACCAAGCCCACCCATCTTTGAGCTATTGAGATGAATGACATTAGGTGCATCATTCAAAAAAAGCTTCAGTAGAAACCAGAAACTTTTTATATCCGAGAGTATGTTGACGTCTCGCTCCATTGTACTCACCGAAATAGTTCGGATTGATTTTTCTTCGAGGCGCGTCTTGAGCGGGCCTTCTCCCCCAAAAACGACGGTGACATCGTGTCCTGCTTCAGCAGCTTCCGTAGCCTCGAGGTTGCGACCTTTTTGATATGCATTTGCCCTTTGTGCACAAGGCAAAATTCTCCTTTACGCGCTATTTTTAATGGAAATTCAACGCCCCACACGTATTCATCCTTGCGTTCACGATGTTTTCGCATTATTGTTTTCATATGCGCCGACTCCCTTCGCTTCAGATGCTGACCATATTCTTGGGGGACCTCCTCTTTCTCTATGTCGCTTTGTGGGCGACGCTCGCGCTTCGCTACCTGGAGATTCCGAGCGCAGAACTCTATGTCGCTCACGTGACCCCCTTCTCGTACCTATTTATTGCGTGGATTGTTGTATTTTATATTGCGAGCCTTTATGAGCCGCACACCGTTGTATTCAAATCCAAAATTCCGGCGATTATTCTCAATGTGCAGGTAGTGAATAGTTTGATTGCGGTCCTCTTCTTTTATCTTATCCCGGCGCTCGGCATCACGCCAAAGACAACACTTTTTCTCTATCTCATCGTTTCGTTTATATTCATCAGTGTGTGGCGTATTTTTGGAGTGCAGTTTCTTGGTCTGCGCAAAAAGGAGCACGCGGTTCTTATTGGTTCCGGAGAAGAAACGCGCAACCTCTATCGTGTAGTGAATGCGAACCCGCTCTACCCGATGCGCTTCATCACTTGGCTGGACTTAGAAGAACTTTCCAGTATTGATTTCGATGATGAAATATTATCACGCATCTACAGTGCGGAGATTAGTCTTATCGTCATCGACATGAAGAATGAAAAAGTGCTCCCCATCCTCCCCAAGCTCTATAATCTCATCTTTTCTCATGTACGTTTTGTCGAACAATATCGCGTATATGAAGATATTTTTGATCGCATCCCATTGTCACTCATCAGCTACAATTGGTTTCTCGAAAATGTTTCATCACGTGCGCACTTTGGGTACGACCTTTTGAAGCGCACCATGGACACAATTCTTGCATTTCTGCTGCTCATTCCGTCACTACTCATTTTTCCGTTTGTTGCGCTGGCAATCAAGCTTGATGATGGCGGTTCGCTTTTTTATACACCACTGCGTATCGGGGAAGGGAATCGCCCTTTTTGTATCTATAAGTTTCGCACGATGAGCATTATGGATGATGGGAAAGAGCTCAGCGCAAATGCGAATAAGATCACTCGCGTCGGGAGGTTCCTTCGCGCGTCACGCATAGATGAGCTTCCTCAGCTCTGGAATGTCCTCGCGGGCGATCTCTCTCTCATCGGGCCTCGACCGGAATTTCCCGGATTGGTAGATGTCTATCACACGCAAATACCTTATTACAACATGCGCCATCTTATTAAGCCCGGTCTCTCCGGATGGGCTCAGGTGCATCACGATAAGCCACCTCAGACGGTTGAGGAGACCAAGGAAAAACTCGCTTACGACCTCTACTATCTCAAAAATCGCTCTTTTGTGCTCGATATAAAGATTGCCCTCAAGACCCTCAAGACACTCGTATCGCGTACGGGATTGTAGCGCCATGGGGAGCCAGGGAGTAGCACTTTTTGTGTTTTCAGGTAGCATGTATTGATGCGTATCAATCAATTCATTGCGACAGCGACTGGTATGTCCCGCAGGGCGGCAGATAAGGAAGTCGCCGATGGAAGGGTCAAGCTAAACGGAAAGCGTGCCGTCCTCGGGGATCAGGTCCCGGATGGTGATATTGTGCTCTATAAAGGAAAGCCTGTTGAAAAAAAGAGTACTGAATTCACGACCATCATGCTCAATAAGCCAGTGGGGTATATTTCGTCACGCAAGCGCGATGAAACAAATGCGCCGACGGTTATGGATCTTTTACCCAAAGACCTCCAACATCTCAAACCTGTTGGACGACTCGATAAAGAGAGTGACGGATTGCTTCTGCTTACCGATGATGGTGACCTGCTGTACAAGAGTACGCACCCAAAGTTTGAAATAGAAAAAGAATATCTTGTGGAATTTGAAGAGCGCATGACTCCGGCGATTATCGCGCAGTGGAAGAAGGGAATGAAACTTCCCGATGGAATTGCACGCGCTGATAGCATGACGCACGAATCAGGCACGACATATCGTATCGTGCTTCATCAGGGGAAAACACGCCAACTTCGTCGCATGGCGGGGAAAACGGGAAATGCAGTCACCAAGCTCACACGCGTCCGTTCGGATAAACACGTGTTAGGAAATCTGAAAGTCGGTGCGTGGAAAAAAGTCTAACAGAAAAGCAAAATGTTCACGTGGAGCAGTTTTTGTCATACCACAAAACCACCTTGCCTTTTATGGGCAAAATGGTAGTTTGTATGCAGTTGTGCACCGAGGAGAGTGAAATGAGTGTCCCAATTTTTTGCCCGCATTGCGGAGATGTTGCAGATGAATTGGATGGTCTTGAATTAATGGCGTCGGGAGGAAATGTCGGAGCGTATCGTGGTGATTGTCCCGGAAAAGGAAAGCACGCAGTGCGGGAGAGTAAGCGCTGCTTTTTCGGTATTTTGAACGAAGTGACCATTAAATATCATTCCATGGGGAGTTCGACGTGGTATGAGTATGTCGGTCCACGATCCCGATTTTTGCTGTGGCTTGCGATCCTGCGTACGGATGGAGTCCTTGTGAACAATGAATGGGTATGGTGGAAATTGAAAACCGGTTTCTTTGGCGATGGCCTCAAGGAATTGCTGAAAAAAAACACTGCGTAATGTCGCCGCACCCCCCTGGGGTGCGGCGTTTCTTTTTTTTCGGCACTCACGGTACAATGATGCACTATGAAAGATAAACAAATTCAAAAACTCATTACCAAAGAAGAAAAACGCGAGCAGTCGGTCATCAATCTTATCGCTTCCGAGAATTTTGTCTCAGATGATGTACGGCAGGCACTCGGCTCAGTGTTCACCAATAAATATGCCGAAGGGTATCCTGGTCGCCGGTACTACGGCGGCAACAGTGTCGTGGATGAACTTGAAATACTGACTCAAGAGCGCGCGCTCAAACTTTTTAAACTTTCATCTTCAAAGTGGCATGTGAACGTGCAGGCACTTTCCGGATCCCCTGCGAATATTGCTGTATATCTCGCTCTCTTGCCTCACGATGGGAGTGGACGCATCATGGGCATGCAGCTCGCACATGGCGGACACCTGACACATGGACATTCCGTTTCCGCGTCGGGAAAGTTTTGGAAACAAATTTCGTATGGCGTATCAGAAAAAACCGAGCGCATTGATTTTGATGTGTTGATGAAGATTGCAAAAAAAGAAAAGCCGCACATCATCGTTGCGGGATTCACTGCCTATCCGCGCAAGATCGAGTGGAAAAAATTCCGCGCCGTAGCCGATGCGGTCGGAGCGTATCTCATGGTCGACATGTCACACATTGCAGGGCTCGTCGCTGGTGGTGCACATGCGTCGCCATTCCCGTATGCCGATATCGTGACGACGACCACACACAAGACGTTACGTGGCCCGCGCGGTGCGATGATTTTTGTGAAAAAAGACGTGCGCGAGATGTATCAGAAGATCGACAAAGCGGTCTTTCCGGGACTGCAAGGTGGTCCGCATGAGAATGCGATCGCTGGTATCGCCGTTGCGCTTCACGAATCGGCACAGCCGGCATTCAAAAAATATGCCGAGCAACCTGATGCTCATTGATACATGGGCGAACGGTATTTCGGGCAAAGAGGCGAGTGATCGTCTCGAGACAGCGGGGATTATTGTGAATATGAATACCATACCGAATGACACACGCAAGCCAATGGACCCATCCGGAATTCGTATCGGGACGGCGGCCGAAACGACTCGTGGCGCAAAGGAACGCGATATGATAGAGCTCGCATATGTAATAGATGCCGTGCTGCGCGGGTAAAATCACCCTGCATTAACCTGCGCGTACTATGAGAAAAAACCTTTGTGATTAAGGGTTTATTGAGTTGTGTTATTATTGCAGCAATGATTATTGACGGAAAACAGATTGCGAATGAATTGCGAGTCGTGCTTCAAAAAAGCGTTGCAGCACTTCCTCGCTCGCCGACACTCGGTATTGTAATTGCCGGGGATGATCCTGTGATTGAAAGCTTTGTCCGTATCAAGAAAAAGTTTGGCGAGTCACTCGGCGTAACCATCCTTGAGTTTCGATTTGGCGCTGATATTTCCGGAGAGTTATTGAAAGCAGAAGTCATGAAACTTTGTGAGCGTCCGGATGTTGATGCAATCATTATTCAACTTCCATTACCTGAATCAGTCGATGCGCAGTCGATATTAAATGTCGTACCCGTTGAGAAAGATGTCGATGTGCTTTCTCATGCCGCAATGGTTGCGTTCGCACGAGGTGATGCAAAAATATTTCCCCCCGTTGCGGGTGCGATACAGGAAATTCTCGAGCGCCATCACGTCAGTGTTGAGGGAAGGGAGGTCCTCATACTCGGAAATGGTCGCCTTGTAGGGAAACCGGCATCAATACTCATGCGGCACAACAATGCTCACGTGACCCTTATCGACAGACCGGTCAATGATTTGGCTTTGCACGCACGCGAATCTGCTGTCATTATTTCCGGTGTTGGGGTGCCAGCACTCATTGCTCCGGAGATGCTAAGTGCTGGTACTATCCTTATCGATGCCGGTACGAGTGAATCTGGTGGAAAAATTGTCGGTGACGCAGATCCAAAATGTGCTGATTTTGCAACACTTTTTACGCCAGTCCCCGGAGGCGTCGGACCAGTCGCCGTTGCCATGTTGTTCAAAAATCTCGTCATACTTTCTCGGACAAATTTTTCTTAGAAAAAGCATATCGATATTAGTTTGCGAATTCGAACATTAAGTGGACAAATTTAAATTCGACGCGCATATATCGCAAACATGATTATTTGTAGTATGCTATGAGAGTATGCTCGTCCTATCTTCGATGCACGAAAAACTTTTTTTTGCTTTATATAATTTTCTAGGTCCGACCTCGTTCGTTTCCGGAGTGACGGTGTTTTTTGCTCAATGGTTCCCGTATCTCATTATTGCTGCTGCACTTGTCTATGAGATTTTTGTGCGTAACGAAGGGGAGATTGTGCGTGCAATGATGCGTATTTATACTCCTCCGCTGTTGATTCTCTCGGCGACCGAACTCTTTAAACAATTTTTCCCCAACCCTCGCCCTTTTGCCGCACTCGATATCCCTCCGTCAATTCTTGTGGGTGACCCATTCGGATCATTCCCATCCTCTCATACTGCATTTTTTGCTGCGCTCGGTGTGACGATGTATTTTTGCAATCCGAAGCTCGGAAAATGGTTTCTGGTAAGCGCAATCATCATCGGTCTTGCCCGCATCGGAGCCGGTGTGCACTGGCCACTCGACATTTTGGGCGGATTTCTCATCGGTGCATCGCTCGCGTATTGCATCGAAAAAGTTTCTTTTTTGTTGTGGAAAAATCGCGTTCCGCTGTGCTAATTTTGTAAAAAAAGCATAAAAAATAGGGGGGTGTGAGTTTTTTTATGTCAAATTAGGAGAAATCACGATATATGGCTACACAAAGCCATATATTTTGGTGAGTTATCCCCACTCTTGTTCCAAAAATCCTCGAAAAACGTTGTTGTTGACTGCTATAATGGATGGTATCGGTAGATTTCTTCTCGCACACTTGTGGAGTGCGGGGTTTGTGCCGTATTTGCGTATGTTGGGAATAGTAAACTCTCCCACAACTTTTCGGAGGAAAATTATTTCGGGATTTCTTATTCTGAGTTTTTTTGTTGCCCCAGTACAATCCGCCCTCGCCGCCACCTCACTCTTCCCCAAAGAAATCAATTACCAAGCCAAACTCTCCGACGCCACAAACGTCACCGTTCCCGACGGCACGTACAATGTTGCCTTCCGCCTGTATACCACCCCTGTCTCTGCGACAACC
>LCOM01000053.1 GCA_000999395.1 Parcubacteria group bacterium GW2011_GWA2_47_7
GAGTCTTGAATTTTCGGATAATGAAACGGTCGGAGACGTGAAATATCACATCGAGTATCTCAATGAGAGTCAGGTGTGGGGAGATATCCCCGATGCGGCGCTTGCGGGAAATAGCGTCGGATTTGATGCATCGCCCGTTTCCCTCCTCAACGTCGACCCCACCGTGTATTCGACCATCCGTATTCGGGCCGACCTCACGAGTGTTGGCGGAAGTCCTATTGTGAACGACTGGACCATCAAGTGGGGGGACAAAGTGGACACACCGACACTGTATATTCCGTTTGATAACCAGAAAGTGGCGACGCGCACTCCTTACTTTGAATTTATGGCAACCGATCCTCAGTCTGATGATTTGGTTTATGAAATCCAATGGTCTACTACAGCAAATTTTGCGGCCTCGACGACGCGTAACTCCGCGTCTTCGACCAATCCGGGATTTCAGAACCTCACCATCCCTGCTGATACAAGTCCTTTTACATCCGGTTCGCGTATCCGTTTTACTATTCAAGGTGCGGACCAGCTTGCGTCTTCGACGACATATTTTTGGCGGGTGCGCGCGGTAGACCCCGGGGGTGCGGGAGTGTATTCTTTCTGGTCAGCAGTACATTCACTCACGGTGGACACAACCGTGACTGTATCGACCTGGTTCCAGACGGTGAATGACCAGTTCTTGACGGACATATTGACGTCGATGCGCACGTATGCAAACGGCTCGACTACCATTGCGACGACTACGGATGAGGTGATGCTCGCCTATGGGGAGGGAACAGTGCAAACACCGCGGTATCGTATTCATGATGGCATTACGCTCGGGAGTGAACAGAGCGCCTTCTCCGTCGGAGCGGCCATCAACTGGGTAGTTCTCAAGGCCTCTGCGCTCGGTAATCAGTATATTCTTGGGACGCTTAGTACTGACCACGACGTCAATTATCAAGTGTATGATAGCGGTGCGTGGGGAAATCTCATGGAGTTGAGTACAAACGCCCCATCGCTCCAGAGACGGTCATTTGATGTTGCCTTTGAAACATTATCCGGGCGCGCTATCGCAGTAAGTTGTGACAGTAATCCGGATCCTGATTATCGCATTTGGGATGGGACTGCGTGGGCGACGAGCGGGACAGTTAATTTAGGATTTACCTCAAACTGTGAATGGGTGCGGTTGGCGTCGAGCCCTAAGACGAATGAAATCATCGGCGTTTTCAGAAATACGGGAAGCCAATATCAGATGCAAGTGTGGAACGCGACGACTTCAACGTGGGGTAATTCCGCGACGCAGGGTTCAATGACCGAAATCGCGCACGAAGGAATGGCGGTTGAATATGAAGAATCGGCAAATCAGGCCATGGTCGTCACTTCCAACGGAAATAACTCAAACTTTACATGGAGAACATGGAATGGCACTGCATGGAGTGGGACCACGAATACGACTATTGGTGACGACTTTGAATGGGGAAATTTGCGACGAAATGTTGGAAATGATCAGATGGTGCTGTGTTACGTAGATCAAGATAATGATGTCGGTGTGGTGCGCTGGAGTGGGGCTGCATGGGTCGCATACGTGGAACAAACAACTATCGGAACCGGAAGGGAGGGGAGACCGACGGATTGTATTTTTGAAACTAAAACCGGACGAGCGAGCTACATCGTTGATGCGTATAGTCAAACAGGCGGGACATTTTATCGATTCTGGAATACAGCAGCGTGGAGCGGGCAGACAGCCCTCGCGGCCGAACCGACCACCTTTACCGACCAGCTCGTGAGAAGTTATGCTTCCGGAACCATCATGGGTCTGTTCTTTGACCACACCGGAACAGACTACGAGTACAGTGAGTGGGGGGGGTCCGGTTGGTCAAAGACGCAGACAATCGAGACTAATTCGTCGGTCACGGCGACGCCGTACGGAGAGCCGTTTTACATGGCTGCGCGCTATCCCGCGACCTTCGGGAATATTGTAAGCACCCCCATCGATTTTGACGATGGTGTTTCACCCGCTTGGAGTTCAGTAAGTTGGGATGTTACGAAGCCGGGGGCGAGTACGTTTACTGTACAAGTCGAATATCAAGATCAGGGGACCGGTCTATGGGCACTTATTCCCGACAGTGATATTCCTGGAAACGCTGCGGGATTTTCGACATCGCCCATCTCAATTACAAGCCTAAATTCGGTCACCTATAATGTGATTCGACTCAAGGGGAGTGCAACGTGTGTCGCAGGAAGCTGCCCGTTCTTGAATGATTGGACTGTGAAGTGGGCTGCGGGAGTGCGGATTTCGGGTATTGCGAGACAGCACAATTTGACTTCCAATGTGACAAGCGGGACAGTAGCCGTCGCAGTCAATGGCGTGCTTCAGACGGGGAAGACTGGGGTCATTGATGCAAGTGGTAATTGGTTCATAGATAACGTCACTATTTTTTCCGGAGGATTGCTCACTGTCTTTATTGATGGAGCCGCGGACAGTAGTGAGGCGGTAGCGGTCGCGCGCTATACTGGTCCGGGTGATTCGGGGGGGGTGCGTCTTGCGGAGCGCTGGCTCTCAATTGGTTCTGCGTCCACGACAGGGCAGACGGTATCACTTCAGGATATTGGCCGTTATGATAATTCTGTTTCAGGCGACGAGGATATTTTCTTTGATGTCGATGACGGAGGGGATTATTTCAACTGCGTAACTGGAGTATGCCTAGACTCGAGTATCGATGCATATTCCAATATCTTTAATCCTTCAACCACGACTGCTAAAACTATCAATACGTGGGACATGCGTACGGATGAGTATTTCTATGCTGGTGCAAACACACTTAAAGTAAACGGGAACTGGAAAAATATCGGCGGGTTTACTTCAAACGCGTCAACGATCATTTTTAATGGCACAAGTTCAACGCGTACGATTGATTCGACGAGCGCGGCAACGTCCACATTTTACAACGTGACGTTCGGCGAGAGTAGTAATGTTGCGACATGGAATTTCTCATCCGCGTTTGTTGCGACGGGTACGGTTGCAATGAACTATGGTACGACCTCTCCGGGCATTTACGCGATGACGCTACGGGGAGACCTCACCATCGGCGCATCGGGAACATTCCTAAAGGGGACTGCGACGACGACGTTCTCCGGGGCGACCGCAAAAACGTGGACCGATAGCACGGCTTCAAAGCAGGATTTAGGAAATATATTGATTGACGGGACAGTCAAAACCCTCACTCTTGGTTCGTCGGTGAAAGCGAGCGCCGTCAAAATCGGTGCTGATGATACCTTAAACGCGGGGGGAGCGAATACAATGACAGTGTTGGGTTTCTGGGAAAATACGGGGACGTTTACAGCACAGACGGGAACAGTGACATTTGCGACGACGACCGCGAGTATGAGCATCAATCAGGGCACTTCCGATTTTTATAATCTTATTTTTAACGGTACTGGTGGGTCGTGGCGTTGGCTGAATACAAATGCAACAACGACGAATAACCTGACCATCTCCGCAGGTACCGTCACGCTTCCTGGGGGTACGCTTTCCGTAGGAGGTTCATTTGATAATTCCGGCGGCACGTTTGTGCACAATAGCGGCGCGATACGATTTACCTCTACAGTAGCCGGGAAAAACATTCGCCTAGGTGGCTCAGATGCATCGACGGTCATTTTTGCCGGTTCGGGCGGCACGTGGAGTTTCCTCGATACAAATGCAACCGCAACACAGGATGTCACGATTCTGGCGGGAACACCGACTTTCCCAAGCGGGACATTTGCGATGGGGAGAGACTTTATTAATCAGGGCGGTGTGTTCGTGGCGAATGGTGGAACACTCAAAATGACGTCGACGCTTGCCGGAAGGAGTATTACGCTTTTGAATTCTTCGCTCGCATCGCTCCTCATTGCGAATTCAGGGACCTTTACGATCACTGACACAAACGCAACCGCAACTGCGGATGTTACCCTTTCTGCTGGTACGACGGTATTTCCTGCAGGAACATTTACTATTGGCGGATCGCTTTCAAACGGTGCTGTGTTTACCGCAGGAAATCAGGTTACATTCAATGCATCTTTAGGTACAAAAACGGTGAACCCCGGTAATTCATCTTTTGCAAATGTTCGCCTCGCTCCATCATCGACTGCAACGATAAATGTGGCGAATAATGCTACTACGAGCGATGCCTTTACTATCGCCTCAGGTAGCTTTAGTCAAGGGAGCGGAACCACACTTCATGTTGGTGGAACATTTACTAATCAAACTGGCGGAGCATCTACGACATGGACTGGGTCCACTCTTTACCTCAATTCCGGTACGACACATGACATCAACACGAAGACAATCGGTAGCGATGCGTATGGGACGCTTAAGATTGGTGCGGGAACAAAAATCAAAATGTGGGGTTCCTCTGCAACAGCCTACGAGGTAAACGCCACTGCGTATCTGTACTCGCAGAATCACGGAGGAGTGAATGGCGAATTGGATATTTTCGGCGCATACGCGCGGACTTCTGGAACAGAATATTGGAGTGCACAGACGGATTTTGATGGCCGACGACGATTGACTATCGTTCAAGCGGGACATATTCGCTCACCGTGTCCAGTTCGACGATTAATGCGAATTACTATAAACTGCGCAATCTCGATGCGACCGGCCTCAATCTCACGGCATCGACGACCATTACCTCTCTTGATTTCGGCGATGTGCTTGTGTCGACCGCGGGAGGGAGTGGATTTACGATGGCATCATCGACCGTCAATCAAAATGCGGGAATGCAAATTTTTAGAGTATCGTTCGCGACAGCAACGCCTATCAGTGCCTATAACGTTACCGAGTCTGGCGCGCCAACGGCTTCCGCATATATTCGATTTAAGGAACATTACGGGAATCTTGCCGGCGAAGATCACGACAATGACCCCGGAGGCAATCCAGGGTACATTCGCTGGGACGATAGTAATTTCGTCATTTCAATTTCTGGAACAGTTTACTCTGATGCCGGTGTCACTCCGATGGGGGCACCGACGTGTAATGACGTGACACAAAATGTACGCGTGAAAGTAGACGGATTGGGTAATTTCGCGGCAGCGTGTAGTTCTGCAGATGGAACATTCACCGTGCCTGGAGTAAGTTTCTCCGGAGATACCGTTATGACGGTCTATCTAGATACCAATGGTGGGGCGAAGGCGGTTTTCGTAACTAGATCAGTTGTTGCGGATCTCGCTGGTATCAAGTTGTATCAGAATCGTGTCATTGTGAGCCATGAAGATATTATTCCGATGACTATTGCGGGCATGAATGCATACGATGGCGGAGATGATGCAGACATTCCGTTTATTGCAACAGTTGGTGCCCCGAGCACGCTCACGGTAAATCCTGAGACTGAGTTCTGGATCTGGACCGGAAAAACCTTTATTCCCGGGGGAAATATTACACTTAATTCTGGAGGTTCGGGAAATAACTGGGACGGCTCATTCCATGTTGATAACAATGCGGTCTTTACTGCGCAGGGGGCAGAATCACACTCCGTCGGTGGAAAATGGACCTTAGATGCCGGTGCGACATTTATCGCCGCGTCATCGACATTTACCTTCACTGCGACGACATCCGGTAAGGCAATTACGTCTGCAAATGGTCCGGTCACGTTTTGGAATGTGGCAATAAATGGAGTTGGTGGAGATATGTCTGTTAATGTAGATACCACAATTGGTGGGACTCTTTCAGTACTTGAAGGAACGCTCTCCGGGGCAAGCAATGTTACCGTGAACGGGACGAATCTTACTGGTGGGAACGGTGCCATTGCAATGACGGGAGGAACATTTAAATTACCTAACGGTGGAACATTTGGCTCGGCGGTGGATTGGTCCTTTTATGACTTGTCATTTGGAACCGGGACAGTCGCCACAACGACAAAGACTGCCTCCTCGACCATTTCTATTGCTGGCGTACTCACGATACTTACCAATCACGTTCTTGATGCAGGAACTTCAACGACGTGGAAGCTTACCGGAGCAGGAACGCCGTTTATAAAAACGGGAACACTTATTGCCAGTACGTCAGTCTTCCGTTATGAGACTACCGCAGCAACAAATGTAACGGCAGCCGATTATGCACAGCTTGAATTCACCTCGAGTGGTGCGGGTACCCCAACTTACACTTTTCTTTCTGGCACGTTCACTACCTCAAGAGATCTGGTGGTGGGGGATAGTTCGCATGCCATCACCGTAAATGTGACGACGAATGATCCGACGTTGAGTGTATCGCGAAATGTCATCATTACGAGTGGTGCGACATTAGACAATCAATGCGGGAAACTCCGCGTTCGGAAGTCTTATCGCGAGCAGTACTGCAGGCGGATGGACCATCGCTACAAATGCGACGACCGCAAGCGCATTTTCTATTATCGCAGCAAACAGTTTCACGCAGGCACCAGGGACGACGCTTGAAGTGAGGGGGGTATTCTCTAACGCAATTGGCGGTGCCGCTACGACTTGGGCGAATTCAACGCTCTATTTGAATTCCGGAACCGCATATGAGGTTAATGCATCAACAACCGGTGCAGATATCTATGCAACGCTTCAGGTTGGTGCAAGCACAAAGATTTCGATGTGGAACTCATCAGCGGCGACGACAACCGTTTTGGGAAGTGGATCGCTCTATTCAGAGGATCATGCGACGACCGATGGATTGCTCTATATATGGGGTGCGTACACTAGAACAAGTGGAACGGATTATTGGAGTTATGAGAGAGATTTTGACGGAACTATCCTCTCGGGAGGAAATCGCCGGCAGGCAAATATCCGCTTTGCGACGAGTGCTGCGGCAACTATTTCCGGAACCGGCGCTCTTGAGGTAGTGGGTGCGTCCACGGCATCAACAACCCTTGATGTGATGTCTGTTGGAACAACGTATGCGCTGAATATTTCAGGTGGTTCGACGACGATGCGTTACCTCAATGTGCGCAGTGCGGATACGAATGGTTTGAATTTTACGGGAACGCCGGTCGTAAACGCAATGAATGATGCCGATTTTCTACTCTCAGTCGAGGGGGGGAGTATGATTACAGTTGCCGGAACAACGATAAACGCAAATGCACTCAAAATCTTTGATCGAAATTATTTCAGCACATCGACGGGTATCACATCTGGTTATAACGTGAAAGCGACAGGTGTCTCCGCTTCTATCTGGCGTTATGCCGGAGACCCGGAGGTCTATGGAAATTATTTTGGTGAAGCGCACGATTCCGACCCTGGAGGCGATCCTGGGTACATCGTATGGGATGATTCTGCTGCACAGATCAATATATCCGGAAATGTGTATAGCGATGAGGGGTCAACGCCGATAGGTGGGCCGACGTGTAACGGTGTCACACAGAATGTGCGCCTGAAGGTGCAAGGTGGTGGTTCGTATACTTCGGCCTGTGACGGAACAACTGGTGCATTTTCGATATCCACCATTGTATTTAATCCGGGGGATACGCTGACGCTCTATCTTGATACGAATGGCGGAGCAAAAGCAGCGAACATTTCGGTCGACCCGACCACCAACATTGCAAATATGCATCTGTATCAGAATCGCGTCATCGTGCGTCACGAGCAGCTCAATCCGATGACTATTGTCGCCATGAATCAGTATGATAGTGGACAAGACCCTGACATCCCATTTACTGCGACAGCCGGTTCACCTAATACGCTCATACTACCCGCAAATACTAAACTTATCGTTTGGACGAGCAAGACATTTGCCCCAGGAGGGAACGTTACTATTCACGGAAATACGGGGAGTGGAATTGATGGCTCAGTTGAATTATATGCGACGTCGACATGGAGTTCTGCTGGTACGGAGACGCACACACTTGCAGGAAAGTTTCTCGCACAGAGCGGGGCATCCCTCTCACCGGCCAATTCAACATTCGTCTTCAACGCAACAACGACAGGAAAATCTATTGCCGCGTCTTCGTCGCTCACGTTTTATGATCTGACTTTTAGTGGTGCGGCCGGTGGCTGGGATATCGATGGTGTCGGAACATCATCGAATGATGTATCGATCACGGCGGGTACCGTCACACTACCCTCCGGTGTGATGGCAGTTAGTGGAACGTTTGATGCGAATGGGGGAACGTTTGCACATAATTCGGGAACACTACGTTTTACATCAACTGCTTCCGGAAAAAATATTCGCGCTTCTGGCTCGTCCTTTTATGCACTAGAATTTCGTGGCGCAGGCGGCGGGTGGACATTCCTCGACAGCAATGCAACAGCAACCGCAAGCGTTGTGATTACCGCAGGGACGCCGATACTCCCGACAGGCACGCTTGCCGTTGGGACGGATTTTGATAATCAGAGTGGCTCGTTCACTGCAAATGGTGGAACAATCAAATTGACCGCGACGTCGACCGGGCGCATCATTCGTGCAAATGGGTCGTCTTTTAGTAACATCACTATTCCGAATAACGGGTGGTTTACCTTTGCGGATGTGAATGCAACGGCGACCGGTGACGTCTACTTCTTATCGGGCTCAACGACCTTACCGCTGTCCAACTTCGTTATCGGTGGCAATTTTACTGGGACGAGTACTATCGCTGCCGGTACGTCGACCGTGACCTTTAATCCGTCATCGGGGACAAAAAATCTCTTTTTTGGAACCTCGACACTCTATAATGTAAATGTGTTGGGAACTGGTGGAGCAACCGTAAATATTACTACGCATGCAACGGCGACAAACGCTTTTACCTTAACGAGCGGTAATTTCACGCTGGCGTCAGGGAAATCACTTGCGGTTGGTGGTGTGTTTACCAATCTTGTGGGGGGTGGGGCGACGACATGGGCAGGCTCCACGCTTTCGCTCTACTCGGGGACAAGCTATTCCATCAACACAAAGTCAGTTGGCGGTGATACATATGGCACATTAAAACTGGCTGCAAATAATAACATTCGAAGTTGGAATTCTTCTGCAATATCATACGAAATACCGACGAACGCATCACTCTATTCACAAAATCATGCTGCTGTGTCTGGATCTCTCAATATTTATGGAGCATACACGCGCACCTCAGGTACGGATTATTGGAGTTATGCTACGGATTTCGACGGAGTGGCGCTGGGGGGAAGTTCTCGTCAGGCAAATGTTAAATTTGATGCTGGTGCGACGGCGGTCTTTAGTACAAATTCAACTTTGCAGATGATAGGTATCGCCACCGCATCGACAACAATTGACCGAATCTCGAGCGGAAGCTATGGCCTTGCCATTGATTCTTCGACCCTGAATGCAAATTACTATCAACTGAGAAATCTGAATTCTACTGGACTTCATCTCACCGGGACAACGACGCTTACTTCATTCGGTAATGGAGACTTCGAGCTTGCGGCAAATAGTGGAAGCTTGATCACCATCGCATCAACGACGATAGATCAGAATGCCTCTGCGCAGTATTATTTCAATCGTTTTGCAACCTCAACTGGAATTTCAGGATTCAATGTCAGCGTCGATGGAACAACGCTGAATTCCATTCAGTTTTCAAGTGTGAATGGCAACATTGCCAGTGAAGCGTTCGATGATGATGGGGTTGATGATTGCGGTTCGATTCGCTGGCCAGATAGCCTGTGTCTTATTGTGGATCAAAGTGTATACCGTTGGCGTAACGATGATGGGGCAGAAGGCGTACCGTCTTCCGAGTGGTATAATGCGAGCTGGTCTCGCCGGCAGCGGGTTCGTATCACCAACAATTCGACTTCTACCGTCACGAACGCACAAGTGAAGATAAGTGTTCCCTATGATGCCGATATCCAAAGTAACTGGAATGACCTACGATTTACCGATTCGTCGGGAACAACATCAATTCCATTCTGGGTTGAATCATATACAAGTGGAACATCAACCGTTTGGGTGAAGGTTCCGACACTTACTGCGTCTGCAGTTACTGATGTCTTTATGTATTACGGCAACGGAAGTGCCGTGTCAGGTTCAAGCGGTACATCCACCTTTAAATTCTTTGATGATTTTGAGGATAACAATATTACTGAATACTCCGGAAATACGACACTCTTTGCACCAAGCACATCATTCAATTATGAGCGGACGTACGGACTTGCAGCTTCGTCGGGAAATACTGCGTCTCAGAACACAGACGGTATTTGGCAGTCGTCTTCTTCGGTGGGCCGTGACACTACCTTCAGATTTTTCCAGTATATTGATATGTCGACCGGAGGAGGAGACGAACCTTGCTTCATGTTTGCAATTCAGTCTCCAATCACTGCGCATCAAAATTATGGCGTTTGTCTTTCCCCGTTTGGCACTGATAAAGTAACTATTTCAAAAAATGTCGTATATAACGCTAGGAGTGCTGGGGCTGTAGAGTTGGCGACGACTACGGTGACGTATTCTACCGGTTGGTATCAAACGTCTGTAGACTGGCTGTCGAATAATCAAATAAACGTAACTGTTTATGACGGTACTGGTGCAGTCTTCGCGACCACGTCTGTTTCAGATTCAACGTATACAAGTGGTGGAGTAGGTTTTACTTTCTGGGGAATGCATGGAGGCTGGGACATTCCATCTGCACGCCAGTACATTAGCACCGCACCTTCCGTCAGTTTT
>LCOM01000054.1 GCA_000999395.1 Parcubacteria group bacterium GW2011_GWA2_47_7
ACCACATAACGGTAACGGGCATCCCGCACCAAGATGCCGTGGTTACGTGGTCGCCTGCTTCGCGCGACATGTTTTTCTCCGAGCTCGGGCTTGACTCGAAAAAAAAGACGATTTTGTTCGCGCCGGGAGGAAGGGTTTTATATCGCCACGACGGCGAACTTTTGGCACTTCTGAAGCGTCTTCGAGATGCGGGAGAATTCGGAGACGTACAGTTTTTGGTCCGTTGTCCGCCCGGGGATCAGGTAAACACAATTGCAGTCGACAGCGACTCGCACTTTATCGTTGACCTCCCGGGAACAAGATTGACCAAGAGAAAAAAAGACAGCGAATTATCTCCCTCGGACAATACGCGACTCATGAACTCTCTCTTTCACAGCGATGTGATTTTGACTATAGTTTCGTCCATGGCGATAGACGGCACGATTTTTGACAAGCCTGTCATTATCATCGGATTCGACCCGCCCGGGGCTCTTACCGATACCGTTTCCAAATTTGGCACGAACCCGCATTTCAAGAAATTCCTTGATACGGGGCTTGTAACAGTGAGTCGTAGCGCAGATGAACTCGTCGAGATGGTGCAACGAGGGCTAAAAACCCCCAATTGGAATAAGGCCGAGCGTGATGCTCTGGTAAAAAAGTATGCGTATCGGCTGGATGGGCACGCCGCAGAACGGGTGGCCGATGCTGTCCTTGCGCATCTTGGTTAAATCGAAGGAGCGGTGTACAGTATCTGCACATTATGAAGCGGCCGTCTTTCGTAAAACCACCTGTCGTTATCGCCGAAATCGGGGGCAACCACAAAGGTGATTTTGAAATTGCGAAGCAGATGATTTTTATGGCAAAGACATTCTGCGCCGCGGACGTCGTCAAATTCCAAAAGCGAGCCAACCGGGAGCTTCTCACGCCCGAGGAGTACGATGCGCCACACCCGAATCCTGCCAATAGTTATGGTGACACCTACGGCAAACACCGAGAGTTTTTGGAGTTTTCAGCCAAGCAACATGCGAAGCTCAAGAAATATTGCGAATCGCTGGGAGTGGAGTATTCGACATCCGTGTGGGACTTGACCTCGGCAAAAGAAATCGCGGCGCTCAAACCCAAGATGATAAAGATCCCTTCGGCGTGCAATGTGCGCTTCGACATGCTCGAGTACCTATATGAGCACTTCAAGGGCGAGATACATATCTCACTCGGCATGACGACACGTGCGGAAGAGAAAAAAATCATTGCATGTATGTTGAAACACAAGCGCGCAAAAGACACCGTACTTTACGCATGCACTTCTGGATACCCAGTCGATTTCGACGACGTGTGTCTTATGGAAATAGAGCGACTCAAACTGGCATATGGGAACAAGGTGAGGGCGATAGGATTTTCCGGGCACCACAACGGTATTGCAATAGACATGGCGGCGTATGTACTCGGCGCAGAATATATTGAGAGACACTTTACTCTCGACAGGACGTGGAAAGGAACCGACCATGCAGCGAGTTTGGAACCCGACGGCATGCGCCGTTTGGTGAGAGATCTTAATGCGACGGCGAAAGCTTTTAGACACAAAAGCAAGGAGATATTGGATGTTGAGGAAGTGCAACGCCAAAAACTTAAGCGGCTATGAATCGGAAGGTAAAGACCAACAGAGATCTCAGAAAAATCTACAATGGAGCGTTCAGCGTAGGGGAGAAGCAGCATTTCACCAAGTTAGTTCTCAATAAAAAGAAGATTCCTTCGGAGGATGGAGAGGTACTCAAGCAGATTTCATGGAGAGGAAAACGTGTTCTTGATGTTGGTTGTGGTACAGGCCTTTTTGCTTACGAGGCGGCAAAGCGTGGGGCACGGGTTGTGGGGGTGGACTACTCTGAGGTCGCAATTCGAGAAGCAACAGCAACATATACTCACCCGCATCTAGAGTACCGCATCGAAAATATCCAAAAAACTGCAAGAAAGTATAAAAGAATGTTTGACGTAGTGGTATCTCTGGGCACGCTCGAACACCTGGATAACCCAATGGAAAAATTGTCACTCTTTTCAAGTTTTCTCAAATCAGGAGGGGAGATAATCATAACAACTCCGAACTGGGTCAACCCTCGCGGCTTTGTGCTTCAGACAATGCTACAATTATTTGATGCGCCAATCACTCTTGCTGACCTGCATTACTTTTCTCCCCGCGTGTTTGAGAAATGGGCGAAAAAACGTCACCTCAAACTCTCGTGGAGAACTTTTGACGTATCATGGGGCACAGGGGCTGTGATGATTGCAGATTTCAAACGGAGGTTGCCGAATGTATTGCGAGATATGAACATAAAAAACGATGCGGGCATACAATCATTCATTGCATGGCTCGAGACCGAGGCGCTCACCTTTCCCTGGAAAGGAAAACACGTGGGGGCAACGGGGCTGTATCATTTTAGGAAGTAACGCGTCTGTATGACAGAGGGAGTAGTAATTCCGAAACAGATTTCGTTCAGAGGAACCCCACTCGACGTCGAAGAGGTACAGCGAAGAAAGATAAATGATTCCACCATGGCCGCACGTAGTAGGTCGAAGGAGATTCTTCTCGAGCTGGATCTCGTTCGAGAGAGTACCATTGAACTTTTTTCCCCTCGGGTTCGGGATCGCGATGACATCGGTGTTTTGCGAGACTCTGGTTCGGGCATAATATTTCTCGACCGCACCGACCATATCGATATCACACACTACGAAACAGTAAAAGAGGGTGCATATTGGGGAGCCGATGATCGTAGCGGCGCATTGGAAACGTACGATGGAGACGACATGCGCCGAGGAACACAGTTTAAGCAGGATCTCGCAGGTAAAGATGTTGTGGACATCGGTTGTGGTACGGGTGGATTTATGGACATAATCAACCCATCGGCAAAATCGGTTGCTGGAGTCGAGCTGCAGGCACCGATGCGCGCGACACTCGAGCGTCTCGGGTACGAGATGTATCGACTGCCAGCAGATGTGCCTGCACGATGTTTTGATGTGGCCACTTTGTTCCATACACTCGAACACCTCACCGAACCACTTGAAGTACTCCGCGAGATACGTGCAGTGCTGCGCCCTGGCGGCACGGTAATCATCGAGGTACCGCATGCGCGAGACGCGCTACTTGAGCTGGATGCATTCAAAGCATTCTCGCTCTGGAGCGAACATCTTATTTTGCATACGAGGGAAAGTCTCTGGAAATTTTTGGAAAATGCCGGCTTTCACGATATCGCTGTAGAAGGATACCAGCGCTATCCGCTTTCAAACCACATCGGTTGGCTCTTGACGGGATTGCCCGGCGGGCAGAAGAAATTCTCGGACTTCGACAAAGACGGGGCTGCCGACGCGTATAGCCGACTCTTGGCAGAGCGCGACAGTACCGATACACTTATCGCAATTGCCCACGTATGAATGTCATCGAAAATCTCCGCTCGTTCAAGGGTCTCATACTCGATGCCGATGGGGTGTGGTTTACCGGTCACGAGCACCGGATTGCGCTCCCTTCGGGAGAAGTTGCTATTTTGAAAACGCGGCATCACCAAGACGGCCAAGGACTCTCGTTCCTCCGCGCACTGGGCATCAGCGTGAACGAAATCGAGGGCATCTTCCATACCCACGCCCACGACGACCACTTCAACGGCTTGACCGTGCTCCTGCGCGCGGACCACCGCATCAAATACTACGCCACGCCCCTGGTGCGCGCGTCCGTGGAAAAGAAACTCTCCGCGCTCCTGTCCATGAACCAGGGCGCGTTCAACCGGTATTTCGATGTGCACGACCTGGAGGTGGACACCTGGAACGACATCCAGGGACTCGAGGTGCGGCCCGCGTACTCGCCCCACCCCGTGGAAACCACCATCATGTTCTTCCGCGCCCTGTGGGAGGACGGGTACAAAACCTACGCGCACCTGGCCGACATCGCGGCCTTTAACGTGCTCCAGGACATGATCACCGAAGACCCCGAAGCCAATGGCATTTCAAAACAATATTTTGAACACGTGAAAGCCTTGTACCACGAACCCGCGGACCTCAAGAAAATCGACTGCGGCGGCGGGCTCATCCACGGCAAGCCCGAGGACTTTTCCTCCGATGAATCCAGCAAGATCATCATCAGCCATTCGGCCCTGCCATTCTCTGACGCCCAGCGCGAAATCGGCGCCACCAGTTCTTTTGGCGCCGCGGATCTGCTCATCGCCGCGGAGCGGGACTATGCCAAGCCCGCGGCCTACGCCCACCTGCGCGACTACTTCCCCGAGGTGCCCCAGCACGAATTGCGCATGCTGTTCAACTGCCCCACGGTGACATTTAATTCCGGATCCATCCTGGTCAAGCGCGGCGAGTGCAACCGGGCCATTTACTTCGTGTTGTCCGGGGTTATGGAATTTATCGACGCGGACGCAGGCATCCACAACCGGCTCAGCACCGGATCCATGGCGGGCGAGCTGTCCGGAGTGCTGGATACGGAATCACTGGGCACGTACGCCGCGCGCAGCGTGGTCAAAACCCTGGCCATGCCGGCCCGGCTGTACCGCGCGTTTCTGGAACGCAACGGCCTGCTGGAGGATTTGAAACGCAACCTGGACATGCGCCGGTTCATGCAGCGCACCTGGCTGTTCGGCGAAATGGCATGGTCCCGTTCGAGGCCGCGCCCGACACACCCCTCAAGTCCGAGCGCAACGACGAACTGTTCCTGCTCTCCCACGGCGACGCCGAAATCGTGTGCGACGGCGTGACCGTGGACAAAATCGGCCCGGGCGGCTTCTACGGCGCCGAGCATATCCTGTTCCGCAAGGAAGCCCACCTGCACGCCCGCGCCATCACCGCGGTACGCGGCTTCCGCGTGCCCGGCTCTGTGATTGAAGGCATCCCCATCGTACACTGGAAACTGCTTGAAATCTACGAAAAGCGCATGCGCATCGCGCACCTGCCCGCATAAATCCGCGTCGCGCACGGCCATACCCCCCCATTTGTTCACGGACGATTTATCTTAACCCGGTTGAGTGTTTCGAGTTGCATCATCGTTATAATTGAAGGAATCGGTTGAGCAATGACCGGACAAGTCCGGCGCCTCACTCATCAAGCCGGCGTGAAATCCGGCCCAGGGATTCCCGCGCCCAGGGCAGGGCCCGGGACATTACACGCGCGTATTCATGGACGAGCAAATCCACACCAGGCAATTCAAAGGCTACAGCCTTGGCGCGCAATCGACAAATAATGGGGCGCTGGCAACTGAACACGCCCCGCCCCTGCGCGACGCCGGGCTCCAGGGCCGCTGGTTCCATGTGATTGAGGACCGCACCGGGATGCTGAGCCTGCGCGAGGCTTTGGAATTGCACGGGCCCATTGATGCGCCTTCGTGCGTGGAGCGAGCGGGCGCCCTGGCGCGCGTGCTCACCAGCCTGCACGGCCTGGGAGCGGTGTGCGGGTTCCTGAATCCAGACAATGTATATCTGAACGACGACGGATCATTCGTGCTGGGCGATTTTCTGACGCCGGCATTTGTTTACGTGTACCACCGGGAGGCGGGCCGGCCCATCGGCCTGGTGAACTGCATGGCGCCGGAGCTGCTGCGCGGCGAGGCCAACGGCCCGCGCGCCGACGTGTTCGCCCTGGCCGCGCTGATTTACCGCGCCGTGACCGGGCGCAGCCCGTTTACGCTGGAGACAGGCAAGGGCCCGCCGTGGGACGTGCGCGGGGTGCCCGTGGACGCGGGCCTATACGGACAGGGGTGCAACAGGCATTTCTCGCAGGTGCTGCGCTGGGCCCTGGCCCCGGACCCGGATCACCGTCCGCCCAGCCCGCACCGGTTCATCATGGACCTGCGCGCCACGTTTCTGGACCCTGGCGACGGGCAGGCCGCGCCCGAACCCGCGTCCCGCGTCCGCGGGAGAAAAACCCGC
>LCOM01000055.1 GCA_000999395.1 Parcubacteria group bacterium GW2011_GWA2_47_7
TAGAGGAGAAGGTCCTGGCTTTCCTCAAGAGCCAGAAGGCTGTTCTTGTTGGCGCCCAAGGTTTGTCGCTTGTTTATGCAGCGAAGCGCGAGGAGCTTCCCAAACACTACGTGTGCGTCTCCTTAGACGAGAAAGGTGCATTTTGGAAAGACGCAAGTGGTCACCATCGAGTGCCTTATCTCTACGGTGATCTGAGCGGCAACTTCGGTCTCTACCTCGGCATTTTCGATCATGGCTGGACCGATAAGTGCTGCTTGCTCTGCTTCTGCGAACTGCCTGTCGAGGAATAAGAACTGGTCCACCAAAGTCTGGACATTTAGTTTCTATTCTTGTTTTTGACTGTTTGACCGGAACCCCTGCGGAAGCAGGGGTTCATTTCTTTACATAACACGCAGGAAATCATCTATTTCCTTGCGAAATTGGGCTTATTTTGCTAGTATTCTGACACTTATTAATAGTTTTAGAGGACAGAAAACATGACAGAAAATACCGCAATAGAAGCAATGTTTAATGTCGGCGCACACTTCGGGTATTCCCGAGCTCGCCGCCATGCCTCCGCGAAGCCCTACCTTTTTGGGGCGAAGAACGGAGTCGATATTATTGATTTAACCGAGACTGCCAAGATGCTCGACGCCGCGAAGGAGCGCGTCATGGAACTCGGAAAGGCAGGCAAGAACATCCTCTTCGTCGGCACGAAGCTTGAGATAAAGGATATCGTTGAGGAGACTGCAAAGTCGCTCAATATGCCTTACGTCACGGAGCGTTGGGTTGGTGGCATGCTCACCAATTGGTCTGAGATCAAGAAACGCACTGGGCGCCTGAAGGAACTTTCCGACAAGTTTTCAAAAGGAGAGCTCGACAAATATACCAAAATGGAGAAATTGTTGTTCGAACGCGAAATGGGAAAGCTACAGGTCGTGTTTGGAGGTATTGTCGCCCTCGAGGGAGCACCGGCTGCACTCATTATCATAGACCCTCGCGAGGAACACATTGCAGTGAAAGAGGCAGAGAAAATGAAAATAGAAATGATTTCGTTGCTCAATTCTGATTGTGACAGTTCAAATATCGCCTATCCGATTCTTGCAAATGATTCCGCGATTGAAAGCGTGCGCTATTTCATTGCGCAGTTGTCGGAGGCGTATGAAGCCGGCAAGAAGGCCCGCACGATATAGTTCGGCCACCCAAATTCAGCGAATTTCTTCGTTGTCAGCGTCGCGAGCTCTGTGAACGTACAAAGAGTACGTCCCCAGAATATCGCTTCCTCGACGCCTCGAACTTCATCTTAATTTGAAAGCCTTCCGTGAAATATTTTATACATATTTAATACACTGAAATCATATGGAAATTGGAATGGATCAGATCAAGGCATTACGTGATGAGACTGGAGTAGCAGTCATGCAGTGCAAGAAAGCACTTGAGGATGCGGGTGGAGATATGGAAAAGGCACGTATGGCACTCAGAAAGAAAAGTGGAGAACTTGCTGCAAAGAAAAGCGAGCGCGCATTAGGATCAGGGGTAGTTTCCGCATATATACATGGAAACGGTTCCGTCGGTGCGATGGTGGAGCTTGGCTGTGAGACTGACTTTGTCGCCAAGAACGAAGATTTTAGGAAGTTGGCTTACGATATTGCTATGCATGTCGCCGCGCTTCGTCCGAAGTTTTTGACTCAGGCCGATATTACTGATGAAGACAAAGTAAAGGCAAAGGCCTTTTTCGCAGAAGAAGTCGAAAAGACCATGGCCGGAAAGCCGGAGGCAATAAAAGAGAAGGCCCTCACCGGTAAGCTCGAAGTATATTTCAAGGAAATGGTGCTTATTGATCAGCCCTTTGTGAAAAATGCTGATGTTACGGTAGGAGGCCTCGTAAAAAATGCTGTGCAGAAATTTGGAGAGAATACGGAGATCATTCGCTTTTCGCGTTTTGCTGTGGGAAAATAAATTATTGACAGTAAATCTGTTATACTGACCTCTCTATGGTGACCTTGTTTCAAATATGGCTTGTTTCAGCGCTAGTGCTTATTGGCATTATGTTTTATGCGTATGTAAATGCAGTGCGACAGCAATACACTGCTATTCATACGCGCTTGCGTTTCGCCGATTTTGTTTTTGATGAGGTATCGCTCCTTCACCGTGATATTTTCAGATTAGTTGAGAAAGCCAAGCCTCAAGGTCAGCGTACTGCTCGCGCAGGAATGGTCATTGTGAAACGAGGGCAGGAGTTCTTCACCAGCAGAATATTCGGGCGTATAGAGTCCGAAAGGGGTCGTGCTTCTTCATTTTTTCTAAAACAAATTATTGAGCATAAGGAAAGGGACGTTGAACGAGGAAACGATGAGCGGTCCGTGTAGCCAAAATCGATTTTTTCTGATAAAAAGAATGGCATCGGTAAAAGCATCAGCTTGATGACCGCTGAAGACAAGAACGTGCATTGATATTGTTTTTTGAGAGCCGCCTTAGCTCAGTTGGTAGAGCAACACTTTTGTAAAGTGAAGGTCCCCAGTTCAAATCTGGGAGGCGGCTCCCAAAAAGTAATTCATCAAAAATCATACTCGGCCAATCTTGAGAGCAAAGTACTGTCCACCGACAGTGCTTTTGGTTATGCTTGCCCGCAAGCATTCCTCCTAAAGTGAAGGTCCCCAGTTCAAATCTGGGAGACGGCTCTCAAAAAATAAATCTACAGGAAGTGAGTCATCACGCAACTCTTTATTCTTGGTTACTTTGATATATAATAGTCATATGACTGAAAATTCATCTGATCAGACGGTTATTAAAAAGGACTGCAAAATGTGTCGCTTCGTGCGCACGTTTGCAATCGCCGTTTTTCTTATCACTGTCGCATATTATTTCTATAGTGAGTCCCAGCTACGCGGGAACACAGAACGAGGCGAGAGCATTGTGGATACTACTCCCGTAGGTGATCAATCACAATAAGACATGATTGACCAAATTAGCGACGAACAAAAATTAAAGAAAGAATGCACATCGTGCCGATTCGCGATGTATTTTGCGTTCACCGTCATCATGTTTGTTCTGGTGGGAAATTATATTTTTCGCATCTCATAGGTCACCTCTGTGCATAGGGAGAGGTGTATGACCTACTTTGTTTCATTGTATTTTGCATGGCGTCGCCACTATGGCTTCGCGTACAAATCTCTCTTTTCCTCATGGGGTGACATCTCTACTTGTCATAGGTGGCAATATTCCTTTTCATTCCATATAATAGGGCAATGACTTTAGAGGAAAAATGTATCACTGGGCATTTGCACCCTATCACGCTTATGATAGACCGTATCTGTGCCATAATGACTGATATCGGGTTTGATGTTGCCGACGGACCAGAGCTCGAAACAGAATTTTACAATTTTGATGCGCTCAATGTTCCCAAAGATCATCCATCACGTGATATGCAGGATACGTTCTTTGTTCACGCTGATAAGGATGCGGATACTGCATTCGGATTACCAAAGAAGAGGGGTGACAAAGTTCTCCTTCGTACACATACTTCTCCCGTGCAGATCCGCACCATGGAGGCTTGGGCCAAGGGTGGATACAAGAACGACATGCTCGCAATCATCGTTCCGGGGAAGGCATATCGCAATGAAGCTACAGATGCAACGCATGAGGCGCAATTCCATCAAGTAGAGGGGTTGCTCATTGGGAAAGATATTTCGCTCGCACATTTGAAGGGGGTCCTCAAGCATCTTTTTACAGAACTTTTTGGAAAGGAAATTGACGTGCGATTGCGCGCTTCATTCTTTCCTTTTACTGAGCCGTCAGCCGAGATTGATATGCAGTGTTTCAAATGCGACGGTCATGGGTCAAAACCCCCCGCACTTCCCGATGGTTCACCAGACCTTTCAAGGGCGGGCTTAGGATGTTCCCTCTGTAAAAATACCGGATGGATAGAGATTATGGGTTCAGGTATGGTGCATCCAAACGTGCTCGAGAATTGCGGTGTCGATAGTACGAAATATCAAGGCTTCGCATTCGGCGGTGGTATCGACCGTCTCGCAATGCTGAAGTGGGGGATTGATGATATTCGTCTTCTGTACAGCGGAGATCTCCGTGTGGTTAATCAATTCTAATATGCACACTGAGCTCATCACGAAACTCAAGTCGGTCGGTGTTATAGAGCAGGGGGATTTTATCTTGCGCTCCGGTGAACATTCCGATTTTTATTGTGATCTGAAAAAATCATTTGGGCACCCCTTTGTCCTTCATGATATTGCCGTTGCACTCAAATCACTCATTCCGAATGGTACAACCTGCCTTGCGGCTGCGGGGTATGGAGGCATACCGCTCGCGACAGCGCTTTCACTCGAATCGACCCTCCCGCTCTGTCTGGTTCGTGATGTGGTAAAAGAGCATGGGACAAAGAGTCTTTTTGATGGATATATCCCGACTTCATCCGATAGAGTAGCAATTGTCGATGATGTTTTTACGACCGGAGGGAGTGCCCATGATATAATCACCAAGTTGTCCCAACTCGGGTGTTCCGTCAATTCGGTCCTTGTGGCGGTGCGGAGAGGGAGTTTGTCCCCCGATTTACCCGTGAAAGCGTTGTTTACTGACGCAGAACTTTTTCCCTCATGAAATACTCACTCAATTGGGGCACATGATGCGCTCTCGCATCGAGGGATGGCACGCGAGATAGGCGCGCTTCTCGATGTGCCTCGCAAGGATCAAGTCTTTGATGATGTCGAGCGCGATTTAAAAGTACCAGTCGTACGCGTCAAGATTGAAGATGAACATCTCTGCTCACGATATATCGCCACTCGCATTGATGGGGTCACCATCGGTATTACCCCAAAGGATATTGCCGCAAAGATTGAAGCGGTCGGAGGGAGAAGTATCAATAATATCGTCGATATCACCAATTTTGTCCTTTTTGATATCGGACAACCATTGCATGCATTTGATGCGGAAAAGGTCACAGGAGGCATCACCGTACGATTGGCAAAGAAAGGGGAGACGATGACGACCCTCGACAACAAGTCGGTTAGCATGGACGGAACAGAGCTCGTCATCGCTGATGATGAAGGAGTACTTGCTCTCGCAGGAATTAAGGGAGGAAAGAAGGCGGAGGTTACCGCAGAAACGTCGAGCATCATTCTCGAGTGCGCGAATTTTGACCCGACAACCACGAGAAAGACATCTCAAAAGCACGGCATCAAGACCGATGCATCAAAACGGTACGAAAACGGCATGACCTCAGCGTTTGCCAAAGAGGGATGTGCCATTGCGCTCGCGCTTTTTGAGAAATATGGGGGGGGTGGTGTACGTATCGGAGAGACGACCGATGTTTATCCATCACCCGAGGTGGGTGTAAGTGTGGCGATTACTGTAGATGATGTGAATAGTCTTCTTGGTCTTCATCTGACTCGACTTGAGCTCGTTGAGGTGCTCACGCGCGCTGGCCATGCCTACGATGATGATAATGAGGAGGTTGTCGTCACGATCCCTGCGGAACGTCTCGATTTGCGCATCAAGGCTGACATGATTGAAGAAGTCGGGAGACACATTGGGTATGAAAATATCGCACCCAAATTGCCGAATCTCGGCAAAAAAGGTCTTCCCAATAAGCGCCTTTATTATGCCAATAAAATTCGCAAAATACTCGTCGGAGCGGGCTTTTCGGAAGTATTCACTTATTCTTTTGCAACGGCAGGACATGGAGACGTCGAAGTATTTCATCCCGTGGGAAAGGATCGGCCTTTCATGAGAAACACTCTCGCGACCGGACTCAATCAATCTCTGCTTAC
>LCOM01000056.1 GCA_000999395.1 Parcubacteria group bacterium GW2011_GWA2_47_7
GTGAGCTATAAAAATAGAAAAATAGTTTGCGAAATAAAAAAAGAGGTGTGGTGTCATAACTCGCAAGGGGAAATTGATCCAAGACAAAATCTTGGATTGCATTCAAAAAGAGACCTTGGCGAGTTTTTTGCTCGGAAAGGGTACTGGGCCTTTCAATTTCGCTATCGCGGGACATGGGAGAGCGAGGGGGAGTTTTTGCGGCAAAGTCCCGCACGTGATGTGGACGATGTAATTCATGGTATTCAAAAAAAGTTTCGCGAAGCATGGACAGGAGCAACCTATCATCCAAGTATTAAAGAGATGCTTATTCTGGGGGTATCGTTTGGTGGCGCCGCGGCAATACTCGCATCACAAAACTCGCTTGTAATGAAAGTTATCGCAATCGCTCCGGTGGTTGATTGGAATAAATCAACCAAAGAGGAGCCTTTTTCCGAATTCATTCGCCAAATAAAAGACGGCTACCCTGGAGCCTATCGTTGTCCAAAGAATAATTTATACAAATTACGTACGAAAAATTTTTACAATCCGGTCGACTCAGTTTTGACGCTCGATGGTAAGAAAATATTTCTTATGTGCGCACGTGATGATCACTCAGTTCCGTATCTGCCCACGAAAAAACTCGCACAGAAGATTGGGGCGACCTACGTCGAGCGTGCACGCGGGGGTCACCTCAGCGGTATGATTGTCACGCACCCTATCATCTGGAAGCGCATTCACAAATTTCTCAAAAAAGCATAATTAAAAAAAGTTGGACGAGACTTCGCTGATTGTCTTCATTGCGCGCAGGTTAATCACTATCAACAGGCACTCACGGATTTCTCATCACAAATATGCATAAATATGGGATAATTAGCCTAACATGAAGTCTAAATTTACATATATTATGCGACACAAATTTCTTGTCGCACTTGTGGCGGTTGCGTCTCTGGGCGGCTATTATTATTCTCAAGGGACACCTATCGTTCCATATGAGACAACGTTGGTGAAAAGGGGGAGCGTCGTACAGGAGGTCTCTGTGACGGGAAAGGTGGAATCAGATAGTGTGGTATCGCTCGCGTTTGAGCGAGGTGGACGCGTCATGAGCGAGCCGATTCCCGTCGGGGCGCATGTAAACAAGGGGGCAGTCCTTGTGCGTCTTGATAGTTCCGAATTGGCAACGCTCCGCGCAGCGGCAATGTCCAACATACAGTTTGAAGAAGCAAATCTCGCTCAATTGAAACGCGGAAGTCGACCAGAAGATATTGCGGTTTCGGAGGCGAGCTATGAGAGTGCCGCCTCTGCACTCAGGGATGCGGAAACCTACTTGCTGGACAAGTTCTCTTCGGTATCAACAGTCGCGGATGATGCAATTTTTAACAAGACCGATTTTCTCTTTGAAAATCCTCGTACGCTGAACCCGAAGGTGATATTTCCCTCCATTGATCAAAAGCTGGTGAATAAGATAGAGCAAGCGAGGGCGGCGCTCAGTGACGAGCTCTCTCTGGTGTCTTCGCTCGACGCGAAAGCCGATGTGAACAGTTTCATCGCCGCAAAAGAAAATTATTTTTCTAACATCAAAGATTATCTTGACGATCTTGCCTCCGCGGTAAATTCGGCATCACCCTCATCCGTAAATTCACAGACCCAGATAGACGGATGGAAAGCGAGTGTTTCGCTTGCACGAACCAATGTGTCGAATTCCATTTCTGCTATCCTTGTCGCTGAACAAGCGTATCGGGGGGCTGAGTCGGCCCTCGATATTTCCGAAAAACAGCTCGCACTTAAGAGGGTTGGTCCGACGACGGAATCGCTCATGGCACAGGAAGCAAAGATAAATACGCTCAAGGCGACGGTTGCAAATTACGATGCACAGATAGCAAAGTCCGTAATTGTTGCGCCCTTCGCTGGTGTGGTAACTCGCCAGGATGCGAAGCTTGGACAAACGGTACCGCCGAATACTCAAGTCGTCTTCCTTATGAGTGACGGTGAGTGGAAGATTACCGCCAATATTCCGGAGGTGGACGTTGCGAAACTTTCTGTGAATGATGCCGCTAGGGTTACGCTTGATGCATATGGAGCTGATGTGTCGTTCAAGGCAACGTTATCGAGTATTGATCCGGCCGAGACAGTCCTAGGGGGAGTTTCTACGTACAAAGTTACGCTTTTCTTTGACGAAAAGGATGAACGCATTCGTTCGGGAATGACTGCGAATATCGATATATCAACGGATCGCCGTGACGGTGTGCTTTACGTTCCGACACGTGCAGTATTTTCGCAGGGGGACAAAAAGTTTATAAAAATTCCTGATGGAGCAATGCTTACTGCCAGCAGGGAGGTTACTACTGGCTTGCGCGGTTCCGATGGCTCAATCGAAATAATGTCCGGAGTCGAAGAAGGTGAGACTATTGTGACTTTCGAAAAAACATAAACGAAAATATGAGCGCGAATCTTATCGAAACGAAAGAACTCAAGAAGGTATTTGAAGGTGAAACGCCGACAATTGCCCTTCATGATATTGATTTTACCGTGCGTAAGGGAGAATTCGTTGCTATCGTCGGACCATCGGGATCGGGGAAGTCTACGCTTCTGCAGATTCTTGGACTGCTTGACGCGCCGACGAGCGGAAGTTATGTGTTGCTTAATAGAGACACGTCTACTCTAACTGATGAGGAATTAGCAGAGTTACGCAATCGTACGCTTGGGTTCGTATTTCAATCATTTAATCTCTTGGCACGCACATCTGTACTCGAGAACGTAAAACTCCCACTTGCATATTCAAAGTTTCCTTCAAAATCTTGGGATAAGATGGCGATGGAACAGATTTCATTGGTCGGACTCGAGCACCGCATTAATCATGAGCCGTCTCAATTGTCGGGTGGCGAGCGACAGCGCGTAGCTATCGCGCGAGCGTTGGTCACCAATCCAGATATCATTTTTGCCGATGAACCCACCGGGAACCTCGATTCGGCATCAGGTAAGGCCGTCATGGATGTTTTGATCAAATTGCACCAAATCGGAAAAACCGTCATTCTTATTACCCATGATAGGAATGTTGCAAAACGCGCAGAGCGCGCGGTGTTGTTTAAGGACGGTGCAATCGTATGGGAAGGAAGCGTTAATGGTATTCCCGAACTTTCATAATTATGGCTTCACTTTTTTACACAGCAAAATCAGCAGGTCGTGCCGTCGGTGCCAATAGGGTCCGTTCGGGACTAACGGTGCTTGGAATCGTTATTGGAGTTACGTCTATTATCCTCATTGTTTCCATCGGGGAGGGGGCTCAATCGCTCATTTTGGGACAAATACAGGGCTTGGGGGCGGAAACCATTGTGATACGGCCAGGAAGAAAGCCGTCAGGTCCGACTGATATTGCACAAACGCTTTTTGCGGATTCAATCAAGCAGCGCGAGGTGGACGCACTAAAGAGAAAAGAAAACGTTCCCGATTATGTTTCGTCTGCCCCTATCGTGATGGTTTCTGAGGCGGTTACGTACGGAGCAGAGGCAGAGCATCCGACTATTTTTGGATGGTCAGCTGAATTTATGGCCAGCATGGCAAAGGTGAAAGTTGCATCAGGTCAACTTTTTAACGAGGCTGACATAAAAGCAGTGACTACTGTATTGCGTTCTGGCTGGTTGACGCAGGGGCCTGCTCTTGAACGATTTGAAAAAGCGATTGCTAAAAAAGTCGGAGCGAAATTTGCTGTAGCATTTAACTCTGGCACGGCGGCTCTTCATTCAGCGTACTTTGCCGTGGGAATAGGTAAGGGAGACGAGGTTATCGTGCCATCCCGACAAAGATGATTTTTATATCGAAACGCAACAGGCCGCCATCGAGCAGATTGGCACAATTCTTTCCGTGCTTACTGCATTTCTTTCAGCCGTAGTCGCAATATCATTGGTTGTGGGCGGAATAGGCGTCATGAACGTGATGCTTGTTTCGGTGACGGAGCGTACCAAAGAAATTGGATTGCGCAAGGCGCTTGGAGCGACAAATAAAGATATTTTGACGCAATTTTTACTAGAGGCGGTTTTACTCACAATGGTCGGTGGGGCGATCGGTATTACGTTGGGTATTCTGCTTGGTTTTGGCGCATCGATTGCACTGACACAACAATTAAATGTGGAGTGGGCATTTAATTTCCCTTGGCGTGCTGCCATCATCGGCATGGGTGTGTCAGGTAGTGTCGGCATTATCTTTGGGTTATATCCTGCACGGAAGGCGTCCCAGAAGAGTCCGATTGAGGCGCTTCGATACGAATAATCCACTCGGAATTGCTTTTTGAGAGCACGGATAAAAGTCTGCTGACTTTTTCCTCAGACTCCCGCCGCCGCGGTCCGTAGCCTCTCAAAAAGCAATACCTCGTTCCCAGAGTCGGCGTTGGAGTTTGAGCCTCCGCGAGTTTCTCAAAAGAGAGAAACTCCTCGCTCAAGAGGAGCGTGACGTTCGAGTCTTTGGACTGAAATAGACGAAACACTTGGCAGAATGGCCAGTTAGTGCGAGTATGATTAGTAACTCTTGACTGAGTTTTTGAGGAAACGATCGAAACTAGAATGCCACAAATCATTAACATGATGTACTTATCCCTGTTTTTAGTCTTGATGAAAACAATGGGTGACAACTACACACTTCGTATGATCTTTTATGCGCTACTGATGATTCTCTTGAAGAAGATTGTAGACACTAGAAAAAGACAAAACAGCTATAAAAGGAAATATAATTCATGTATATTTATGCATAAACTGAGAATATGATTTTAGGAAAAGTTCAAATCCAGAATTTCAAATCCATAAAAGATACCGGAACAGTCTATTTATCAAGGACAGACCTCATTACAGTTCTGGCTGGCCAAAATGAATCTGGGAAAACATCCTTTCTTCGTGCTTTAAGATTTTTCCAAGAAGGCAAGTACGATACTTTTGAGGAAGAGGATCGAAAAATGGGTAAATCACCTCGAGTAGACTGCACTTTTTTTCTAGACGATAGTGAGTATAAAGATCTCCTTGAGACCACAAATACGCAGATAGCTGAGCATATAAAAAAGAATGGTTTTACCTTTGTTCGTGGTGATCTTGAGACAGATAAGTTTGAGATGATGTATATCTATCCAAAAGAACTCAAGGTCCTTATTGAAAAATATAATGAATCAATTACGGTAACATCTGAGGCAAATCCTGAAGAGGGCAACGAAAAGCCCGATGAGTTTGATGCGTTCAAATATTTTGATGTAATAAGACCGCAGATGGTTTTCTATTCTTCATTTCTCGAGAATAATCTTCCTGGAAAAGCATACAAGAAAGACATAATAAACAATCAAGCAATTCTTGATTTTGAAAAAATATACAATGTTGATTTTAGCAAATTAATGGAACCGACAATCTCAGATAAAGAACGTCGTAGTGCAGAAGAAAGGGTTAGGAGGGAGGCTGCCGAATCACTCAATAAATACTGGAAACAAACTATATCGGGAGAGAAATCAAAATATAGTTATGCAATTACAATCAACTCTCAAGTTTTAAGCCCAGAGCAGTCCTCAGTAAATTTTTATATCAATCAGGGTGATGATGATCAGTTGAGTTTTTCACAGAAATCCCATGGATTTCAGTGGTTTGCGGGTTTTAATTTGAGACTCCGTGCACATGAAGCAGAGCTTGAAGAGGGTAATGGAATCATTCTTCTTATTGACGAGCCTGGACAAGGGTTACATGAAGTAGCACAACAAGATGTTAAGGATGTAATTGAAGAGCTAGTAAAAAACTCACGCATACAAATTATATACAGCACACATCAGCCTATTCTTTTGGGAAAAGATAAAGTTGATTTCTCGCGGCTGCTTCTGGTTGATCGAAGTGTAAAAAAGGGATCAAAATTTAAAACAATTTCAGCCCTGATCTCTTCAAGCGGATCAATGGATGCTCTTGCTCCGATTCGGTCTGCACTAGGAATGGTCACGATTACAGACCCGCTTAAAAATAAAAAGACACTAATCGTTGAGGGGATTACAGAATATTTTATTGTAAAAACAATTCTTGGTACTGACTATACAATACTGCCCTCAACTGGTGCAGATCAAATACCAAATATATTTGGGATACTCTACGGATGGGGTGTTCCGGCAAAGGCATTATTTGATGATGATAAGCAGGGGGCAAAAGCATATAATGATTTGAAAAAAAGTTTTTTTAATAATGACGAAAGTGATGATTTCAAGGCAGTTGCTTACAAGTCCGCAGGAATGGTAGGCATCGAAGATTATTTGTCCGTGAGTGCAATTACTGCAATTTTAACCGACTTCGAAAAAACATATGACTCAACAAAAAACAAGGTTGAAAATGTTGAACAAGTAGGAAAATATATTTTTGCTAAATCATTCCACGATAAATACAATGGCCACATTCCAAATCTCGATAAAGAAACATTAAGTAATTTTGAAGGTCTTAAAAAATTTCTCACATAACAATAGTTCAAACTTCACCCCACACTCCAACTTGGTTGGGTAAATAGACAGAACTATCTCAAATTGCTAGGCTGGAGGCAGGTGTTCAACAAAAGGAGTTTTTATGAGGCCATATATTGGTATTTGTGACTTTACTGTACGGGAACAAGTGTATCGGATGCTCGAATTGATTCCTCACAGATTTTCCCGTGATCTGATGGTCGGTGTGATGATGAGCTACAAGACGCTCAATAATCTTCCGACAAAATGGGCAAGGGTATTTCCTGCAAAAAAGAATATTGCATCGATCTTTGTTGATGATCTGCGCGTCTTGAACACAATTCACTACGCCGATTATGCCACAGGGGCTGATGCTGATCGACAGCTCGCGTACACATTGGCAAAGGTAGAGATCTATGGAGGCTCTTGCCTTGGTGCGATCCAGCTCGACATGATCTGGCCCGACCCGAATGAGCTCAAGAAGTTTCGTCAGCACTGTGATATTCCCATCATCCTACAGGTTGGTGCGAATGCCATGCGCGAATGTGGTGATGATCCCATTACAACCTGTGAGCGATTGAAGACTTATGGAACCGCGATCAATGCCGTACTTTTTGATAAAAGCATGGGTCGCGGGGTGGGGATGGATGCCGCATTACTGGCAAGATACGCAGGCGTACTTTCGTTCGACTGCCCGCATCTCGCTCCGGCGGTTGCAGGTGGACTTGGTCCGACGTCAATGGACCTCGTGGCACCGCTCGCTCAAGCGTTTCCCGATCTTTCGATCGACGCACAGGGCCGGTTG
>LCOM01000057.1 GCA_000999395.1 Parcubacteria group bacterium GW2011_GWA2_47_7
GACTTCGGCTGACCGATGATGTTGCGAATGAGCGGATTTGCGGTGAACTGACCGACCTTGTTTTTGATCGCGTCACCCGCTTCCTGCATGTATCGCTCGTTGTATTTTGCAAACTCATCAACCCAAAACGACTTCACCGACGGGTCTTTGACGTTCTCGACGACCATCTCGCGGTAGGGCTTATCCGAGAGCATGCGGTTGACACCGAGCAAGGTCGACCCGGGTGATTCCATAAGAGCAAGCATCGCGTTGTTCAGGATGTACTCCATGCGTGCACTCCATGCATCAACCCATACTTTTTTAAAGGCCCCCATAAGACCTGAGACAACGAGTGGGCGCTTGTCTCGACCCATATCTTCCATCACGTTCAATCCGACGGGATATTCCTGATCAAACGGCGCAAAGTAAATGACATCGTTGATGCGGTGCTCCGGAATATACGAGAGTAAGGTCTCCGCTGAACCACCGTGCGGGTCGATAAAACAAACACCTTCGCCGTTTTGGATGTCCTGAATTACCAGGTTTTCAAGGAGGGTGGACTTCCCCATGCCCGTCTTGCCGATAACGTACATGTGCTTTCCGCGGTCATCATCGCGAATGCCAAATTTGATCCGCCTGGAGCGATAGTCAGTTTCAGCGAAATAAGTGATTTTATCGGGATTGTTGCTCGGAGTTGCCATACCGACTTTATTATATCGCAATTTCAAATATACAAAAAGCCCACATCAAGGCGCGATGAGATTGCTCTGATGGAGCACCATCTCATGATATTGGATATTTTTTCCCTTACGGTAAAACCACCGAGGATGATACTGAAGCATGGCTCGCTTCCGCATCGAATGCACTCCATGTATATTTGTTGGTCGGATCCCACATCATCCATGAGGTCAGCCCGGAATCATACGTCGCCTTCTTTTGTGCACGTACGTCCGTCTCGGTATATACTTTTCCGTAATCAAAATCCTGTAGCCATGGGCGGAGCCTGTTTGCGTAAATACCCTTAGGGATAAACTTTATTGGAGTTGTCGAGGCAATCGGCGTCGTTGTACTTACTACCGGGGCAATCCATCCCGACTCCTTCTGTTCGAGCGCATTTGCACGCGCTACAGCGTGTGACATAGAAAATTGCACAATTCCATACGGAACCATGTTCGGATCTTTCCAGCCATTAAAGTTCGGTGGATAATGGGATGGGTAAACCATCGGTGCCACAAAATCAAAATTCTTGAGTGCACTCTCAAGCACTTGCCCAATACCCAGATCATCAGTGTTGGTCGTCGTCATGCCAAACAGATCCGCGGAAATAGGGATGCCAGCTTTTCGCATTCCGTTTCCGAGATACGTGTAGAATTTATCCATCATGACCGCCTTCGTCGTCGTTCCGGTGCGCGTAAATTTTGCATTAGACATATCCCCGTCTGAGGGAAAGCGAATATAGTCATAGTTGATTTCGTCGAAACCGAACGCATATGACACCTTTCCCAAGTCAACCATATATTGCCAATATTCCGAAGCGCCCGGATCGACAAACGCTAAACCCTTTTTATCCCTCCACGTTGTTCCATCCGTTTTTTTCTTTACCGCGGAATCTGGGTACGTCTTCGTGTATACGCTATCTTGCATCACCGTCACGCGACCAATGACATAAATATTCTTTTTATGTAATTCTGCGATATATTCCTTTATATCGGGAATAGTGCAGCCTTTTGTATTGAGCACGAAACGCTCATCATCAAAATCAATAGAGACCATTCCCGAAAAGTCCTTAATATCGATAACCAATGCATTGAGTTCTGTGGTATCAACAAGTTTTGTGAGTGGTGCGCGCAGATTCTTTCCGCTCGCGATGCAACTCGTCATATATGCCGCCTTCACAGGCTCCGGCGTTTTGAGGTGCGTCACCACGAAAACGGGAGGTGTCAGAATGGATGGGATCGTCGGCACTTCAGTCGCTTCCGATGCGACGAGCTTTGTGGAGGTAGTGCCCACTGCGACAGCATTTTTACTGTAGATTACTTCGGTGCCACCCGTCGTCCCTGCATAAATAAGCAAGCCTCCGACGAATAAGGGAAGCAATGTGCGAAATTGTAGTAATGCGTGGAGCATGAATCACGCGCTAATCTTGTCGAATGAATCGTCGCTGTTAGCTGAGGTATTTTTTTTACGACGACGTATTACTGTGGTTTTATTTTCTATCAACAAATCAGTATCGATATTGTTTGCAAGT
This sequence comes from Parcubacteria group bacterium GW2011_GWA2_47_7, assembly GCA_000999395.1. GTDB lineage: Bacteria > Patescibacteriota > Minisyncoccia > Phycocordibacterales > UBA6899 > MHLP01. Next base: position 2,228 of record LCOM01000057.1, read on the forward strand.
GATTCGGTGTCTTCGATGATACTTCGTTCTATGTGCATGCGTGGTGAATCTTCTACTTCGGTACGCTCTATGTGCAAGGTCTTTGGTGTGTCACGGCTCACCGTATCTGGGTCATGATGCATACGAGATCGACGCGTTAGTAAAATGAGGAAGACGGAATATTATACAGTACACTGCGTTGCTCTGCACCTCCCATCGCCTCAGCCCATCAATCAAGCAGTCCGAGACAACCTGAAGGCAGATAGGCTTCGACAATCTTTTCCTACTCACGTACCACAAAGCGAAACTTGGAATACTTGTGTATTCAAATTGCTACGATTCAATGAGTGTGCTTTGCGGCACGCTCCGCCTTGAGCCACGCCAAAGCCTCATCTATGGTCGAAAATTGATGGATGTCGTTTCTCAGGGTGAGGATGATGAGTGCATCGAGAAGTGTGCGTGTAAAATCTTTTGCGCCGACAATAGCGCTGTTGATTGGATATTGTTTATTAAAAGCGAGCAACTCACGCAGTGGGACAACGGGCTTACTCTCAAAGTGAAGGACATTGCGGACATCCGTAAGCATGGAGATTTGTCCCGAGTTTTTCTTTGACATTTCCTTGACGAGCGTCTTCACAGTCTCTGTCCACACGACGAAATCGCTTAGATGGTTGTTGGTGATTTTTCCGGCAATGGTGAGATAAATAACGTCGTCTGGTCCGACGTGCGCATCGAGTATGATTTCATCTGCTGCGATTTTATTTTCTTCCATAGTGCAAGTGTCTCAAATACAGAGCTTTTTGTATAGTCACAGACAAAAAAATACTATACCCCCTCCACCACCACCACAAACTCGCCACGGATGCGGTCTGGGTTGGCCTCATAATGCAAAATGGCTTCGTTCGGGGTACCGATGAAATGTTCCTCGTGTATCTTGGTGATTTCGCGGGAAACTAATATCCGCCGATTACTTGGCGACTCGGTCGCCAAGTGCATTTTGAGAGACTCAAGTGCTTTTTCGATGCGGTGAGGAGACTCATAAAATACTACCGTACGCTTAGATACTGCAATTTCCTTAAACAGTGTTTCCCTCCCCTTTTTGTGCGGTAAGAATCCGAGGAATAAAAATTCTGACGACGGAAAGCCGGAAACGGAAAGTGCTGAGAGGACTGCAGAAGGCCCGGGAATCGGAATAATTTCTACCATGTCTCCAAATTTCTCGCGTACTTGCGCCACGAGCAAACAGCCGGGGTCGGAGATGGTCGGTGTCCCTGCATCTGAGACAAGGGCGAGGCTTTTCCCTTCTTCGAGTAATGATAATATTTTGTCGGATTTTGAAAGCTTGGACTGCGCATGATAGCTCATCGTTGGTTTGGATATCTCATACTTATCGAGCAACCGCTTCGTCACGCGCGTGTCCTCGCACAAAATAAGGTCAACTTCTTTGAGCACGCGTATCGCCCGAAGTGTGATATCTTCGAGATTTCCTATTGGTGTGGCGATGATGTAGAGTGCGGGCATACACTGACTTTACCCAAGTTTTTATGGAAGAGCAAATAGGCGTATAATGAAATGACATGCGTAAAGGATACATTTCTCGACTCTCAGATAAACAGCGTTACCTCCAAGTTGCACTCAACAGCTCGCGCGAAGATGCGCGCGCCATTCTCTCCAAGCTCCCACAATCCGACCGCATCATCATCGAAGCAGGCACCCCGCTCATCAAGCGCTATGGCGTGGGCATTATTCGAGAACTCTATGACTGGTCCGCCTATGGTGTATCTGATGATTTGACCTCTAAGACGAGTACGACAAACCAACTGGCAAAATTTGGCCTCATTGGCATGGTGGCAAAATCTGTACTGGAAGCTCAGCCATCCAGCAGGAGACCTAAGCATGCGTCGTCAAAGCACACCCCCTACATCGTTGCAGACATGAAAACCATCGATCGAGGTGAAACGGAAGTAGAAATGTGTGCGCGCGCAGGAGCAAGCGCGGTTATCGCTATGGGCTCGGCACCCATCGAGACCCTAAATGCGTTTATTGCCTCCTGTGAGGCATTTGGCATGGACGCTATGATCGATATGATGAATGTGGAATTTCCGCTCACAACCCTGCGTGCCCTCAAAAAGCAACCGCGTGTTGTCGTGCTCCATCGCGGAGTAGACGAAGAGCGAGATAATCGACAAAAAATGCTTCCGCTCCATGAGATCCGCCGCATCAAGGGGGCCTACGATATTTTAATAGCAGTCGCCGGAGGAGATACTCCTCGTGAAGTCCAGAGTGCCGCATTCAATGACGCGGACATTGTCGTGATTTGGAAATCGGTGTACGAGCAAAACGGCGAGACCCTCGAACTTGTCGAAAATTTTCTCAAAACCATAAAATAATAAACACTGCTTTTTTTATAAGCAGTGTTTACACAAATATCAGTGCCTCGGCATCACCTCTACTTTTTGTCGCGGAAGTACTCACTCATCGTTTTCATTCCCTCAAAGAATTCGACGGGGAGGGCAAAAATGACGGTCTTTGACGGGTCCGGGTTTATCTTTTCAATTGTCTGAAGTGTACGCATGGCGATACCTCCGGGAATAGCAGAAAGCACTCCGGCAGCCTCAGCGAGCTTCTGGGAAGCGCTAAACTCTCCTTCTGCGCGAATGATGACGGCGCGACGCTCACGCTCACTTTCGGCCTGTTTTGCCATCACGCGTTTCATGTCGGCGGGGAGTTCGAGGTCCTGAATCTTGATGTCCGTCACATTGATTCCCCAACTATTTGTCGCCTCATCAACAATCTTCTTTATCGCATCAGATATTTTTTCACGCTCAGAAAGGAGCGCATCAAGTTCGATTCCGCCGATGACGTCGCGGAGTGCCGCCTGCGCATACTGAGAAACAGCAAGCGCATAATTCTGAATATTCAACGTCGCGAATTCCGCGTTCTCAACCTGAAAGTAGACGACCGCATTTATCCCCACGGGTACGTTATCTTTGGTAATGACTTCCTGCTGAGGGATATCGAGCGTTGTGATACGCAAATCTATTTTGAACATTCGCTGAATACCGGGGAATATCCAAGTGAGCCCTGGTTGGCGAGTCGATGTATATTTTCCGAGTGTCAGAATTACGCCGCGTTCATATTGATCAACAACGCGCAAACCTGATATCCCTAAAAAAAACAAAAACGCGCCAAGTGGTCCAAAAAACTCCATAAGCATGAGGTTGAATGATAATGCTCTTATTATACGCGAATTCTCTTTATGTGAAAATCTCACGAACTGCAGAAGGTCTGGGCTTATTGTTTTCGCGTGCCGGCATCACCCACAAATGCAAATGTCTTTTCCCGCCCTCATTGCAAGGCATTTTGAAAAATTAGAGTACTTCCATTTTTATCTCCCTGCGGTCGTAAAAATTAGGTCGCACCACAAGAGTACTTCCAAATTTCAGCACTCGAAGACTCAATGAAATTTTAGGTCGCTCAAACTTGGGACCTCGTCATTACCTGCCCGACTTCGCCTTAATCGTCTGCACCATTTAGGGTGCGCATGCCAAGACTCGAACTTGGGACCTCGTCATTATCAGTGACGCGCTCTAACCACCTGAGCTACACGCGCATTTTTCTGCGATAGCGAAAATATAGCAAAAAGGACCGTTTATCGCAATGCTCGGAAACATTAACAATTCAACCACTGTGCGCTGAAGCGCACAGACTGCTTTGTAGACTAGAAGTCAGAAATAGGTTCACCTATTATGGTTTTTCAACGCGGAAGGGGTCATCT
>LCOM01000058.1 GCA_000999395.1 Parcubacteria group bacterium GW2011_GWA2_47_7
TAAAACCATCAGCGGAGAGTGGCTGTAGATATGTCGCCGTGAATGCTTCAGTATCTCCCTCTTCGGTGACCACAAGTGTAGAGGTACCATTCATGGTCATCGTGATCGCCGCAAGCACGATAGCAGTCGCCTGTGAATGGCCAAATGTCGTACGCATGAATCCCGAGCGATAAAACCTCGTCTCACTTTCCGGCGTAAAGATCATTCCCGAGGTATTGTGATATTCATTTGCAACATCTGATGTCGCCTGATCCGCACTCGCAAGGAAAGCGGTAGATTTTGTTTGCGGACCCGCCTTACTGCCATCCCAAATAAAGGTGACCGCAAGCTCAACACCGACCGATGCCGCCCCTGTCGCGCTCGACCACTGTATCGCACCTGCGACGGTCGTTGTTGCGTCAGCAAAAGCAGACCGATTATCCGACATGTCGTAAATTGCAACCGTCTCTCCGGAGCGAGCCCCTGTACCGGAGAGCGCATAGCCATTTGATGCTTCTACTCCCGCACCGACGGTCCCAAAAATATTCAACGTGAGCGCCGCATAGTGTGGCGTGCGTACCTTATACCAAAGATTCCGTACATCGCGCGCGCCATTCGCAATAGAGACCGACTGTGAAAATGTCGTTTTTGTGACACCCGAACTGAGCGGCTGCTGAAGCATGTAATAGTACACCGTTTCCGTTTGACGTGGCGCATCAGTCGAATATTTATAGGTTATGACCAGTTCGCCCCCCATGGTGTTCTGCGCCACCGCACCATTGACCACATTGAGTGTTCCTGTCGCATTGGCCACAAAGTCCGGCGCTCCGATAAGTGGGACAAAAAATACTTGAAAATCGTTGACACCGGCGACGAATTCACACTCGCGAGATCAGGAAGTTCGGCACGATAATCAAATGCGCATGTTGCCGCCGCGGCACACGTCGCTTGGCGCGAACCTGTATCACCAATTTCCGTTGAATCGAGCGGAAATCGAACAGTCTTCACTTCATCATGCCCCACGAGACTCACGTCTTCTTCGTACGTAATAACGAGCTTCATTCCCGCAAGTGACCACGACGGTCCCGTCGCCGAAAGTCCCGCAAGGACCCCGATTCCGGCATTCCACTCCACACTCGTGATCCGATTCAATATTCCCGAAACATCAGAAACGACAGAGAATGTCTGCACCGCACCGGAGGTTTGAATCAAATTTCCTCCGCCCTGTAACGGACGACCTACGCGCACATCAACACCGGGGGCATCTCCAGCGCTTGCCGAAAATGTCACATCAACATCTCTAAGAATAATTGCAGTCGATATTTGAAAATGTGTATCAAGATATGCACTGCGCACACGGATACCACTTCCCTGTATCACCACTGTTGATGTCCCGGCAGTGGTACGGTCGATATTCCAGGAATTCCCCGCATAGATAAATTGTGTGGTCGTACGCGCGGCCGCAGTCGCATCGGACCCACCACCCAACATGAACTCAACGGTCTTTAATTGCGTACTGGGAAGCGTTGGCGCATTCTCGGTAAAATTCACTTCATACGTGAGCACAAAGACGTTTGAGAAATAGCGCTCTTCAGCATTATTTATTGAACGGGTTAGATTAAGCGGTGTTATACGATTTTCAATATTGACCCCAGCCCCACCCGTGAAGCCATCTGGGATGATCGGTTGAAGATATGTCGTCGCAAACGCTTCCGTGTCCCCCTGTTCAGTAACAACAAGAGTTGAGGTACCGTTCACGCTCATGGTAATATTTGAAAGAATAATTGAGGTCGCATCGGAATGAGTAATGGTGGTACGCACAAAACCAGACCGATAGAGTTTCGTTACCGTCTCAGGAGTAAATATCACACCAGAAGTATTGTGGTATTCATTAGCAACAATTGAAGTCCCCTGATCCGCACCGGAAAAGTACATCGTCGTTTTCGTTTCTGCCCCACCCGCACTTCCACTCCAAGTAAACGTAACGGTAAGTTCAACACTTACCTCCGTTGCCCCCGTTGCACTTGACCACTGCACTGCCCCCGCTATCGTTGTGGTTGCGGAAGAAAACGCAGAGCGATCTGCGGACATATTATAGATGATAACAGACTCGCCCGCGCGCGCTCCGGCACCACTCACCGTATATGCGTTGGACTTCTCCGTAGCCGCTCCGACCTTACCAAAAATAGTGAGAGTGAGAGCGGCCGACTGAGGAGCACGCACTTTATACCAGAGATTGCGAACATCTCGCCCACCCTGCGCGATGGAGATCGGCTGAGAAAATGCCGTCTTCGTCGTGCCGGAGTTCGTTGATTGTTGCATCATAAAATAAGAAACAGTTTCAGTCTGCGTCGCTGCGCCGGTCGAATATTTGTACGTAATGACCAGTTCTCCTCCCACCACATTTTGAGCGACGGCACCATTCACAAAATTCAACGTGGAGGTTGCATTCGCAACGAAGATTAGTCGCAGAATCATTCGTACCTCGGATATCAAACCACACACTATAGATATCACTCCCCGCTGCAAGATCAGGAAGCTCCGCGCGATACGTAAACGGACAGGTCGCTGCAGCAGCACACACGGCGCGTTTCGAACCAGTATCCCCTGCCGTTGTGGACGACAGAGGAAATCGCACGGTCTTTATTTCATCATGCGCAGAAGAGTTATAATCTTCCTCGTAGGTAACGACCAGACGAATGGACGCCATAGACCATGCAGGTCCGGTGACCGAGAGTCCTGCCACAACCCCCACACCCGCATTCCATTCCGTATTCGTTACGCGATTCAATATTCCCGTTACATCGGCACGCGTCGTAAATGACGGAATTGTACCCGATGTGTCAATATAGTTTCCCACTGTTCCCAAACTCTGAATAGGGAGTCCGACGCGCACATCAACTCCGGGCGCATCACCGGCGGAGGCCGCGAAGGTCACGTCAACATCATCAAGGTCGATTGCGGTTGAAGACTGAAACCACACATCGAGATATGCACTACGTGCGCGAATACCGCTCCCCTTGATAATAACGGTTGAAGTTCCCGCTGTTGTGCGTACGGTATTCCACGACGTACCCGCATAGAGAAATGCTGCACTTGCGCGTGCGGCAGCCGGAGCATCAGATCCTCCACCCAAGACATACTCGACCGTCTTTAATTGAGTGCCAGTATATGCCGCTTTTGCTTCCCTCGGTGTGAACGGTGTTGTGAGTCCAAGATAGAGATCGAGTCCACCAAAACTATAAAACACCGTGAGCACCAAAAGTGCTGTAATGCTCATTTTCCTTCGCACACCCATCAAATGTCGTCGTATCAATTTCTTCATACGCCGTTATCGGTCGATGTTGCAGTTGGTAATCCGTCATCACCAGAAGTGTCACCTTCGGGGAATTTCATCAAGGTACTCGTCCCAGTGGTGCTCGATGGTGCAGGGAGTGCGAGTGGTTCCTCTATCGGGAGCGACGCTGCAGGTACATAGGGCTTACTCGCATCACCGAGATTTCGTGCCGCCCGAGTCATGTCGACGGTGTCTCCCGTGGCAATGTCATACCCCACCATGCGCGAATCACCGTTCGCATCGCGCTCCTCCCACGTGACTGCAAAGCGTGGGTTTTCACTCTTGGTCCCCTCTCCGGAAAGCTTGGTCGTTGCACCAGTTTTTGTATGGTATGCATACACGCTCCATATACCGTCTTCGAATGATTGCCATGTGACCAAGTCACCAGAAATCGCCGGAAACATATCGTGCACAGAATTTTCTGTGATGCGCACAACGTGCCACGTCCGATCGATTCCTAAAAGTGAATTCAGTCTGGGCATATTTTGCTCATCATAGTAAGACGACTCGACAAGATGATCGGCAAGAAAAACTTCCCAGTTGCCGTCCATCCACCCCTGCCACACGACACTCTCACCATCAACGCGCGGGTTGAAGTTGCTCTCTGTCCCGTGCGTCAACTGAATGATGTCGGGAGTTGAAGAAGAAAGATTAGCAAAAAATATTTGCCACCTGCCGTCTTCTTGCGTTTGCCAAACTGCATGCGTGCCTCCGATATCTTTTGTAGGAAAAGCATCTTCGACGTCATTGTCGGTAAGACGTATCGTTTCCCCTCCACGCTCCGCGACAATCTCCTTGTCTGCCCCTTCGGCAATGACCGCTGAGCGCAATGCGGAGAGAGGCACCTCTTGTGTGGTCTTTCCATTCATGCGCGTATCTTCTTTGAGACAATAATATCCGACCCCATCAAGAGTGATACACCCTTTCAAGAGTTCAGACTCCAAATCCTGCTTGAGTCGGCGCTCCATATCTCTCGTGCGACCTTCGACCGCTTGGCTAATAATCTCCTCGATATTCAGAGCCGGTATGACCTCTTGGATAACATCATCAGTCGTAGAGGCCTCTTCTTCCAGAAGCATTTCCTCTTCATCGAGAGCTTCATCTGTTGTCGTCGATGCTAAATCCTCGGTAATGGCCACATCTTCAGGAAGAACTTCCTCGGTAGAAGTCGCAATACTTTCCGTTGTAGTCGCGTATACCTCAGTGCCAGAAACATCAGCCGGAATATCAAGAATTTCATTGCTCGATGTTGCAGACGCGTCATTCTCGGCAGGGATGATGACGTCAGTAGTTGTCGCCTCAATCTCAACGACCGGTACGAGTTCGGGTGAAATTTCTTCAGCCAGCTCGGTCGGCATATCTCTATTCTCTGTCACATCCTCGACGGGGGGCACCGTATCGGCAACAGTCTCTTCGGCGATACCCTCCTCGACTACCACATCTTCTGTCACGACGTTTTCAGTAATAATTTCTGATTGGGGAGCGACCTCTGCTGGGGTGACTACTTCCGCAGGTGCAGCCTCCTGGGTTGCGGGGGCGACGTTCTCATCAGCAGCGTACAACGGAACGAGCGGGCGAAAAACAAGGACGGGCACGATAAGCAGAACTGCAAATTTGCCGACCATTCCGGAAAATGAGGACGAGCGAAACGATATGAATTTGGGTTTTTTAAAATGAGGAGGTGTTGGTCCCACTGCGCGCCTCTCTGCACTGATGGCGACTCGTTCTGAGATGGATGACACCGCATGAATAGCTCTCGGGCGAATGATTACAGATGGTACTATGGTTCGACCACCGTCACGATGCGATTCAAGGCGTACAACGTGATTTTGATAAGCGCCTTTCATATCGTAAATGGCGCATAACCGAATAAACGCTCACTTGAGTTTAATGCGGAAGGAATAAGCGTGGTCTCTTGAATCGAATTCTGCAATGACACCTCTTCAAGTCTCGCCTTTGCGCGCTCTTCGAGACGATGATCATTTGCGATAGAAAGAAAATAAAATACCGTCAGAAACGTAACAACGAGGAGAGAAATAACAGCGTAGAGCATAATCGATACGATGCGACTTCCTGCACGATCGATAAATAAAGTCTGCTCAACGCGCTCTCGTGTGAATTTTTGCTTATCCTTCTCAGATTTTCCAGTACGCTTCTCTTTGGACAGATATTCCTCGATGGCTTCGGGTGTGGTCATCCATGCAACATTGGCATACACCTGTTTTCCCTCAATCTTTCCTTTTCGAATAAGTTGACCGATATAGTCGGGAGCATACCCGAAACGCTCACTCGCCTCCTTGAGTGTGATAAAGCCTTCCTTTTTCTGTTCATCTTGAGTCATTTTGGAGCACGAGGGTCGAGATATTGCCAAATATCGACGGTCGATATACTAATTCTACATTGAAAAATATAAGAATCTGAAAGTTATCCCCATCACAACCAGATATTGGACGTGTCAAATACTTCTCATTAGAATCTTCGCGAAACAGAAAAAGAAGTAAGTAAAAATATCCATATTTCTACGTATGGCACGTTAGAAACATTAGAGTAGCAATATTTATTTACCATCGCTTGCTTATGCTTGGGAATTGTGTTATACTATTTTTATGGTACACTCCCCCGCCCTGCCAATATCGGAAACGAACTCGGAGCCGTTGCAAGTGTGACATCTGGAGAAACGGCGCATGCGATCGCTGGAGAGGTGCTCGGCGCGGAAAATAGACTGCTGACCGAAGACGGAACACTGACCGACGTAGAAATCCTTGCGCCAACGATTATTGAGGTCCCTCAAATTGTAACGCCGACAGTGGCAGAGCAGAGTACGACCTTGAGCGCATCTATCGACGAAAAAACACTTGCCGTCGACCGACTTGCGCTCGAAATGGAACGAATCAAAAATGAATCTGTCGAACTCGTTTCCGGCTTCAAGCAGAATTGTGGTGACAACTGGAAAGACGAGTGCGCAATTCCATACAAAGAAGCGCTCGATAAAAATAATACCACCTACGAACGCCTCGTACAGGCGCATGCAGCATTCAATCTGGAGATTAGTAATGCGCAATCAGCGCTCGCTGAGTTGGTGCAGTAAAAAAATACCACGACTGTGGCACGGCTGTACCCCAAGAACCAACAGGGGCACTTTGTTTTTTGCATGCTGAAATTCACCCAATATCAATTTGAGAAGAATAATAACCTAGATAAAATAGAAATAACAAAACCGGCACAATGTGCCGGTTTTGTTTTGAGATGCCGGGTCGCAATATTAATTGCGCTCGCGCCACTCGCGGCGCTCCCCACCATGTCCACCGCCAGCACTTTGCGGGCGATCTTCCTTGGGGCGGGCAATGTTCACTGTGAGCGTACGCCCACCGAACTCTTTGCCGTGCCACATATCAATAGCGGCATTTGCCTCAGCCTCAGATGCCATCTCTACGAAGCCGAATCCGCGTGAGCGGCCGGTCATTCGATCGGTGACGATCGACGACGAAGTCACTGTGCCTGCTGATGCGAAAGCATCTCCAAGCTCCTGATCCGTCGTTGAGTAAGGCAACCCGCCTATGTATAGCTTTTGAGCCATTGTGTCAGAACTAGTTGCATAAAACTTCGCGTACGACCTTCTCGACTCGCACGCATGAAATGCAGCAGCTTCCGAGAAACACACGAATATGAATATTGTACACATAATTCATGAAATAGCAAGCTCACTTCATGAAGATATGATTATACAAAAAAAACGTTGGAAATGCTTACTTTCTGAAACCAAAATCTAAATTGATTTAGGGCTAGACTGAGCTCGTGAGATAATCCCACAGCGGTTGAGTGATTCCGCGATATCCTTTTGCAATCATGACGGTCTTTTTTCTAGAATTTTTTGCGACCTGTTCGGGGATCGAACCTACACCAATGGCGCGAGTAATGCGCCCGCGAGCAGCCGGGAGTAGTACGACATCACACCCTTCACTTGCCTTCATGATTCCCGATGATAGGAAATCGGAATACACAAGCTTTGTCTCGATTGATTGTGTCGTTTTGATCTTAAGTTCATTGATATGATCTGAGAGTATTTTTTCATAACGAGCTTCATCATGGTCACGCACATCCAATGGCACCACCATGACCACAATGACCCTCGCATCAAATGAACTGCATAGCGCACTCGCAACCTTTCCTGCAAATCGAAGATTTGGGTTTGGGTCGATAGCCACCGGAATGAATATTGTCTTTATGGTATCGATTGTTCCCAACTTCACCGTCAGTAGGTCGCATTTTGCGCGATGAAGCACGACGTCGATCTTTCGGCCAAAGATAAAACCTTTCGTGTTCACTGCGCCATCCCAATTAAGGAGCACGAGGACTGCCTTCTCTGAACGCACCGTATCGAGAGTTGCCTCCACCTTTCATCTCGTGAATACGGAGCGCCATAAGGTCGCCACCCTCTTGCTTCGTCATAGCTCCTGCTATCTGTGTGAATCGCTGCCAATTCTCTTCGGTTCCGACGGGAAGCACAACGCGATATTCGCTTTTTGGATTAAAGCGCGTGGAATGCTCGTACACGACCTCCCGTGCCTGATCCTCCCTCTCGACAAGTTTCGCAAATGCAAAATAATTCACAAGACCAATAAGCACCCAGATGCAAAGAAAGTAGATGGCGACAGGGCTCACATGAAAGAGCGCGAACCCCAGCAGAATATAGAAAAAAACGCCGGCCAAGGGAACAAACGGCTCAAACGGTACAATGTATTGCCACTTCGCTTCCGGCTTCTGTCTTCGAAGCTGTATATAAGCAATATTCAGCTGTAAAAAAAGTACAATAAAAAGAATATCCGCCGCACTTGCGATATCCTCAAGCGGGAGTAGCGTCGACACGAATGCGATGACCACGACCGAAGCGAGGAGTGCTCGCGTTGGAACAAAATGAATCGGATGCATTTTCCCGAGCTGAGAAAAGACGAGACGGTCTCGACCAAGCGAAAAAAGTACTCGTGAGGAAGAGTAGATCGTCGCATTCAGCGCCGCGAGATTAGCAAGGAGTCCGCCGATAAGCATGATGAGGTACCCGAATGGCATGAACCCCGATGCACTGACAATAATGGCCCGCTCGGCCGCCCCGCCAAGGAACTGAGAGGACGGCACTCCACCACCGTTAGTCGCTCCGATAATCACGATAGCGACGAGTACATAAATGATGGAAACAATCGCCCAAGACGAAAATAGGCCAATTTTAAGTACTTTTGCTGGATTCTCAACCTCTTCGCCCGCTTGTGCTTGAATTTCTGATCCCTCAAAAGCAATATAAAAAAGGGCGGCTGCTTGGATTACCCCAGCCAAGCCCATAGAGAAGAACGGCGTAAAATTGAGATGCAGAAGCTCCGGATGTACGACCATGTTTTGTGCGCCATAGGTCAAATAGAGCACGAGGATGACAATGATGCTCATCGCGATTATTCCACCGATCTTTCCGGAAAGTTTTACTCCACGATAGTGAATAATGGCAAAGAGCGCAACGACCGAGAGAGTGAAGATGGTTTCCCATGTTGCATCCGGAAAGAGAGAGTGAGGAATAGCAAGGTAATCAAACGCGAGCTCCTGCATGAAAAAGCCAAACGACACCGCGTAGAGAGCACAGGCAACTGCCGACGCCATCCATGAGCACCACCCCGAAAGAAACCCAGCCAGATCACCAAGACCCTCCTTGATCCAATGATATCCTCCACCTGCTTGAGGAAACGTTGTCGCGAGCGCAACGTATGCATTGAGATTGATGAATGCGATCGCGGAACCGAGGATCATCGAAACGACAAGCCCGCCACCGGCAAGACCTGCGGCTCCTCCAAGGAGCGTAAATATCCCACCGCCCAAGAGTGCGCCGATACCAAGCAGTGTGACTTCTGGGATACCGAGCGTGCGAGCAAGGGCGATATCTCCGGTTTGTTTTGGTTGGTGCTTAGGCATACTGCATCAAAATAGACAGGGATCACCCTCATGAAGGGTGGACAAACATGACGAAGCTGAAAACATGATGATTATACATTGATTCACAAATTCGGGATAGATAGGGCGAGAGAGCATTTTCGTCCCTACATGGCAGTACGAATCCGAAGCGTCTTTGTCGGGAGATTGTGTCCGCGGAGTATTGTAACGTGCGTGCTCGGTACATTGAGATATTCCGATACGAGCATCAGCGCACGAAGATTCGCCTTGCCATCCTCGCGCTTATCCCGCACTGATACGAGCAACCGCCCATCGCTCGCCAGCGTCACACTTTCTTTTTTTTGTTCTGCGCTGACTTTGATGCGTAGTTCTTTGAATGCCATGATTAGTTGCCCTCTTCAGCGAGCGCTTTTACAATTTCCTCACCAAATGCCGAAGCGGAAGATGGTCCGTCGGCGGTAATGACACGACCGTCGCGCACCACGGGATGAAGCTCACGCACACAACCATACTTGTCGCAGAACACATGAGGGCTACTCTTCGCCTCCCCGATAATTCGTGCAGTCTCATTGTTATTCAAATATTCTATACTGCCGGGCCCGCCGATTACGAAGACACCATCATAGTCAGACGTTATCACGTCGGAAAGTTTCAAATCAGTTTCTATTTTTTCATTGTCTGTCGAAATCGCAGTTCCGCCATCCCGTGATGCGGTGATGACGATATGCCCCGCCTCAGTAAGAGTATGCTTGGGGTTGTCATATTCAAGAGTTTGAAAACCTTCATTCGCAACAAGTAGCAGTATTTTTGTCATGATTCAATTATAACAAAATTTATGACTAGCGGTGTAGGGTACTGCTACGACACACCCACTTCTCGTCGCACGCGATGTTCGAGCAAGCAGACGGATAAAAAAATATATATTCCAAGAGGGCTTCGGCCCATTCATTGGAGAATAAAAAACCCACCCGAGAAGGATGGATTTTTGAGAAATGCTCAACGATACGCAATATGCCTATTGCTCAACGATATTGAATATCGCCGTCACTCCTTCACCTTTCACCGTGAAATAGTAGTCAGAAAGTGCTCCAGGGTACACCTTGGAGGACGGATCCGCTGCCAAACCGTATGAACCCACTACTGTTGGTGCAAAACGAATAGTCACTGTATTTACAATGTTGTTTGCAAGGTTCAGTGTGCAACCTGATGTGCAGGTAAATCCCGCGGGGAGTCCAGTGAGAGCAACGCTGCCAAAATTTACTGCGGTTTTATAGTCCGAATCATCTTGATTGTTAGTGAAAGTCAGTACTCCATTATAGGTACCTAATGGTGCCGTGGCCTTAAATGTGAACCAAATATCCACAGACGAACCTTTGGGAACAGTGTACGTGCAAGACACACAATAAAAGTGAGTTGGAACATCAGATGATGCGGTGCCCGTGAGAACCGAACCTGATTCACCAAAGTCGTTTTTGACTGTGAATTTATACAATGTCGTATTGCCTACTGGAGCTGAGGTGAAAAGTGCAGATGAAGGGAAGACTGTCAGCTTAGGAACAGCTGCTAGAATTTTGAGACGAATGTGTTTTGTAACAGATGCACCAACGGCATTATATGCGGTGAATGTCCAATCATAGGTGCGGTCAAAAGCTTCACCGGCCCATGTAGTTGGACCAAGAGACCATGGATTAGAGGGGGCTGCGGAGGTTCCAAAGTCACCGGGGTGTGCAGGTACCGCGACGCGACTCCAGGTGACACTTGTTGCTCCCGGAGCGCTCATCGAGAGAGTGAAAGGCGTAACAGACGAAAGGACGAGGATAGGGTTCGGAGCATTAGTATCGACCCCATTAACCGTTGCGGTCATGGTGGGGGCGGGTGGATTAGATACCGTTATCGTCATGGTCGAATTCGTCACCTGACCAGAGTTGTCGGTCACCGCAAGATTGAATTTGTAGGTACCGACAATAAGTCCACTGAACGTCGGAGTAAGAGTAGTTCCTCCGGTAATGGTGGGGACGTTCGGTCCTGAGACCTTCGACCAAATAGTACTCACCACCGAACCATCCGGGTCGCTTGCGGATGCACCGGAAATCGTGACGGAGTTTGTCGGGAGGGTTATTGCTTTGTTACTTCCAGCGGAGGCGGAGGGAGGGACGTTGGCGGCAGCCACCGTCACACTGAATGCGCTTGTTTTGACCTCACTAGTCAAAGACTTGGACGCTTGGACAAAATAGCCATACACACCCGCTGAAGCAGGAGTGTTGTAATTGATAACTCCCAAGCATGGGGCGTATCCGGTCAGCGGATTACTTGCATTATCAAGCAACTGACAATTCGTGTTCGCAGCTGTACCGTTCGTGAGTGTGTATGTAGAAGTGAATGCCGTGGTGGGAAGCGTGATGGGAGCGACGGGATTTGCGGTGACATTAAGTGGTCCACCACAACCCTCAACCGCACCATTGTAGTCTGTTGCGCTTCCTCCACAGGTGCCTGCACAGTCGTTGATGGCAGTAGAACCACAGGCGTTGTCACAACCTGATTTTGCGAAGCAAGAACCCGGTGTACCACAGGGTGTAGCGCCGGAGCAGCTGGGGGCGACAAGGATTGTGTAACCCACTGAAGCACTCTTTGGACCAAGGCCACCAGCATTCTCACAAACCACATAGTAGCGAGTCGGAGCTACAAGCGAGGGTGTGGTCCATGTCCCCGTAACAATCGCACCCGATACAGCAGTATCAGTATCTGCATTATAGACAGTACACGATGTTGGCGCGTTTGTTGCCGTCCAAGTAATTGTGCCTGTCTGTCCGCTCGTTACCGCACCACCACCGCTTGTGATAGTGGTCACCGGCGTTGGAATGACGTTCGAACCGCAGTATTGATTTGAGCCGAGGGTTTTAACAGATGCCGGAACATTGGCATTCGGAACACAAATACTATCGGGAGCGACAGAAAGCGGACTCCCCGCGGTGCAGGTAAGGTTGTCACCAATGGCGATTGATCCTCCTGAAACGGTATTTCCTGAACCGACCGCGATTGAACCACCGGAAACGATGTTTCTCTCTCCGCATGAAATTCCCGCTCCGGCCGGCGATGCAACACAAGGCCCCCTCCCTACGGTCACTGCTCTACTCAAAACGCAGATGTGCCCGGGAGTAAGGTCTGCTGTGCAGTCATAGTCAACAGCATCGCCAATGATGATTCGGTTATCACCAGAATTCGTATTGTTGTTTCCGATAACGATCACGTTACTTCCAGAACCGGTGTTCGAATTGCCGATTACAATAGAACCGTTTCCCGAACCAGTATTCGAGTTGCCTATCATCGTATCAAGAGCCGACGAAGTATTTCCATTTCCGCAGATGCCACCTCCACCACTCGAAGAATTATTATCCCCCGCCGAGAAAGTATTTACTCCTGCAAATGAATTATGTGCGCCAATGATGAGCATATTACCTCCAGCCATTGAATTGTCGGTGCCAACAATAACAAGATTTGACCCTGCAACTGAGTTAGTCCCATCGTCACTCAGCGGGGAAATAATTAATCGCCACTACATTTCCATTGTTGATACGTGTCCATGAGCACAAGGTCATTCCCGTTGACACCATTTTGACCTGAAATTCACCGAGCGTATAGATGGCCATAACATCGGGGCGTGTCACGAGAGATACATTAGGAGGGACAACAGCGGAGATAACTGCCCCCATCGTTGCAGCGCTTGCGGAGAAAGGAATGATTGCCAAGAAGAACGTGGCAATGACAATGGTAAGTGTTGAACGAATGAGCTGAGCAGGCATAGAAATATGCATGATTATTTATAATGAACTTCTTTTTAATAAAATTACGCACAATCGAACATATTCTTCACTCGCGACGGATAAAGTAACCGTCTTTGTCAGGCCGCTTGCCTTTCCAGATTACCGAACCATCATATGCTGGAGACCTGAGCGAAGTAGTCTGCGTACATCGTGAAAAAACGAAAATGCTTTTTATCTCATAATATTTGGACGTTACCTATCTCTGCCTTTTTTTATCAATGCAACAAGAAGGTATTATTACCTATGTAATAATTGTACAGCGATACTCATTTCCTTCAACATTTCGAATCCTGATTTCAACGATCATTTGAGATGCGGTATTCAGATTCAAAGTGTAACAGAATCTAAAATGGCCTTAAGTACCAATATTTTTATCATTTCAGCCTCAAATATAAGAATGGGTTCGGGGTGGCATACAGTGAAGGCAGATGCTCTTGTAAAATAGTAACGTACCTTTGTCAAGGTGGGACGGCCAGATCAATCCAACCTGCAGTTGCGTAGTAATAATGGAAAAAAGTCAGAAAATGTCTGAAACTCCACTTTCTAGAAATGATGCAAAAGAATAAACCGAATCTCCTCGACGACTCAAGACGCGCACTCAAAAAGCGCGTCGCGCGTATCAAATTCCACACACAAGCAAGGCCCCAACTAAAATCTCTTTTCCAAAGAAAACACGAGTTGATCGACCACATAAAACAACAACATCCAAAGTGCAGACGCGTGTGAGATGTGCTCGTGAATGGACGAAGAAAATACATTATGAAGAAATGATATTGAACTTTTTGGTCAATACAAAATCCACCCGAGAAGGGCGGATTTTGTATCATTCTAATTTTCTCTCCTTTACTCCTCTTTCACATTAAAGATGGATGCTACCCCTTCTCCGGTCACCGTGAAATAGTAGTCAGAAAGTGCTCCAGGGTACACCTTGGAGGACGGATCCGCTGCCAAGCCGTATAAACCTACTACTGTTGGGGCGAAACGAATAGTCACCGTATTTACAATGTTGTTTGCAAGGTTCAGTGTGCAACCTGATGTGCAGGTAAATCCCGCGGGGAGTCCAGTGAGAGCAACGCTGCCAAAATTTACTGCG
>LCOM01000059.1:0-4156 GCA_000999395.1 Parcubacteria group bacterium GW2011_GWA2_47_7
AATATATTCGGGTCGCCAATAGTCGTTATAGAACCAGAGCACTTGCGTGATCGGCGCGAACGGGGCCGTAAGCAAGCTACACGAAAGCTGCTGCCTTCTCAAATCTTTCCTATGTGAATACAGCACGAGCCATATCAACAGCAAAATCGCGTTGCCGATAAAATAAGCATACGTGTATGACATCAGTTCTATTTTAACGCATCCGAGGCCTCACAGTAGGTATGACTACCTTCGTGAAAAGACTTACTTAGCGGAGAAGTGACGACGGTGCCGGGATGAGTATCGGAGAGCTGGCCTCATGGCCATCGCTGTTTTTCCAGCGCACATTTGTATCGCTATCGCTCGACGTGTCAGTATCGTCGGTCTCATTTTGCGCGCTCGTCGTCGCATTCGCTGCGACCGATAGTGCGTTCACCGACGTATTGTCTTCCGGTGACGAAACCGTCGCCGTCTTGGAGTCGTCTGTCTTTCCGATCTTCACCTCCTCTCCGTCTTTGCGCTGTCGGTCATTTCGACTTTGATCGGACGGGGATTTTGTATCCTTCTTCGGTTCGGTGATGACTCTGCCGGTGCGCTTGTGGATGGCGGAGCTGGTCTGCAAAAAGACGCCGAGCTTTTCCGATACCGTTAGAGCTCCTTGAAATACACCAAGCGCCTCCGGTGCGGCATTCTCGCCGAGAAGGTCGCTACCGGAATCGGCAAGCTTGTGCCGCGCAGTTTCGCGCATGCGGGACGCCGCTATGGCTTTCGTCGACGAAGAGGTGGCGGATGTCTCTACTTCTGCGCGAGCACGTACGCCTGACACTGCGTTCAATTTTGTCTGAATGGCGACGGCGAGTGTGTCTGTCAGAGAATCACCCGTGCCGACCTCGGAAAGAACACGTCCGTATTCTGAAAGTTGCGCTTCAAACCGGAGCGCGCCCTGCGCGCCGGTTTCGGGACTTATCTGCGCTTCTTCGTCGATTTGCGCGATTGCTTGCGTCGCATGCTCATTGAAATTGGCCTGCAGGTCGGCTTGCGCCGTCGCCGTAAGTCTGCCCGCGGCCGAAAGCGTCGCCGCTTCCTTGAGTCGCTCCCCCGCGACACGCATCGCCCACTCCGCTTTTTGCGATGAAGAAAGTGCAAGCGCGCCCAAGACGGGCTCGTTGACACGCACTTTCACGGCATAGAGTGCATCGCCCGGAAGCGCGCCCTGCGCGGCGTAGGAAATACCACTCGAGGTGACAAAGAGGACGACCACGAGCGCCGTCGCGAATCGGCGGGGGGCAAGTAGCCACGCGCTACCCCACGCCTGCGCATACGCGGCAATCGAGTCGGCACGTATCGGCCCGCCTGCGCGTTCTACGCGGGCAGGTTTCATTTCCATGTACGCGCTCAAAACGCTACACATGCGCGTCCGTTCCTGTTCCGAGAGCGCTATTTCATCTCCCGCTTTTTTCAAATGTGTGTGAAATTCGTCGTTCATAGGTATGTGTCGCAAAGTGTTTTCAGTTTCGCGATGCCGCGGTGAATGCGCACCGACACGACATTCTCCGATACTCCGACCCTCTCCGCAATCTCTCCGGTGCCCAATCCGTCGATGAAACGAAAGGTGAGCACGTCTCGGTATTGCTCGGGCAATTCAGGGATGCGTTCGCGTATTTTGAAGATGAGCATCTTCTCGTCCATACGCTCTTCGGTTTCGCGCACGCTTCCTTCGGAAAGAAGCCCTTCCGTCGTAGCGGCTGTCGCCTCGTTCTCGAGAAGTTCGTCGAGTGAGCGCGAGGATTTTTTTCGGTAGGAGTCGATGATGAGATTGTGCAATATGCGGTACAAGAAGCTTTTGTAGTGCTTCACTTCTCCGCCTTGCACGATGTAATCCCAGGCCTTGAGGTAGGTGTCCTGCGTGAGGTCGTAGGCCTTTTCGCGGTCGCTCACCCGGAAAAACGCATGCCGAAACAGAGCGTCCGCATGCGCCTCGAACGCTTCAATAAACGCTTTCTCTTCGCGGGACTTCATGTCTCTGGCCTACCGATTAAGACGTAGCACGCCGTGTTGTCTTACGTGCGGACGCGTAATCGGAAGGTCACACTATAGTATCTCGCATCGTGTTCAGCTCAAAATGCGGCCGCAGTATGCGGCCGCATTTTGGTGAGGTGTTATTGGACCGAACTTGTAGCCTTGCCTTCTGCGGCAAGCGTCGCCTCAAGGTTGCTTTTCATCGCGGTGTGAATTTCTGAGAGAAGCTGTGCTTGCGCGGCGGCGGAGAAAGTCGTACTCGCGCCCTCGGTGCTACTCAAGGTCGCCTTGGTCGCCGCTTCAACATCCGACGTAAGTGATGCCGAGTCGGTCGTGGCGAGGAAGACGTACCACGGATAGCTTACGCTCGTCTCTCCGCTTGCAGAGACATGCACGGTTGCCGTCACGAATATCGGGATGAGACCGAAGAGCTTCGCGCGCTGTTTGTAAGCGAACGATACTTCCGTATCGCTTGACGCGAGGGCGCTTGCATTCTCATCGCCGAGAAGGACAGTCGAGGCATACGCCGAGAGGTCTGCGCTCGTCTTGACCGCAGTCGGCGCGGTGACCGTCGCGTTCGTACCGCTACCGAGTGAGATGTCGGCACGCGTCAACACGAGGGAAGTAGCCTGTATCGTTGCACTCGATTCACCCGACGCGGATGCGCTCGAGGCACTACCTTCGTTCCCCTGCTTTGAGGCCGAACCAGTGGTGGAAGCGTTTGTGTAGACAGTCGCGCCGACGTCGATGGTATTGCCCGAATCGGCCCCTACCCCGACGGAAGCATCTCCACTACCGCTCACGGTAAGCGCCTGCGCTGTCGTTGAGAGCAACAGTGTTGCCGCGATTAATCCTGTTCCAAGATATTTCATACCTGTATACGATTAGGTTGGTAAACATCTATAAGCCCGTTGCATAGCGCACAAGCTCTATGCGAGCTTATGATACCTAAGACGATATAATTCGCCAATAGTTACGAAGCCATCGGGGTCGCCTACGAAGACACTCTTCGAGCTATAAACGTATCGAATCGAACATCCATGAAATCCGTGCGTACGCCGGTATACTGCGCGCCGGTAATCGGCGGCGTATTGCCCACTGCGCGTCCTCCATCGTCGGTCGCACTCAGTACCTCCTGCCACGAACCATTTGATGATTGTACGAAAAGTGCGAGCGTGACGTTGCCGTTACTCTGTGTCAGCGTCTGCAGTCGCAATCCCAGCCACACACCATGCGGCAAAAGGTTTTGACTGGTGGACGTGCCGGCTGCTATTGCATACGTACCGGGGAATACCTGCTTCTGGGCGAGCGTGTAATAGGTGCCGCGATATTTTTTCTTGATGACTGCCGTACCATCGACGCGCACGCCCGCATAGTAGAGCGTCTGTCCGTCACCGGTATACCGCGATGCAAGAAGCAGGCCATTCGATTGATTGCGGTTGGGGCTCCCGCTGAAATTGTCGGCCACGATATAGAAGTGCGCTTCTTGCGATACGTTTTCCCATGTACTTTTTGAGACCAAGCGGAACAGATTTTGCGGGTGACGTCCGCCATCGGTGTCCACCGGATTCGAGAGCGCGTAGAGAAGACGCCAGCGATTCAGCGGGGAGACATCCCCTTGAAGGGTCTCTCCGATGCCGTTTTGCATGACGAGCTGTCCGCCCGAGTTGAGCCACCAGTACGGCGATGTGGAGTTCCCCATCGTTCCCGCTTCATTCAGGATGCCTGCGGAATTGAACGTGTAGAAAAAAGGCGACGTCACGACAATCGGCATCGACGGTGTCGGTTTCGAAAACGATTCGGGTCCGGAAAGAAGAAGCGTGCCGATGAGCACGGTGAGTGCACCGAGCGCGAGCACACCGGATGTGCGAGAAATGTGCGTCATCGTATTATCGAGCCGTATCGGAGTCGCGTACATTACGCCTCGTTATACGCGAGCACGCGCGTGAGCACAATAGAAAAATGAAGAAACGATTACGATGTACCATGACGAATTAATCGTGTCCACATCTTTCTTTCATGAATTCGTTATTCCCTTGCGTGCGTGACCGAGACGCTCGTGACCGTGCTACGCGCTGTACCGGGCGTTTTGTCCCATACCTCGATGCCGATACCTCCGCGCGTCGGCATGGATACAACGGCCGACACGATCGGCGTG
>LCOM01000059.1:4226-6977 GCA_000999395.1 Parcubacteria group bacterium GW2011_GWA2_47_7
TCTGTTTCCCGACACACCGACACCGAGGGAAACCGTGCCCTCCGTCGACAAAGTGGCGCTCGCGCGCGTGAGTGTCGTCTGCGCGCCGTCCTCGGTATGCCTTTTTATCAATACTTGGGTCGGCGTGAAATCGCAGTACGCATAGTGCCTATCGTCGAGATTGCGGGCGATGAGGGACACGCTCCTGCTCTTTTGCCACAAGACGGTCGCCGCGAAATAGTAGTCACCCCACCAGCCGGAACCGTTCAAAAACGCCGAGGCACCCGACGTCGTGGGCAATGCAAAGAGCACTACTCCGCTTGAAGTCACGGTGGCATCACCCCACGTTTCGACCCATTCGGTACCAAACGTACTGCTCTGATACGGCATCGGTTTTGCCCTGCCGTCATCGAGCACATCGATGAGGTCTTTCCCGCTCCACGTCGACGGCGGTTCGACGCGTTTCTCCATGTAGGCAGTCGTCCCCGGTCCGTTGTTGGTGCGCGGATAATTGAACGTGTCGCCGTTTTGCCGCCACGTCTGGTAGAACGCATAGGTGTAGACTTTCGGTACGACCGAATCAAGCATGTTTTTCGAGCCGGGAAAATTGACAGTGTTCTGTCCGAAGTCGTTAAACGGGTATGCAAAGGCATCCACCGTAATACCGAAGGTGTCCTCGAGGAGGCGCTTTGAAACGATCTGGTCATTGCGTACGCGCGCACGGAACTCTGCCGACGTTTCGAAACGATTCGCCTCCGTGTTCCAAAACAGATTGGTGAGATAGTGCCCCGTGGTCGTCGAGGCCGACTGCGTTAGGTCGGTCGTCGTCTGCACTGCGAATGTCCCGTGGTCGGCATGCCCGTGCGACTCGAGTTCCCACCGACCCGAGGCTATCATTCGGGTCAATTCCGTTTCGTTGAGATAAAAGCTCGAGCGCTTGCCATCGTCCGGAAACGACAACCCCGTAATGACGAACATCACCCCGTGGAATTCCATATCCTCGAGCACCGGATCGAATTGGTAGTAGGTATCCTTGCGGCCGTCGTCGAACGTGAGTAGGAACGATTTGTCGGGCAGTTGTATTTCCCCCTGTGCCCACGCGTCGTATTGCTTCATCGTAATGGTGCGCCAACCGTCCGCCTTGAGCGCGCGCATATGCTCCACGAATACGGAGAGCGGCATCTCGGAAGTCGCGTCTTCCCCGTGATAGGCAAGTACCGGTACGGAGAGCGCATTGCCGGCGGGAGTCGATAGCGCCTCAGTAGCGCTCGACCCGTAAAACAACCAGTAGAGACAACCGGATTCACTGCGGGCTATCGCGTGCCCTGCCCCGGGGAGCAGGTTCCACGCGTTGTTGGCGAGCACGAAAAATGCGGAGCCACTTGCGAGCACCGTCACTATCAGTAGCATCGCGATGAATTTTTCACGAGTAAGTTCGATGTACATAATCGGTTTTAACGAGTCCCCCAACGGGTATCCGCGATGGTGACAATCGCCCACGGCAACTGCCACATCAGTATCACGCTGTAGAACCAAAAGGTGGCGACCGCAAAGAACCAGGGCCGACGCCCGACGTGAATGCGGTAGTAGACGCCGTGCAACATAAGCATGAGGAAGAGGCCTCCGAGGTAGACCCACGGCAAGATGTTGTAGACGATCGGATTCCAGAAAATGGCGTGGATGAAGACGATGGGAGCGGAAAACGCAAGAAATACGTAAGAATAGAAGAACGCCGCGGCGAAAGGATTTTTCTTCCAGATGAAAGAGGCCGCGATGAAGGTCTCGCGCATCCACGATTTTTTCCAGCGTTGTTGCTGTCGCACGTATTTTCCGAGCGTATCCGGTACCACCGTGTACGCTTTCGCCTCCTGCGAGTACGCCGCGAGGTGATTGCGTATCATGTAGTTGGTGAGAGAGCGGTCGTCACCAAACGTGCACTCTTTTCCAAGGAACGTCTGGTGTAGCCACTCATCGATGAACTCCATCAGATACGCTCTGCGGTAGGCGCTACAACAACCCGGACAGCAGGTGACATTGCCGAAGACGGACTCCGCCGCCTTGTAGACTTTGAACGCGATGTAGTATCGGAGCGTTTGCATGCGGGTGAGTGTGTTGGTGTCGCTGTTCCACACATCGGTGTGTCCCGACACCGCGCCGATCTCCGGATTCGTAAAGAACTTCACGAGGTGTCGGACAGAGCTCGGCTCCACGAAACTGTCGCTGTCGACGAATATCACGATATCGTGCAGGGCACGCTTCACGCCTTCCGCCATTCCATACCGCTTGCCGCGATTTTCCTTGAAATCCACAATCTCGATCCGCTTTACGTTGTCGTGTATCTCTTCGGCAACCGCACGCATTTCACTGAGCGTCCTGTCCGTCGAACCGTCGTTGATGGCGATGACCTCGACCTTGTCGCGCGGATACTCGACTTCTGCGAAACGACGGATGGTCTCCGCGATATTGTCCTCTTCGTTCTTTGCCGGTACCACAAAGGTGACCGTCGGCTCGAACCCCGCCGCGATGGGAACGGGTTTGTGCAGATAGCTCAGGAGGAAGCGCGAAAATATGTAGAGCGTAATGGTGATGGAATAGACGCCGAAGAAAAGATTTTGATTGAGGTAACTGCCCGTCGCTATCTTGATGAGAAGAATGACATAAATAATCCCGAAAAACGCGAACCACAACCCTGCATACTCCGGTGTGCGCACTGCCTTACTCATCCCCCGATTCGGTACCAATGTGGTCATACGGTACCGCGTCCGACACCGC
>LCOM01000060.1 GCA_000999395.1 Parcubacteria group bacterium GW2011_GWA2_47_7
AGCATCGGCATGTTGCATGGAGTATTCACAAGATTCAAGGAGCACTGCGAGCTTTGCCCTCAACCCTTCAAACATAGCAATATTAATGATTGGAATGTTGCACGCCTCAGTGAGGGCACCGCGCACCGCAATCAATGAAAGTGCAAGATTTGCACTATCTACACTTGAAATATACTGAGGGGCAAGCGGGGTCAAGCCTTTTAGTTCATACCAATTGAAAAAATGACCCTTATACCGTTCCATCTTATCGATACTGTCAAAAGCCTTCCCCATTCGTTCACTACACGAAGACACTGAGGACAACCCGAGTGTCGTTGCACCAGAAAGAGAGAGGAGATACATCCCCAGATTTGTTGGGGAAACACCAAGTCCATGCGAGTGACGCTTGCTTGGGGGTTCTTCCTGTAGATGATCCGGAGCTAACCACTGCTCCTCTGCGGTTGCTATATCAAGAAAAAACCAATACGTCCGAGCGGCAATTTTGTGTAAATACAACCGCTCGTCTGCGGTCGGCTGGTAATCCCTTCGCAGCTCAACGCTAATTATCGATGCAAAGAATGGTGCCGCTGCCCAACTAAAAATCCAAACAACCGGAAGAATCTCATCAACATGCCCCCCGTGGAATTCAAGATAGACCAAAAAGAGCGACCCACAAACGCTGACCCACATAAATCGCGTAAAACCAAGGACAGAATTTTTTTTCTCAGCGGCAGCATCATAGGCAGTCTGCCACTCAAGTAGTTTCTTTTTTGAAACCAAAAGTCTTGTCGAGCGTCGCCAATCAACGGTGCGCTCAGTGATGTGGAGAATCGCCGAGACAAGCTGTCCTGAACCAAGCGCCAATAACGCCGCAATGGTCCATGCTGATTCATCAGCCTGGGAAAATGCCGAAAATACTATCGCAAGGAGTGCAGCGATAGGAAGTGTACTTCGTCTCAGATTATCAAAAATGCGGAATCGTGCTATCGGTGAAAAAATTGCTCCGCGTGGTCGAAAAATCCAACCAATAATCTGCCAATCACCTCGAATCCAGCGATGCAGTCGCTTCGCATGTTCCCGATAATTCGAAGGAAATCCCTCAAAAATATGTGCACCACTCGCAATTCCCACACGTGCATACAAACCTTCAAGTAAATCGTGAGAAAGTACCGTATCGTTCGGGATGCGCCCACTCATCGTTGACTCAACCACGTCGACATCATAGATACCTTTCCCATGAAAAATTGCATCACCGAATAAGTCTTGATGGAGATCAGAAATAAGCGATGAATACGTATCAATGCCGGGGAAACTCCCAAATAAATGAGAGAAAGTAGACGCGCTGCCGTCGACAAAGCGCAACGCTGCACGAGGCTGAATAATGCCATACCCCTGAGTAACAATATTGCGAGCCTTATCTTCGACGGGACGATTTAGTGGGTGATCAATTGTCCCAATAAGTACCCGTGCTCCATCTCGAACAAGCTCCGTATCTTCATCGAGAGTAATGACATAGCGTACACTACGGAGTGGGGCAACAGCCTCTTTCACATCCCCAATGTACGAAGTCTCTTTACCGCGGAGGAGCTGATTAAATTCACGAAGCTTTCCCCTTTTGCGCTCCCAACCCATGAAAACATTTTCGGCTGCACTCCATTTTCTCTCGCGATAAAACAGTAAAAATCTCGGTGTAGGAGAAGGGTAGCGTTCATTGAGATTTGCCACGCCGAGAGCTATCTCATTGACTTGTTTTTCGTCATCAGGCATACGCTGCTTGATCGCATCGCGAAAATCCATCAATACTGCATAAAAAATATCAGGATCATTATTTGCAACAAAGTTTGTCTCCATCCTCTGCAAAAGCTTCTCTGCGGAAACAGCATCACGAAACATTGATGGCATCACAACAACTGTTCTCCGCCCTTTCCCGACCCCCTCTTTCAAGTCGAGCGCGGATAGTGGCTTCGGTTCGAGAATTCTCGTGAATAAAAAATGCGCAAGCGCCAACGCTATCTCGGACGTGAGGAGCATCCCCACTGTTACCATCACGAGCATCGCGGCAATGGGGAGCATCACGGTGTCACTCAATGCAATAAGTAGGGTAGATAAAATAATCGTCGTCACCGCTACGAAACCGAGATATGTACTCGTACTGTGTTCTTTTATGTATTTACGTAAGCGCTCAGTCGGTTTGGGAATATACCCCAAAGCAACCTTAAGCGCATCGACTCCTTCATCGACGAGATAATAACCAACATGATTTCGGCGATCAACAATTCCATGTCTGGACTCATATTGCTGTCGCGCCATTCGTACTGCTTCACGCGCTACGTCAATATCGTGAGCACCAGTCCTGTCGGCGATGCGCACAATCGTCCTTCTGTACAACGACCTTGTATCATCAGAAATATGCTGAAACACCTCAGCCGGATCTTTCGCCAAGACGGCGTCTATCATGTTCAGATCAAGAGATACCTTATCCCACCGCACTTGTGCCAAATATCGAAGACTTGTTATTGCATTAGAGATAGTAACAGCCTGAGCTCTTTCTGCTTGCGCACTGACGGTCGAAAGTTGCGTATAAGTTGATCCCTGCTTGGCAAGCGAAAGCTTGAGCCACTTACTCACCATGCGAATATCCCCCTCTTTTCCAGCCTGGTCTAGGCGATGAAGGAGGTGTAGTCCGAATGCCTGCGGTACGATATTGTATTCACTTGCCAACAAAGAGGTGAGCTTTCTCAAGCGGGGTAATGCATCGCTTCGACGACTCGTTTTGATGATGCGTTCATACCATTCATCCGCTGTGGCAACTTCTTTCATGACGGCAAGATTCCACTCAATCTGCCGAAGCAATTCCTCTATCAGCACGTAACGCAACATATCAGGGAATATATCCAACTCCCGAATTGAGAGTGGTGCATTTTTTTGATACGTTTTCAAAAACTCCGTGATGGCGTCTCTTCCCATGAGCGCATCAACCTCTTTTGTGAATGCGCGGGTAATCATAAATACCCGTGGTTGCTTTTCTCCGTCAGCATCGGGTGCTTGCGGAACACGAAGCGTCGCTTTATGCTTCCAGCTTGCACCCAATTCCATGAGGGCTCCCTCAACTATATAAAAATTATCAAGCAACACCTCGACGCCTTGTGTCGACCGCGTCCTCTCGTTGAGATTTTTTGAAAGGAGTCCGTATGCGATTCGCGTACGCGCGATGGTCTCCCTCGCTTTTTGTGCAAATAAATAAGCCCGACGTTCATCAAACGACAGTTGCGCAAATAAAGCGAGATTTCTTGCCAGGCGCTCGATGCCATGTGGCGATGAACGACCCAACCGCGTTCTAACCATATACATACTATAACAATCAGTCAGCACAAAGACAACGCAACATGAAGCCGAAGAAATATTCATCATCCGCCATCAAAAGATGATTATGGAGTTGAGAGAATAATCGTGAAGAAATTTTTTAATGAAACCAATGAATACTTCGCGACCACCTCGCTCTCGGACGATGTCTTCCTCGATGATAATAAAGACCAAAGATAACGAGGGTCGCGAGTGTGAGTAGGTAATACAGGGACACATCAGGCTTGTAGTACCCGTCAGTCGACATAAGTACCTTAACGAAAAAGAAATAATCAAAGACTACTGCAATCAACGTCCATATCGCTGCAAAAAAGAGATAGTGGGGCAATGAGCATCTTCGCACCCTGTTGGTGAGAACCCAGAGAATAAGTAGTGTGCATATGGGCATAATCATCCACCCGATTGTACTAAGGGGTACGAGCGGAAATAATATAACACCAAGCATGCAACTAAATAGCCACAAGGTAATTCCCCACCCTAATGCATCTTTTCGTATGGGCTTACTCATAACATCCCAATAATACTCGTATCAATGTGATATTTTGATGAATGGGCACTGATACGAGACACTACTCTTACCATTTAATTCCGCGTAAAGCGTTATAATTTTTCGTGAAAAAGGCCCAAGCAAAACAACAACACCAAAGAAAATCGCGAGCATTAGATAAAAAAACGCACCATAAGTGAATCCCAAAATATGAGTGCCATGAGAAAGGGTAAGCCCGTATGACCGGAGAAAAAAAGGTCACCGCCAAAACTTGCTTTTGAAAAAAATCAAGTATATCAAATAGCACAAAAAAATATGACCATCGGAACTGTCACGCAAAATGTTGCCTGATGCCGAATACTTAGTGGACTAGCGTCTCAGTATGAAAGGCCAAAGCACCAAAAAAGGTGGCTATTCATGTAATTTTCATGCCTCATATGCAAGCATAATAAAAAATGTATTTATTGGGGCGTGATAGTTTATTACTCATATCATTTATTTCATGAAGCGACTTACTATGAGCTCTCACAAGAGCTACACATTTGGACTTGACGTGGTGCTGTGGGTTTTTTTCGTTTTTAGTATTTCCTCCCTTGTCCATGTTTCAAACCTTATTCCGGCATTTGCCGCACAGTCACCAAATCTCATCCCGAATCCTTCTGTTGAGATTGTATCGCCGACCAATTCAGGACTACCGCTTTCCTGGATGAAGGGAGGATGGGGAACAAACACGCGTACTCTCACCTATCCCGTCGCCGGCTTTGATGGTTTAAGCGCAATAAAGACAGAAATCTCTAGTCGGACCTCCGGTGATGCAAAGTGGTATTTTGAGCCAATACCCGTTTCGGGCGGAGAAGAATATACATATAAGGATGACTATCAATCGACAACGGGGAGCTATGTGACCCTTCAGTACCAGCTTGCAGATGGAACATACAAATATCCTGACATTGCGATTAGCCTTCCTCCCGCACCCACCACTACGACAATCTCGCGCACGTTTGTGGTGCCGACCAACTATCCCTCTCCAGTCGTCAGACTTTCTGTTTTTCACCTCATCAACTCGGTCGGATCACTCACAATTGACAATGTCTCACTCACGCGCACCACAAGCGAGCAAGATACGACACCACCGACGGTCTCCGTCACCGCTCCGGCAAACCCCCTCTCGGGTACCGTTACGATTTCTGTAAATGCGACGGACAACATCGGAGTAGCCGGAGTACAATATTTTCTTGACAACATTCCATTGTTCAGCGAAATAACCACCCCTCCATTTACGAAACAATGGGATACGAGTGGAGTAAGCAATGGAATACACCTCCTCAAAGCAACAGCGCATGATGCTGCGGGAAATAGTGCGGTATCGGAATCGCTTTCGGTACAGATTGATAATAGCGTCACCCCTCCGCCGCCGCCGTCAACCGAATCGATCACCGTCAACGTCACCGTCGTGAATGACAATGACGGAAGCAAATCGGCAAACGATTTTGTAGTGTATGTTGATACACTCTTGGTCGACAACGGGAAGGCAACGGAACTGAGCCCCGGGGTACATACTGTTTCCGAGCTTTCGGATCCGAGCTACACATTTACCATTGGGGGTGACTGCGATGCCTCAGGCAAAATAACGCTCGCATCAAACCAGCACGCGGTGTGTACTATTATTAATAACGATGTCCCACCCACCCCTCCGGTGACACAGGTTAATTTTATCCCAAATCCATCAGTGGAAACCGCATCCCCCTCCAATTCCGGATTGCCAACATCTTGGGCGAAGGGAGGATGGGGAACAAACACACGTACACTCACCTATCCGGTCGCCGGGGTCGACGGAAATCGCGCGGTAAAAACAGAAATAACGAGCCGAACCTCAGGAGATGCCAAATGGTACTTTGCTTCGATACCAGTTAAGGGTGGGCAACGCTATGAATTCTCCGATCAATTCAAAGCAAGTACGGAGAGTACTATCACCGTGCAATACCAGCTTGCGGATGGCACGTACAAGTACACCGACCTCGTTATCGGACTCCCCGCCTCGCCGACTTGGGTTACCGTCACGAGAAACTTTACTGTCCCGACAAACTTTGCTTCTCCTGTGATTAGTCTCTCGGTATTTCATCTCATCAACTCCGTCGGATGGGTGATTACCGATAACCATATCCTTGCTACCTTTGTCCCACCACCGTTGGATCCCAACAACGCTATCTTAAATCCCTCGCTTGAGGTCGTATCAAATTTGATGCCGACAATTCCGGAAGGATGGGCGAGGGGAACATCAGCGGGCTCAGTGGCATCTTACCTCTACCCCGTCGCGGGCTATGACGGTGTTGCCGCAGCCAAAGTCACCATCAGTCAATACACCGCGGGTGCTGGAGCAAAGTGGTATCCGGTAGCGATAGACGTTACGCCGGGGGATGAATATATATTTTCCGATGCTTATCAATCGGATACGGATAGTATTATTAGCCTTGAATTCCTGCTCGATAACGGCGGTAGAGACTACCTTGACCTCATGCACCTCGCACCTTCTCCGGGATGGAGTACATCGGAAAATAAATTTGTAGTCCCGGCGCACGCCATTTCTCTCACTATTGAGCACCTTATCAAAAGCACGGGGCAACTGACGATAGACAACTATGTGCTGAAAAAACTACCGTCAGGAAAATTTAGCGCCGGAATGGTCACACTTAATTTTGATGACGGGCCGATCTCAATATTCCAAAACGCACTCCCCTTACTTGATGCGGCGAATATCAAAAGTACACAATATATTGTTTCTGAGGCTATAGACTGGTCGGACTACATGAACCTTGCGCAAATACAGACGCTTGCGTCAGGTGGACATGAAATCGGCGGGCATACGCGTACACACCCACACCTCACCACACTATCCCGGACGGAACTCACCGTAGAAATCGCTGGGGGGAAAGCGGACCTTGAGGTACTCGGCCTCGTCGCCTGAGAAGCCGAGATCCCGAAAGACGTTCCCACTGGACCGGGTCAGCTTCACCTTTTCCATGGAGCACCTATCCTTTCCGGCGCGCGCGCTGACTGATCAACGCGCGCAGCCGGAGCCTGGCAAGATCGAGGTCGGCCTTGCTCCGTGCGTTAGCCCTGAAATGTTTGGGACGGCGGTTCGGCGTCGTCAATGTCCACCG
>LCOM01000061.1 GCA_000999395.1 Parcubacteria group bacterium GW2011_GWA2_47_7
CAAGGGTTTGGCTGTTCGCCAATTAAAAAGATACGTGAGCTGGGTTCAGACCGTCGTGAGACAGGTCGGTCTCCTATCTGCTGCAGGCGTTGATTCTTTAAGAGATTTGCTTCTAGTACGAGAGGACCGAAGTGAACTGACCTCTGGTCTACCTGCTGTCACGCCAGTGGCACCCGCAGGGTAGCTATGTCGGGAAGGGATAAGCGCTGAAAGCATCTAAGCGCGAAACCTACTCTAAGATAAGGAATCGTTGAGACTCGTAGGAGATTACTACGTGATAGGCTTTAGGTGTACGCACAGCAATGTGTTCAGCCGAGAAGTACTAATTTGTCGACTTTATTGGGAACCCAGAAAATCAAAATTTTCTTGCATAAGGCTTGAAAGTAGAGATTTTCCAAGCCACGCAACCTTTCGGGAGGTACGTGGTGGGTTCGAAAAAAATCAACACGCAACAAATGAATTTTGTATTGGTCGCGTTGTTCGATGATCACACCTTTTGACTTTTGTTTTAATTTTGGCGACCTACGAATTTTTCTTCATTGAAAAGTTTGAGGGCAGTACAGCTCGTATAGCCCATCAAACATTTTCAACTTGAAAAATTCGCATCTCACTCAAAATGAAAACAAAAGAATGTAGAATCCTGAAATATGTTTATGAACTTTATCGTTAACGTTCATAAATGAAGACAATGTTTACAGTTATAGTGGTGGCTTAGCGCCGTGGACCCACCCGGTCTCATTCCGAACCCGGAAGTTAAACGCGGTTGCGCCGATGATACTTGACGCAAATTGGGGAAAGTAGGTAGCTGCCACGATAACTGTACGTATTGTTCGTGTCTTGTGAGACCTTCCAACGTTGGGAGGTTTTTTAGTTTCTTTTGTCGGGCTGTAGCGCAGCTTGGGAGCGCGACGGATCACCATCCGTAGGTCGTCGGTTCGAATCCGGCCAGTCCGACAAAGGGATTTTTTGCGTACAGTTCAAGCCCCGTTGATTCGGGGCTTTTTTTTGTTCGAATATCTTTGTACGCTTTAGACTTGTTTGACAAAAATATTTGTGCCAAGTAGATTGATACTAGTTGTGTTTGACGTATCGTTTGAGCGGGATTAGCTCAATTGGTAGAGCGCTCCGAAAGGAGAGATTGTTTGGACAGTTGGCCGGCCGATTGTTCAATTGGGTTCGAGGCCCGCATCCCGCTCAAACGGTATTGATAATTCAGTTTCTTTCATTTTCTTTGACGCGCCGTAGCAAAGCCTGGTTATGCATCGGATTGCAAATCCGAATACACTGGTTCGAATCCAGTCGGCGCGTCCAAGAGAATGAGACTTCAGCTGAGCCCACCTCACCGGTGGCTTTTTTGTTGAACAAAAAACCGCATCGATAGGTAGGTCAATATCCCGGATTCCGCACAGAAGATGATGTACGCGAAGGATTTTTTTGTAGTTATATCGAGATTTATATCCCGAATTTCATTCCCCGGTATGGTGCGAAGGCGGCATAGCGATAGCAGGCGCCAAGGTCGCGCGTTTCGAGTGTGTCCGTCGCCATGTCGATAATCTCAGTTGCCTTGATTGACTCTTTTTGTGAGACAAGCATTTGCTGTTCGATGATGCCAAGTACCTCGTGAGCGAGCATCGCCGAATCACCGCGATCTTTGTGCTTTCCCTCTGACACCGCATCATAAATTGACGCAAAGAGTTTGTGGGAGAGATAGCGTGTGTGTTTCCCATTGCGTTTTTCTATGATGAGGTAGTCGAGTCCGGGGGATTCGTATGTAGAAAATACTTTTTTGCATTTCATGCATTTCCGCCTACGCCAAATAGCCGACCCGCCTTTTGTTTCACGTGAATTTTCTACCTGAGTATTTTTTGTTTTGCAATGTGGGCAGTCCATCTATATATATTGTCATAAGTCTACAACAATAGTCAATACATATGACTGTATATAGATATATTTTAAAAATAGTTAAATAAGTATTGTTAAAACAGAGAATTGTTCATTTCAGTATAAAATATAAATAAGTTAAATATGCAACAAAAAATTCCCAAACTGGTAATCACTGGTGGCCCATGCGGAGGGAAGACCTCAGCGATAACCTTTCTCGTAAAAAAACTGACAGAGCTTGGATACTTTCCGCTGATCGTTCCTGAAGCAGCAACTTCGCTGATCAATTCGGGAATGTCTCCATTTGGTGGAGAGGTGGCACTTCGTAATTTTCAGGAAGCGGTGATTGACTTCATCACTCTGCATGAGTCGAAAGCGGTAGACGGCGCAATTCAAAGTGGCCATGCGAAGCCGGTCATTCTGTGCGATCGTGGGTATATGGACGGAAGAGCGTATGTGTCAGAAGAAATGTTTCAGAGCATTCTCAACGCCAAGTCACTTTGTGTTGTGAGCGCTCGCGATGCATGCTACCTCGGTGTATTTCACATGCGTACGGCTGCGTTTGGTGCTGAGTCGTATTACACGACCGCCAACAATGAAGCGCGCACTGAAACGATAGAGGAGGCGCGCATATTGGATGAGCGTACACTTTCGGCGTGGGTTGGCCATCACTCTCTGTCCGTTATCGGCAATTCAGGGAGGGGATTTGATGCAAAGCTTGAGTTGCTGTGGGGTCACGTGCTTCGTGTTCTCGGAGAGCCGGAGCCGCATGAAATAGAACGAAGATTTCTTGTAGAACCTGTTCTTGCATCCATGTTGCCTGCCCACTCCGTGCAAGTTGAAATTTTGCAGTCATATATTTCTTCTGTCGAATTGGGCGCGGTCAGACGTATCAGGCGTCGAGCACAGCATAATGCAGCAACGTATTATGAGACAGTGAAATCTCCTGTTCGAGTGGGTGTCGTTCGTGAGATAGAACGGCAAATATCCGCGGATGATTACTCGAGACTGGAGTCGATGCGCATTGCGAACATGGAGACCATTCGAAAAATTCGCCATCACTTTATTTATTGTGACCAGTATTTCGAGCTCGATGTGTTCCGTGCGTCACTTGGCGGACTATTCATTCTGGAAATTGAGCTTCTCCATGAAAATGCCCCCGTAGAGATTCCTCCATTTTTGCGCGTAGTGCGCGAAGTGACGGGTATGAGTGAGTTTTCAAATTACATGCTCGCAAAACATGGTTTACCAAAGTAATGAATGCCCGACCGCGGGCATTTTTTGTACCATGATTGGTATAATCGATGGATACATATTGTCATAAGTAGGTAAGTATAGCCAATTAGTATAACTACATATAGTCATATTTTAGACATAAACGAAACTGTATTCTTTGTGCAGTAGTTCATTGCACAAGGAGGTTCTTATGAGTGAAAATTCCCATACGACGGTAACAAAGAGATTGTTTCAAAAGCATCTTTTGCGCGAAGATGAGACGATGTGTAAAAAAGATGGGTGAATTATTTATTTCGGAGGTTGAGATCATTACTGAGCCTTTCTCGCCGCTTGCGCGGATAATGGTTGAGCGAATTGCTAAAAAGTATGGACTTATCGCTCACTGCGAGAATCACCATCGCGCACTGAAATACCTCGGTTCAGATGGCGGGGGGCATTATTCGACGGATTACTACCACTACTTGGAGTATGGTTGTATTCGCGTCACTCTCGCTCAAAAATAACGTCTTTAGGGCCTGGCTGTGTTACGGTGGTGGTTGTGATGCCGTAAGTTTGGGTGAATAGTTTGTGGGCGGGGATGAATGCATCCCTGCCCATTTTTTTAAAAAAAGAGTAAAGTATTCATATGAGTTACGTTGCTAAAAAATTGGTTATTACCGGAGGGCCGTGCGGGGGGAAAACCTCGTCGATGCCTTTTCTTTCGAAAAAGCTTACTGCACTCGGATATCTTCCGTTCATCGTTCCCGAAGCGCCAACCATACTCATTAATGCTGGAATCACTCCGACCGGTGGTGTCGTTCCACTTTCCGTATTTCAGGAGTCAGTGCTTGAGTTGTTTATCACTCTCGAGGCGGCGGGAGAGCGAGCCGCGCGGGAGAGCGAGCATCCAAAACCGGTCATCTTGTGTGATCGCGGAATAATGGATGCATTGGCGTATACGCCGAGGAATATATTTATTGAAATGATGCGTTCCCGCGGGCTTGATATGGACAGGTCTGTTGCCGACTATATGGGGATGCTCGCCACTGTAATTAACGGCCTCGCCCTGCAGGATCATGCAGTATTTCACCTCCGGAGCGCATCGGTTGGTGCGGAGCAATTTTATTCACCCACAGGTAATCCTGCGCGACTTGAGAGTAGTATTGAAGAAGCGCGCGCTGCAGATGAGCGTACGCTCGCCGCATGGGTCGGGCATCCTCGACTCACCGTGATAGAAAATGATAGTTTTGGTTTTGAAGGCAAGTTAGAGCGATTGTTCCAAGGCGTACAGGAGTCCCTTTGCGAGACATAGCCATTTGTCGGGCTGATGGTGGTATCCGCATTCAGACGATGTGATGAGTGTTTTTTAAATTTATGACGGCAAGAAGGGCTGTGATAGAATGCGCAAAACTTTTATTATGATGAAATCAAGCTATTAATATGACGATGCAAACAAAAATAAATTTATTGATTATTGGCGCGATTCTTATTGTTGCGGGTTTTATTTCACTGTTTTTCATTGAACCGGGCGACAAAAGCACAGCCGTGCCTGTTACGGGAACCATCCCCAGTACTTCGACAGACACGCCACTATCGGTAAGTGCACTGTCTGAGGAGGCGGTGGAAAGCGGTTCTGCGGAGAAAGAATTCACGATGACCGCATACTATGACGCGACGGGGAAATGGTTCTCACTCAAAGAGATTGCTGTGAAGAAGGGCGACACAGTACGGGTGAAAATAACCAACATAAAAGGCATGCATGATTTTACTATCGATGAATTTATCGTGCTGGGGGGCAGTGGGGAACCATTAGGGTTACGGAGTAGTGGTATATACTCTTGGGCTTATTGGTCGCTCACGGGTTCTTTGCTGGCGTACGCCTTTCGAAGTGGTGAGTCGTGGTATGATATCTCTTATGACCAAGGGTACTATTCGTTGTCCGCATTGTTATGAAGAAGAGGAGCTTGAGATGCCCACTGATCACTGCATTCCTTTTGTTGCATGCGCGAAGTGCGGAGAAATGATAGAGGCTAAAACAGAGAGTGGTAAGTGTTGCGTTTTTTGTTTATACGGAAACGCACCTTGTCCGCTCCCTGCGCATCATCCATGACTGAATTCATTCATCCGGTCGCCGAGAAGATTGAAACAACACTCAGGGAGAAGGAAGTGTGGTATGAGCGCTTTTTGCATGAGCCGGTACGGACGAGCGAGGAGGCAGCGATGGTGAGACCTGAGTATGCACAACACCAAGGTTCAAAATCACTCATCGTATATGTGCGGACAATCGCGGCTGACGCTGCCTGTGATAAGCGCTTCGTCATGCTTGTAATACCAGGAGATATGCAGTTCGACAAAAAGAAATAAAAAAAGAACTCGGCTTTGATGACCTTCGCTTCGCGACTGAGGCAGAAATGGATAAAATCACCGACGGGGTGCTCTCTGGTGGCATCCCGCCATTCGGGAATCTCTTTGGGCTTCCCGTGTTCGCTGATGCGTCCATGTTTGAAAATGAAAAGATCATCTTCAATGCAGGTGACCAAAGGGTTTCTATCGGAATAAAATCTGCAGATTATCGCACACTCGTGAATCCGACAATCGCGGACATTGCCGTAATAAAAAAGTGAGGCATCTGACTGTTGTGAATCACCGCCTTTCGGATGGCTCCCATCTCGGGAATTTTTGATTTCCCCTTTTCATGTCAAGACTTAGTCTTGACATGAAAAGGGGAAATATGGCTAGAAATATGAAGTCACGTGACGGCACGTGAGGATGGCATGGGTGCATAAGGATGTGGTCAGCGACCTCGGTTTGTCAGTACTCATCCTTGGTATCTGGAGGTTTGCAAAGCTTGCCAGATTGGTGAAGCACGATACAAAGACTGAAGAGTACTTCGGGCTGTTTTGTTCGGGGTATATTTGGTATTATAGAATCCTATGTGGGCAGCACGACGTCGAACCATTATTTTATCTACTATCCTTGCAGCGTTTGCCCTCCTCGTTGTTTTGCCGTACTGGTTCTTGCATCGCGTCGCTCCGAGTTGTGATGATGGAAAAAGAAACCAGGATGAACTCGGTATCGACTGTGGTGGAGCGTGTGCACTCATCTGCCCCGGTCGTGCAAAAGATATTACCATTTTGTGGTCCAAGGTATTCCCAGTGCGTATCGGTGTATATGACGTCGTCGCGTATATCGAGAATCCTAATTTTGATATGTCCGCACCATCGCTCCCGTATGTGGTAAAACTTTTTGACGCCTCCGGATCTATCATCGCGGAAGAGTCGGGGGTGACCTATGCATTACCGAGCGAACGTTTTGTTATTTTTCGCGGACATGTACTGACTGGTGATAAGGTGGCGGTGCGTGGTGGTGTAGAAATTTCGAACGATTACCGTTGGTACACCGCAGTAAAGGAAGAGAGTCATTTCGTCGTGGATGAGAAGGTGCTTGTAGGTGCAGACCGTCAGCCAAAACTCACCGCATTACTTCGTAATGATAGCCCAAAACTCTATCGTGATATTGATGTATCGGCGATCATCTACGATTCGACCGGTGCTCCGATTGGTGTTTCCTCCACCCGTGTTGAAAAATTGGAAAAAGACGGAGTTCAAAAACTCATCTTTACCTGGCCATTACCGTTTAATTATGTATCTGAAACGGAACAATGCGATGTCCCCGCAGACGTTATTCTTTCCGTTGACCGATCCGGTTCAATGGTGGATGTCGGCAAGCTTGATGCCGCGAAGAAGGCGGCATCGCAGTTCGTTGACCGGTTATCACCAGTAGATCAGGTTGGCTATCTTTCTTTCGCGACGGAAGCATCCAGACCTATTGATCAACCGCTGACTGCCGAAAAAGAACGTGCTAAGAACGCGATTGCAAAAACAAACATCCTTCAGACTGGCGGATTGCAATTTACGAATATTGCCGATGGCCTTCAGAGTGCTATCAACGAACTTGCCTCGTATCGGCACAGCGAGGATGCGCGACCGGTTATTGTACTGCTTACCGACGGTATCGCAACGAGACCGGAAGACCCGAGTGATGTGACGAATAAGAATTTTCCATCGGAATATGCGAAGCGGATTGCTGATGATGCGCGCATACAGAAGATTGGAGTGTATACGATCGGGCTAGGGAACGATGTGGACTCGTCGTTTCTCGAGAGTATTGCGACTGCACCAGAATATTATTACAAGTCTGCGTCGGTGGCGGAGCTCGGCGAGATTTACCAACAGATCGCCTCATCGATCTGTCGAAAAGGTCCGTCAATCATCGAGATTATTCCACGGGTAACAGGAGCGCAGTAATCTGTCATTCATGGATAGTTTTTTTGTTTATCATTATGCTTGGTAGATTTCGTCATGTTGATTGGGTATTACTTCTTGCAACCTTGCCTATCATGGGGGCCGGACTTGTT
>LCOM01000062.1:0-7011 GCA_000999395.1 Parcubacteria group bacterium GW2011_GWA2_47_7
AGTTGTATGGAGATTGAACCATCGACCGCGCAGAATCCTCCATTGGCGTACTCCATGTGATGTGTTTGGGAGGTGTTGCAGTTCAAGCTAGAATGAATCGTATTCCCGTAACATTAGGGATTATGTGGCAAGAAACTAGAAACGTTGCCTAAAGTATTGCATTCCAAGTGCCCCCATGTTAGGATTTCCCCACATATGAAAGTCATCGCAGAAGTCACAAAAACAGGAAGCGAATCAGGGGCAGCTATTATCCGTCGTTTTACCAAGCGTGTACAAAGCACCAAGGCACTTATTAAAGTGCGCCAGGAGCGCTATTTTACTCGCAAGATGTCGAAGCTCAAGTTGAAGCGTCGTGCACTTGTATCGATGGACAAACGAAAGAGCTACGAACACCTGAAAAAGCTCGGGAAGATCCCAGAGAAGGTCGAGGGAAGCCATGGCCGCAGATAGACACTCTACAGCATTTGCTATCAACAAACTCACGAAGGACAAGGTGCCATCCTTGCCCTTTTTGCGCATGAAAGAGCGCGTTCTTGGAAAGAAGTACTCACTTTCTCTCGTTGTTATCGGCGATAAGCGATCAACCACGCTTAACACACGCTACCGAAATAAAACATACACCCCAAATGTGCTCTCCTTTCCTCTCGATAAACACAACGGAGAGATTTTTATGAACCTCAAGCAGGCGAAGCGCGAACATCGCGCACGAGGTGAATCGTACGAGTACTTTGTCGCGCTACTCTTTATCCACTCCATGCTCCATTTGATTGGAATGCGTCATGGCAGTACAATGGAACAAGAAGAGCAAGCGCTTCTCGCAAGCTTTCATATCAAAAATATTTTTTGAGATGATAGCCATCGCGAAGCACTGCCACTTCGTCATTCATGTCCAAAAGAATAATTACCGGAATAGATATAGGCACACATTCTGTACGTGTGGTGATTTCTGAATACACCGAGGGTGCGGGGTTGCCGCATATTCTTGGTGTCGGCAAAGCCGAATCGCGCGGATTACGACATGGATACATCATCAATATTGCTGATGCGGTAAAAGGGGTGCGCGTCGCAGTTGAACAAGCAGAACAAGCAGCGGGGGTACGCATCCGAGACGCATATGTTTCTGTGGGTGGTGTCGGTCTGGAGGGCACACAGACGTCTGGTGCTGCCATTATATCGCGAGCGGACTCGGAGATTACAGAAGCTGATGTCGAGCGCGCACATCGCGCCTGTGAACAAAATCTCCATAACGTTGCAAACAAAAAGATCCTGCATACCGTACCCATCGAATACTTCGTCGACGGGAAAAAGATTTATGGCAGACCTTCAGGGATGAAGGGTCTCAAGCTCGAAGCAAAGTGCCTCATCGTCACCTGCCTCGAACAGCATTTAAATGATCTCATCCGCACCGTCGAGGAAGCGGGTATTGAGCCCATTGACGCATGTGCCTCCTCTATCGCCGCTTCATTTGTCGCACTCACCAAGGCACAGCGAATTGCTGGTGTCGTACTTGCTAATATCGGAGCGGAAACGATTTCTATCATTGTCTACGAAGAGGGCATTCCAATTTCATTAGAAGTATTTCCTACCGGTTCGACCGACATTACGAACGACATTGCTCTCGGTCTCAAAATTCAAGCATGAGCTATTACCAGCTGGTATCGTGCTTACTGGTGGCGGATCTGGGATCGAAACTATAGAAGATTTTGCACGCGCCGCGATGCGACTTCCCTCCACCATACCCACAAGCACCATTGATTTCACCAACAACCCAAATTCAAAGAAGCAGATCAAGGACACCTCATGGTTCGTTGCGTATGGACTTGCAATTTGGGGAGCAACAAACGACCGCCCTTCGCTTGCGGTAGGAGGTAATGTATTCAAAAACATCAAAGATATGTGCAGTAATCTACTAAAGCAACTGATGCCATAAGGCAATTTGGATGATTCGAAATAGAACAATGAACCTTTACTTAGTCAATGAGGGGGGGGGGTTTGACGCCATGCGTTCGCATTGTGCTCATTTTTTGTTATACTCTTAAGTATTATCGAGTAATTCAGCACGGGTGGAGCCGTGTTATTAATACGTATTATCATGCCTAAAGTAAATCCGGAGATCGAAGCATTCGCGCGTATCAAGGTAGTTGGTATCGGTGGTTCTGGCGGCAATGCCGTCAATCACATGGTGCGTTCCAAAGTGAATGGTGTTGAGTTCATCGTAACAAATACCGATGCACAAGACTTGCACAACTCACTCGCATCAAAAAAAATTCACATTGGAAAAAATCTCACGCGTGGCCTTGGGACTGGGATGAATCCAGAATTGGGGAAACGCGCCGCTGAAGAAACGAAGGAAGAGATACAGGAAGCACTGAAAGGTGCCGACATGGTGTTTATTGCCGGTGGTATGGGCGGGGGCACGGGCACGGGAGCGTCTCCTGTAGTTGCGCGTACGGCACGCGAACTGAATGCACTCACGATTGGTGTTGTCACGAAACCTTTCTTTTTTGAAGGATCCCAACGAATGAGTCTTGCCGACAAAGGTCTCGATGCACTTGGTGCTGAGGTGGATGCACTCATCATCATTCCGAACGACAAGCTCCTCAACAACTCCAAGGATACGACCGTCCTGAACGCGTTTGCGCAGTGCGATGAAGTGCTCCGCCAAGCCGTCGAGGGTATCTCCGACCTTATCACGACGCCAGGACTCATCAACGTCGACTTCGCGGATATTAAGGCGGTTATGGCAGACGCTGGTACCGCACTCATGGGCATCGGTGTTGCATCTGGCGAAAACCGCGCTATTGAAGCAGCGCGCATCGCAATCAATTCTCCCCTTCTCGATGTTTCGATAAACGGTGCGCGAGGTGTCTTATTTGCTATTGCGGGCGGAGAAGACATGACAATGAATGAAGTCCAGGAGGCGGCAAAGATCATCACCGAGTCCGTCGACAGCAACGCACGCGTCATCTTCGGAGCAATCATTGATTCGAAGTTGCGAAAAGGTGAAATTCGCATCACCGTTATCGCGTCCGGTTTCCCAGAACCAAGTCGCACATTCAAAAGGCCAGAGCGACAAGGGCGCGAAAGTCTATCGGAAAGCACAACGGAGGAATTGGATGACGATACGCTCTTTGCGCAAAAGAAAGAGTCAGAGATCAAATTGGCTGATGCTGTACGGAAGGACAAGATCATGGCTGAACGAGCGATATTCAATACTGTACCTGAAGAAAAGGAACGAGCAGTTACAATGAATCGCAATGAGCAGAAACCAACATTTGAAACGGAGGAAGAAGATGACGATGATTTAGGCGTTATTCCATCCTTCCTGCGTCGTTCCAAGCTCCGATAAGCGAATTGCTTTGTCGCATTCGTCGTAAACACTTTCAAAATAGATGACTATTTCTCAAGTGTATTACTTCTCTGCTTCGCGCACTTCATCTCAATTCTCTCATCGGAAATGGAAATGGTTTTAAAAGAAGATATTTAATTATTCATTCAAATTCAATACTATGTACGATTTGATTATCATCGGAGGAGGACCAGGTGGAGTGGCAGCAGGAGTGTATGCAGCTCGTAAGCGTCTCAAAACACTTTTTGTCACCTATGAGTGGGGCGGACAGTCAATTGTTTCGGAAGGAATTCAGAACTGGATTGGTACCATCAATATTCCGGGAGCAAAGCTTGCGGAAGACTTAAAGGCACATCTTGAGGCATACAAATCAGATATCGTGGACATAAAGGAGCATGAATTGGTGACCAAAATTGACAAATCTGCTGACGGCTTCAAGGTGATGACTGATGCGGGCGGGTCGTATGAAACGAAGGCCGTCCTCGTCGCTTCAGGCTCAAAGCGTCGCAAGCTAGAAATCCCCGGAGCAGCAGACTTTGAGCACAAGGGTATCACCTACTGTGCATCGTGCGACGGACCAATGTTTGCGGGTCAGGATGTCGTTGTGATCGGAGGAGGAAATGCGGGCTTCGAAACAGCAGCGCAGCTCTTGGCTTACGCAAAGTCCGTCACGATGCTTCAGCGTGGAGCAGAGTATCGCGCAGATCCCGTTACGGTCCAGAAAGTGCTTGCAAATCCAAAGATGAAAGGTCTTACCAACACAGAGCTCGTTGAGGTAAAGGGAGACAAATTCGTTTCGGGTCTTATTTATAAGGAAAAAGACGGCACTGTCACTGTATTGCTCAGTAAATTAGACAGGAATCTGGGCTGCTGGTGACTGTACTGATGTGCTCTATCATCAAAACAACATTGCCGTCGGTGATGCCGTCCGAGCTCTTGAGGATATATACATGCACCTGCACACAAAATAGGCTCACGCTTTATTTACGCAAGAAAACCGCCCCGTTCATCGCGGGGTGGTTTTTTTGTATCAAAAAGAGTAAACAAGAGAACGTCATGACGTGTAGTGACGATGTAAGGCAGACAAAAAAACTCCCAACCTCGGGGTGGGAGCCTCACTCTTATCGCGTTTATTCCTCGCTATCACTTTCGTCTTTTGCGGGAATATCCTCGATGTTATATTTTTTCTTTCTCTCCTCCGATTTCACAAAGGCAGCGTGATCCATTGCCTTAATGACATCAATAACCACAAGTCCGTATTTATAAAGAGTGGGGTTACGAGTAATGAGTGGTACCTGCACGACACTGGGATGACTTGATGCGCCACCGGAAGCGAACGCTGCACTTTGGTCACACTCACGCTTGATCTTCTCTGGATACTTGATTTCCGTATCAAGGTAAGGAATATCGGGTGACACCCCGACGCACTGCACGGCAATCCAATCTGTTGATGAGCCGACCACATACTCACCAAAAGTCTGCTTTGCGAATGAACCATCAAAAAGCGGATCTATGCTCTGAATCGAACCTTTTCCGTATGAACGCTCTCCGATAATAACACAGCGTCCAAATTTTTTGAGTGCAGCCGCAAATATTTCTGAGGCAGAAGCTGAAAACCGATCAATGAGGACTGCACATGAAAGACCTTTGGTAATATCTCCTGGTTGTCGATCATACAGTTGCTCGCTATAAATACCGTCATTATTTCTCACTGACATTATCTCAGTGTCTGGTGTTGCGATAATCGAATCGACCGCAGGAAGAACTTCATTAACATTACCACCGCCGTTCCGCCTCAAGTCAAAAATATACCCACTCAAGGATCCTGTCACCTCATGCGACAAATCCTGGACGGCGCTTTTCATTTTCTCAAACATTTTGCCCCCAAATTGGTTCAGTTTAATATAGCCAAAAGTCCTCTTGGGAATATCTCCTGACTCCAGTACGACTTTTTTCACCATCTCTGTGGTAATGACCCCACGAACAACGGCAATCAGGACATGCTGGTC
Organism: Parcubacteria group bacterium GW2011_GWA2_47_7; assembly: GCA_000999395.1. Taxonomy (GTDB): domain Bacteria; phylum Patescibacteriota; class Minisyncoccia; order Phycocordibacterales; family UBA6899; genus MHLP01. Next base: position 5,359 of record LCOM01000062.1, read on the forward strand.
ATTTTCTCCTCGCAACATCTCCAAAAGAACTGGGGTACCTGCTTCACCCTTGATTTTCTTAATAGCTTCGTTCATGGTTGGAAACGAATTCGTGAGCTCCCGAACAGTGCCGTTGGTGATAGAAATGATTCGGTCACCATCTTGGACACCCGCACGCTCTGCCGGTGACCCTTCCATGACATGAGTTATGGCAACCTCTTTCTTGATGGTCCAATCCACCTCGGCACCAATTCCTCTATATTTTCCGGACATACCCTCTTTGAACTCTGCCCATTCTTTTTCAGAAAAATATGTCGAATGAGGATCTCGTGACGAAAGAATACTGTGATATACCTTGTCCATACAGACATCAAAATCGGTAATTTCCGGCTCAAAAGAGCAGGTAAGGAAGATGGTATTCATCAGTCGGTACGCCTGTTTGCGCGTGCGGTACTTTTCCTGATTCTGTGCCCCAGCATTTTTTTCCTGAGGATACAAAGACTGATATCTAGCATTCAGGTCGCGAATAATCTCTTTCTGGCGTTCCAGAGAAGCTCCACGATCGGACATAATCTTTCCGGCAACCTTGTTGACACAAGCGTCACTATCCACAATCTCGGGATAAATACTGCATGCCATTTCAGTCAAACCCCATGCTTTCTTGAAAAAATACGGAACTTCCGCCGACGTGGGCTCTGCACGCACCGTGGTCACCATCAAAAATGACACCGCGATGATACCAAAAACGGTCCTAAAGAAATTCTTCATGACTATTCCTTTCAAACAACAAAACAGACTCCAATTCTCAAGCTATACGAAACGCACACAAATGCAAGGAAAAATACGTTACCCCGGACGGGCTAGTAAAAAAGACGTAATGTTGACGCTCCACGGGGTCAATATATTATAAAAATATAAAAAAATATGGCCCCAGTACTACTGGGGCCATATGCCTACCTACTTATGGTTCAAGAGATGACTCTTCTGGCATCTTGAGCAATTTCTGAATTTTTTTGAACCGGAGAACTTTTTGATGATCCGATTCTTTGATCACCGCTACAGGTCCCTCCGGAGTATATCAGGACTGACACCAACACATTGAACGGCAACCCATTTTGTTGGTGAGCCAATCAAATATTCAGCTTGATTCAACCGCATAGTACTGCCATCTACTAACGTGAAAATCCCTTGAACGGAACCCTTTCGCCATGTTCCTTTTCCAATCGTTATAGATCGATCAAATATCTGAAGTGCACCGGAGAATATTTCTGCAGCCGATGCCGAATTCCCATCGATGAACACGGCAATTGGGAGACCATTCGTCACGTCGCCTGGTTGAGGCAATAAAACTTCGTCACCCTCCCCCGTTCCGTAGGCATGAATGCCATCATTATCACGAATGGACACAAAGGGACCCGAATAATCAACAAGTGCGTCAACGGACTCATATACCTGTTTCAGGGAACCACCAGGATTACCTCGGACATCAAATATAAAGCCTTGCACATCTTGATGTTTTAATAAAACATCGTTAATAGCAGCAACCATATCATTTTTCAACGTATCGCCGAATTGAGTAAGTATCACGTGTGCGTAAATTTTACTCGGATCGTTTGGATCAATAAGAATCTCGGTCTTTACCATTGGTATCTTTATGGCGGCTCGCGCAACAGT
>LCOM01000062.1:7105-8661 GCA_000999395.1 Parcubacteria group bacterium GW2011_GWA2_47_7
GAAAACTACAATATTTTTTACACCAATCCCCTCAAGATTCCCTGATTGTCCTTGGCGATACGCGTCCGATTCCTCCACATTCATATAGCCCGAATGTGGATCACGTGACGAAAGTATGCTGTGAAACGCTTTATCCATGCAGAGTGTAAAATCAGTAATCGCAGGATCTTTTGCACAGGACACATCAATTACATCGAATAATCTTTGAGCATATGCTCGCGATTGAAGTTGGCTTTCGGTCAACAGTTCATCGCCTGGTTGCGCAGGATGACGAACCAAATCAGTTGCATCGAGCTGATGAAACATCTCGTCTTGAAGCTCAGTATCAACATCGCGCTCTGAAAGAATTTTTCGAACAACTTTGTCAAAACAAATGTCAATGTTCGTAATAGCAGGATAGATATTGCACGCCAACTTCGTAAATGTAAATGCCTTCACATAGAGATTTGTCGTTGCAGTATCGGCTATCTTTGAAGTCTCGACACCGGAGGTGATTGCGTGCGCTGTCGTCATCGACACCAAGGAAGCAAGGATGATCGCCAAGGTGGCCATGCATGTTTGCAGAATTTTTCTCATGTCAAAGTCCTCCACAAAAGTATTGTCGCTCCACTATTTAAACTATAGAACTGTGCAGGAATGGCAAGATGATTTTCTGATGAAGAGACATATTCGGCATTTAGAATACAGATTTCTTTTCATGTCAAATTTATGTGAAATGACTCGTCTTAAGGAATCAGTAACTCCAGTGAGAAACAATGAGCATATTGTTCAATCGCAACCTATGTGCTAATATCGTAAATCATGGGCGGTTAGCTCAGTTGGTAGAGCGCCACTTTGACGTAGTGGATGTCAGAGGTTCGACTCCTCTATCGCCCACAAATACAAAAAGTCCCTAAATGGGGCTTTTTTGTATTTGTGGGCGATAGGAGTCACCTGCGTGACTCTGTAGAGGAGTCGAAGAGCTTGGTGATGTTTTGGATCTGCAAAACCACCAAGGTGTACTGCGCCTGTAAGGCGAGACTCCTCGAACCGAAAGACGGATCGGATATCGAGCCAGCAGGCGAGATTGCGAGTCGGGGTCGAGGAAATTTCTGAGTGGCGACGAAGAAATTATCTGTGACAGACTCCTTCTTTTCTGCTTGGCTTTCAATAGAGGAGTCGAAAACCTTCTCCTATATTTGCGAAGGATTCTTATCCAGAGTAAATGGGCGATCAATTTTTCTTAGTGGTACTCCACTTTAGAAAAATGAAGTACTCTCTATGATGAAAAGTGTACTGACGCAGTAGGCGTCGAATCTCTTCTATCGCCCACAAGAAAAACCACTTCGAGATGGTTTTTGCATGGACAAAAGAAATAAGCTACTTGGCTTCCACTGCCAGAATTTGAATGCATAGTAAGGTAAAAGAGAAGGGCCACCAATCCCCCGCGGACAGAAGCAGCGACTAAAATCTCTTGAGCGCAGCGATTAGAGATTTGAAGTGCCCTAGTGGTATTGCGTCCTAGGGTGCGCAAGACGCGTTTTGCTTATTTTGTGCACCCTGGAGGATTCGAACCT
>LCOM01000063.1 GCA_000999395.1 Parcubacteria group bacterium GW2011_GWA2_47_7
ACCATTTGTGGTGAGCGCCTTGTCATAGCCAAATGCCTTTGTGCAGGCGTATTCAAGCATCGTTCCAAGCTGAGGTGTGGGGTGGACGTTTGGCACGATTCCGACGATACCCCAACCGTCCTTGTCAACGGCGTTGAGTTTCCGAAGCAGCGCAGAGATACGCGGATGATTGTGCCCGAGACCGACCGAGCCATAGCCGGATGCAGCGTCGATGTATTCCTTCCCGTCGGTATCTTTGACGTAGATGCCTTTTCCCTTTGCAAAACAGACCGATGATCTCGCGTAATGTTTCGAGCCATAGAGGTCCATTTGTGCAAGCAGTTTCCCGGTACTCTTCTTGCTCATTTTTTCACTCCTTTAAACAACAAGTACTCCTTCCTCGTTCTACCAGAACAAATGAGAGAGGGCAACCCCATATAAATGACAAGTTCAGTTCTGTGGTTAAGCCAAATTTGTCCTTTGACAGGACGTCCTCGGGGCAGTAAGTTGAGTGAGGAAATTGAAGCTCTTTGAAGGAGAAAGTAATGAAATTACCAAGCAAGCGTGCATTTCGGAAAGAAGCTGATGCGATCATGGCGGGTGAAAGCTATCCCGATTTTACCACCGGTGCAGTGAGGGAGCGCCTCAGAGAAGCGCATCGTGAACTTTGTTCGTGCTATCTGGGCAAAACGTTTCCACATATTTTGGTGGGAAAAGAATATTATTCCTCACTTCCTTTGTATGCGGACGCAAATCCATACTCCGGCAACGCTCTTGGTCAGTTTCAACGATTTGATCCAGCGTGGGATATCGGCAGTGCGATCGGTGATATCGACAAGGCACAAGACATCTGGCGCGAGACGCCATGGAAGGTGCGGGCCGAATATCTCTATGCGCTTGCGCATGCACTCATGAGCGAGAAGTGGACGTGGCGGTTCGTGTCGGCCTTGATGCACGACACGGGAAAGAGTGCCGCTGAAGCATGGGGTGAGTACAACGAAGTGTATCGTTTCGTGCTGATCCATATTTGGTTCATGTTCAAACGATATACGGAGAACGATCAATTCAAGTCGTGCGGCCTTTCCGGTGATTATTTCGGCTATAGTTTCAAGGGTCGCGGTATTGGTCTCGTGGTCGCTCCGTTTAATTTCCCCGCAGCTATTCCCGTGCGCATGCTGACACTCATGTTGGCATTCGGCAATGTCGTGATCTTGAAGGGTGCGACGACCGTTCTCTCCGATCCTCGGCTCAAGATCGTCTCATTCACCGGAAGCTCGGAGGTCTGTGAAGCAATGATCAAGAAGCATCAGTTTTCCCCACGAACAGGCGGAAATCAACTGACGATCGGCTCCGCAGAAACTGGCGGCGTGAACTGGGTCGTATTGCGCTACTTCCACGATCTCGATTGGTTCGTCTCGCAGTGTATTAAGGGCAACTTCGGTATCAGTGGGCAGAAATGCTCAACGACGCGATTGGTGTTTGTCCCCGAGGAACTCAAGAAGGAACTGCTCGAACGTCTCTTTGCTGTATATGACAAGCTCATATACGGCAATGTCCTCGACGGTGCAGACTTGGGTCCCGTGATTGATATGGTTGCGAAGAAGGAGATCGACAGAAAGATCGCATTTCTTGCGGAAGGTTTTGCGAAGGTAGTGTATCAGAAAAAGATCACCCTTTCGCCGAGTGGTCAAGATGTCGCACCGACGATTTTGCTTGCTGACTATGATGCAATTCGAAATAAGGTGGTAATGCAAACGCTTCTCGACACCGAAATATTTGGTCCGGTCTTCACCGTGGTGCCATTTCGATCGATAGATGAGGTCCATGCATTGCGTCCGTCGATGGAATACGGACTTACGGGTTCGTATTACGCAGAACACCCGGAACGCCTTGCGGAAGGCATGATGTTCCTTCCGGCAGGGAATGCTTATGGCAATCGTCGTTCGACCGGTGCAACCGGTCCGGAAGAATTTGGCGGGCTCGGTGGCTCGAAGTCATCATACAACTCTGGACTCAAGGGATATGATGAGGTCGCGCTCTACGTGCAAAAGCGAACGCACTCTGCTGTCTATCCGAAGAGCTGGACGGAAAGAGAGAAGCTCACGTTCCGCAGGAAAATGGAATTACATGGCGTTGCTGTGAAGTGGTGAAATAGTTTTATGTTTGATTGACCGCACATCCAAGAGGGTGGGCGGTTTTTTCTTATACCGAGACATGCGACCCAGAGAGATTTTTGATCTCTTGTTTGCTTCACACCCGACCATCACTGTAGTATTTTGGATACGCTGAGCCTCTTTTGCGTGTTTTTGAGACCAAAGCACTCGCTTTACAAATCGCTTACTTCAGGTAGTTTGAATAAAGGTACATTCTTTTTCATATTCATATATTGAATGGGGAGGGCGACATGGCCACAAAAAGAGAACAAAAGCCAGCGTCCACTGCTGGTTTCTTTGAGAAGAACTTCCTCAAATTAAAGGAGGGGAAACTCTGGGAATACATCACGTCCCGAATCATTACCTTTATCATCGGAGTTACGCTGGGTCTGCTGTTTATCCGTGATGCTGCCTATATACATTCTCCGACGGGCATCTCACACGGTATTATTTTTATCGTCGCCATAATTTATTTTATGAACGGCGTGCGCAAAATGGCGTGGGGTCTCGTTAAGATGAACGATGCCGCATGGGATTCATCCGTTGCGGAAAAACCGCATCAGCGTGGAGAATCATATTGGCAGCGATTTTTTCTTAGGTTTCCAGCTGGTCAGCGAAGACATCTGATAAACCGCCAAGTATTGGCATTCGAGGCTCTCGCAGCTGCTTTTCTGGTGCTGTACTTCGTCTCGAGCGCCATTAAGGACAACCTATTTCTTTTGTCGTGGGATTTTCCATTCATATTGAACACACAATTATTTTCCTGGTCTTCATGGCAAGTCCCTGTGAATTATTGGGAAGGACTCTTGGTTGGTAGCGGGGCGGTTATCATGTCGCTATTAAACAATTCTCTGTTTCTTACGAAGATACCACAGGTGCGCAGTGTCCTTGCTGAGACGTTGAAGGGTATCCCTGGCACAGAGCGTCACCTTGCTGTCTACCTGCCGATGCAGCTCTTTTCAGCCATTTGGGGGGGGGAGAGAAGGAAGAAGGGTCGCCTGGTCGATAAGGATGAAGCTTTTGGGGTCGCACGTGATGTCCTTGACGCATATCCGGAACACGTGATTTCGACCGAGCACAAAGCACTTCTCCTCCCCGAACTCGTCGAAGTGATAAGTGCGGAGCACGATTACAACGCCCTCCTTTCCTTTCTCCGTAAACGCTTTGCCGAACTCAAACTACTTGAGGATGTAAAACCGAAGTAGAAAAAATGCCGCCGACATTTGTCGGCGGTTTTTCATTGCTCGAATATTTCTTGTCATTTTGAAGTACTACTATTTTGTATCCACAAGTCGAAACATGTATCCTGAAGCAAAAATCATAATGGCTGCCAAAACATAAAATAATGTATGAAGGGTTATGATATTGAATTCGAGGAGCACACTAGCAAGAATTGGGGCAACAATAAACGCCAATGGACGAGAACGCCGAAAATAGCCAATGAGTCCGGCATTTCTCCCTTCAATTTGCTTGAAGAAGTATGTTTCCGACATCGCTTCGACAATTGAAGCACCGGTGCGACCGATAAAAAGGATGACGATCCAAAATAATATTCCAATGAAGAAAACAAAACACATTTGGCCCGAAAATGACAAACGCAGAAAGCGCCACCATGAGTATGAGTCCGAATTCATCATAAGAAAATCCAAGGCTGTCATGAAAATAAATCGGGGAGTAAATAATCATCCAAGCATAAAAAAATTGCAGAAAAAAATTCGCCACGAGGATATTCCCTACATTTGGATGTTTGGATGCTTCATTTTTGGTGAAAAGAAATGGGACATCGTCATATTCGAGGTCTGCAAAGTCAGTAAAATAACGCATGATGATAAATATCGTCGGAAGCATTATGAGTGCGCCAAGCAGATAAACCTGAGAAAATCCGTATTGATCGGCGATTTTTCCGGCAAAAAATGGAGGCAGAATCCATGCAATGGCACTGATGACAAGGAATAATCCGCGAATGGTGCCGATACTATCTATCTTTGAGTATCGTTCAAGAAATATATCAAAATTGAAGTATAAAATAGAAATAAGCGCAGATTCGATAATGAAGAGTGGTATGATGAGCCATGCTGAATCAAAAATTGCCAAACCAAGGAGGAGAAGTACGTGCAGTACGACGATGCCAAGCGTCCATCGATAATTTCCAAATTTGCGTAGTATGCGTGGGGCAAAAACAAGCGCAAGTAGAATCAATATAGATGGTGAGCGATACCTGCGCGGAGAAAAAAAACATCAATACCGAAAGAACTATGAAGGCAGCGTGTGCGGAAAGCGGCGTTGATCGTTTAAAAAATGACATGAATCTATTATAGCAAAAAGCTCAAGAATATCCTGCATGCATCATGTCTTGTAGCAGAATCAGCTATTGGTGGTAATATTAAGTTAATCGAAAATGAACTTTTTTATACATAAGAGAAAAGAGTCCCCAATACTTCCAACGCCCGGTGTACGCATCGAGTTCGCCACATTGGCGGGAGGGCATTTCTGGGGTATTGAAAGCGATTTTCGTTCGCTGAAAGGCGTAACCGCCGTATTTTCCGGATTTACCGGAGGAAAGAAAGAGAATCCGACCTATGAAGAGGTGTGTGCACAGAACACAGGGCACCGTGAGGCGATTCGCGTATACTTCGACACATCGATGATTACCTTTTTAGAAATACTCTTGTTTTATTGGAAACATATTGATCCAACTGATCCGGATGGGCAATTTATCGATAGGGGTCAATCATACCAAACGGCAATTTTCTGCCATGATGATGAACAAATGCGGATTGCAACTGCATCAAAGAAACACGTCGAAGAGTCAGGGATTTTTCGTGGCAAAAGAGATCAATTCTTAAAAAAGTTGTGGACACCTGAGGCGCTTGCTTTATTTGCTGACCACGAGGGAGGTCTGGGATTTCAGGGAGAGTATTTTGTTAAACCGAGTAAGGAAGAATTAAAAAAAGAGTTGGGACCCCTTGCGTATCGGGTGACTCAAGAAGATGACACCGAACTCCCATTCCAAAACCCGTATTATAATGAAGAGCGCGATGGTATCTACGTAGACATTGTTTCTGGTGAACCCTTGTTTTCATCACGCGAGAAATATGATTCCGGAACCGGCTGGCCAAGTTTTTTTGATGCATTCGTGAGTAGCAATATTGTAACCAATAAAGATGAAAAGGAGCTTCTGCAGCCTCGCTCCGAGGTGCGGAGCCGGTGGGCGGGGTCACATCTGGGACATCTCTTTCAAGACGGACCTGCTCCGACAGGAAGACGCTACTGTGTCAATTCCGCGTCGCTCCGGTTTATCCCGAAAGAAGATATGGAGGCCCAAGGATATGCGGTGTATCTCAAGTTTTTTATCTAGACTGAAGCCAACTTGTATCTCTCTCGTGTCTGGTGAAAAAAACTCCTGTTTCGCAAGCAGGAGTTTTTTGTCATTTAGAAGAGCCCTCTGCTAGATGCCCAAGAGGACGGGGATGACCATCGGTTGCTTCTGTGTCATCTGAAACAGGAACTTTCCGACTTCGTCTCGGACGTCTTCTTTGACGAATTCGAAATTCACGCTCTTCATGTCGCGACTGCAGGCATCCTCAACCGTCTTCTTGATGATGAGGCGCGCTTGGTTTAACAGTTCTTGCGATTCGCGGACATAAACGAATCCGCGAGCTATGATGTCGGGGGATTTCATAAGTTTTCCGGTCTGCATATCTACTGTTGCAACGATAACGACAATGCCGTCTTCCGCGAGCATTTGGCGGTCACGAAGCACCACTTCTTGCAAGTTTCCAACGGCAAATCCATCGACCATAATGTCTTCTTTTGGTGCCGATACTGCAAGTTTGACAAACTTTGTTCCTTTTTCTCGAATCTCCATAATGGTTCCATTGTCAGGAATGATACAGTTTTCCTTGAGTACTCCGGCAGTTTGGGCGATTTCCGTATGAGAACGAAGCATATAGTGATAGCCATGCAATGGGACGAAGAATTTCGGATTGATATGTGAAATAATCCACTTAGACTCTTCGCGATAGGAATGTCCGGACGAGTGCACGTCTGAAGTTTCATAATGTACGACGTTCGCACCCTGACGTGACAGCAGATCTTTGAGTTTCTGAACGGCACGCTCGTTTCCCGGAACGACTGATGAAGAAAAGAGTACCATGTCACCCTCGCCGATCTTGATATGCTTATGTTTCTTCTGTGCGACGCGCATGAGCACAGCGAAGGGGTCGCCCTGTGCACCTGTCACGAGCATCACGATACGCTCTGGCGGGTAGTCTCCCATCTCTTCAATAGGGATAACGGTACCTTTTTTGTATTCGAAGAGTTTTGCTTTTTGTGCCAACTCAATATTCGTTTTCATGCTCCGGCCGTCGATGACTACCTTTCGGTTGTGTTTATCCGCGAATTCGATGATCTTTATCAGGCGCTCAAGTAGGGAAGAGAAGGTTGCAACGATAACTCGCCCGCGCGCTTCTTTGATGAGTTTTTCAATCGTGTGATGCACAATCGGTTCGGGAATTGAAAATCCAGGCTTCTGACAGTTCGTTGAATCGGCCATGAGAAGCAATGTTTTCTCATCCTTGAATTTTTTATAAGCCTTCAACTCTGATGCGGTTGGGACCCCTCCGTCGTGGTCAAGCTTCAGGTCGCCGGTGTGTACGATCGCCCCGTATGGTGTTTCGACGATGATACCCATCGAGTCTGGAATAGTATGGGTAACCTTGAAGAATCGCACGGCAAGATCTGTAAAAGAGATTCGTTCGTCCGCTTCGACTATCTTCATGTTTATTGGCGCGAGATCGGGAAACTCATCCTGACGTTTTTGAATTAGCATGGAGGTGAGGTTTCGTGCGTAGACGGGGGGATTACCGAGGAGTGGTAAAATGTAGGGGAGTCCCCCGATGTGGTCCAAGTGGCCGTGCGTAATGAAAATTCCTCGAATTTTTTCTTTGCGTTCTTCCAGATATGCGGTATTCTACGTCCCCAGGTGCGAGTGGTGGAATAGCCTCTTTCTTCTCCTCACTAAGCTTCCGAAGATCTCGCTCTGCGGTAATTGCATTGCGCGTGTTTTCGTAATGCTTTCCTGCGCTTCCGCTCGATGACCGAGCGCGGTCTCTCGAGCCGCTGCTTCCTGTTTTACTCCCCCTTGAATGCTGATGCGCAGTGCTCCCTCGCGTAGCAGCGCTACTTTGTACAGGGCGACCTCCCTGAGTGCGGAGTGGTATTCCGGAGGCGTTTTTCTGGCTCGGGACAAATACCTTCTTCGCCCTATTTCTCGGTTGTTGATTTCGGTCACCACCGGGGCGAACATAGCTCTGTACACCGGTTGTGCGTAATCCGGTTCTGGGTCGTTGTGGTAGACCGCCCGCAGGCGCTCTTCCTCGACTCTCGTTTCTGTCGTTCATGCGTGTGTAATAAAAACTAATAATAATTTATTCATTGGGTCGTGCCATGCGGTCGCTAAACCACTTCCAAACACGTTCACTTTCAATATACCAATTTTCGATGCCAAGAAATCGCTCGGATTCAGTCGTGATCAGTCCAGTATGTATGCCACGCACTTTGTTTGATGTCGCATAAAGGAAATCAGGACTGTAGATGAATACTGCCGGTGCATCATTCTCAATTTCTGTGACGAACTGTGAAAGAAGGGTGGTGCGTTCTACTTCATCACTCTCTTTTCGTACGCTTTCGAGCAATGAATCTGCTTTTTTGTTTGCATACAGAGCAACATTAAGCCCCGGGGCGTTGCGCTGTGATGAATGCCAGTAGGCAAAGGGGTCTGGAGTGCGTCCGATGATCTGTCCGTAAAGAAGTACGTCGTATTTTCGCGGGGAAAGTATTTCGGTTGCGAATGATGACGGTTCAAAGACGCGCAGGGTTACTCGTGCCCCCATTTTTTCCCAATCAGATTTTACTAATTCGCCCGCCTGCACAAGTTCCGGAACATCCGGAATAGCAATAGAGAATTCGAGCGTAGTGATAGTCTTCTTTGTCTTGTTGGTTTTTTCATAAACCCCCAGTGCGTTTGGCACCCACCCTCCGCTCTCTAGTATTTTTTGCGCATCCTCAACATAGTTTGTGCTCGTGGTCGCGGTTCCTTCATCGATGGTTTCGCCTTGCAGAAAGGGGAGTGGCCCGTCTATTGTGCGCCCATATCCAAATAATACATCGGCGACTATTTTTTCCTTGTCGATTGCCGCACGAAGTGCCTTTCGCACGCTTATGTCGGTAAAGATCGGTTGTTGATTTTGGTTAAAATAGAGTGCAAAAATGCGCGGGAGCGGTGCGCGATCGATGTGCGCCCCGGCTGCCTCTATTGAAACTGCGAGCGATGGTTCCAC
>LCOM01000064.1 GCA_000999395.1 Parcubacteria group bacterium GW2011_GWA2_47_7
AACAGAGGTTTAAGGTACTATAGTTGACGTGACTGAGTACGCACCGACTATAGGTTTGGAAATCCACGCCGAATTAAAAACGCGGACTAAAATGTTCTGCGGCTCGAAGAACGACCCCGATGAGACCCGTCCAAATGTAAACGTGTGCCCCGTGTGCCTGGCGCATCCTGGAACATTACCGGTAATCAATCGCGAGGCCGTTAAGCATGTTCTAAAGGTAGGTCTCGCTGTTGGCGGTAAGATAGCTGATTATACGGAATTCGACAGAAAGAACTATTTTTACCCAGACCTCCCGAAAGGGTATCAGCTGAGCCAGTATGAGTATCCGCTTGTCAGCGGGGGAGAGTTGGGAGGCGTGGCCCTGACGCGCATCCATTTGGAAGAAGACACGGCAAGTTCCGTACACGAAGAGGGAACGAATACCACCACAATAGATTTCAACCGTTCCGGTGTGCCGCTCATGGAACTTGTCACCGAGCCGGTCATCCACTCCGTTGAGGAGGCTGGAAACTTTGCGCGTGAACTGCAATTACTCTTGAGGTATCTCGGAGCGAGTGATGCAAACATGGAAAAAGGCGAGATGCGCGTCGAAGCTAATATCTCCGTCGGGAAGGATGGGCAACTTGGGACCAAGGTTGAAATTAAGAATCTCAATTCGTTTCGTGCGATGGAGCGCGCGGTCGCGCACGAAATAAAGCGCCAGACGCAGCTGCTTGAGCGCGGAGAGAAGGTCGTGCAACAAACGCTTGGGTGGGACGAGGGGAAGCAGGCGACATTCCCGCAACGCGTGAAAGAGGGAAGTGCAGATTATCGATACTTCCCGGATCCGGACCTTCCGAGCCTTATGCTCTCGGAGATCCCCGACTTCGCTCTGGAAGAGCTTCGCCGAGTGATGCCGGAGCTGCCCTCACAGCGGCGACAGCGCTACCTTTCCTTCGGCATCCAGAGCGAAGATGCCGAGCTCTATGTGCGGGAGCCGAAATTGGGGGCCTTCTTTGATGAAGTGGCCACATTATTGGAAGGGGGTGGGGGCGCCAAGGGGGTTTTGCTCGCTTCCAACTATATTGCCAATGACCTAGTAAAGATTATCCGAGATATCGAACACCGAGATGCGGATTATCAATCCGAGATTCCAATATCGGCGCCTAATTTCAAAAAAATCATCGATATGCAGCTCGATGGCAAGATATTGTCCCGAAGCGCAAAGAACATCCTGCTTGCCTGTACAAAGGGTGCCGGGGATCCTGTTGTATACGCTGAGGCCCATGCTCTTTTACTCAACGAGGATAGTACCTTACTAGACTCGACGGTAGAACAGGTACTCGAGCAAAATTCCTCCGCGGTTGCCGACTACAAGTCTGGCAAGGCTGCTGCTTTGGAGTTTTTGGTCGGTCTTGCCATGAAAGCTCTACGCGGCGCGGCTGACCCTATAAAATTGCGACAACTCCTCGATAGCAAGATCAAACCCGAGAAATCGTAGGAGATAGACCGAGAGGGCCTTGAGGGCACCGAGATACCTACTGATATATCGAAAAATCCGCGACATGGTGGCGCTAGGATTGATAGTTGCGACCATGATATAAGAGATTGAAATTGGCGGTTTATCTTATGTATCATCGAAGCGAGCGGCACACATGTGCGGATATACGCAGGAATATATTGGCCAACAATGCCGTGCAGGCCCTATCCAGGCGCAAAGAATCGGTGGTTTGTGGTATTTAACACGGACTCCTTGTACCAATACAAACAAATGACAGACTCATAAGTTCCGGCTGCTCCTCGTAAGGTGCCCGGCTACGAGGTCGAATCGTTGCTCGCATTTGATTGTAGAGATTATATTTCTGCGGCTCGTGCAGCCGAGACATCGTGGATTTACTTGAATTCTCGGCAATCTCGGCCCTTGAGTAATCCACACGATATCCACCTATTCTTGAGCGCGGATTCTCATTCCGAGATATACTTGCCCCATGGCAGATGAAATCGTTGTCGACAACAAGAAATATATCTCGTCCAAACGAGCAGCGGAAATCAGCGGTTATGCACAGGACTATATCGGTCAACTCGCGCGGAGTGGGCAGATAGATGCGCAAAGGGTTGGCGGCCTGTGGTTCATCTCGATGGATTCGCTGACAAGCTACAAGGTGAAGGCAGACACCTTTAAGCCGCAGCCGCCCACGGCGCATCCCCAAAAGGAACTAGAGAGTATCGTGACGCTGGCTCATAAGAAGGAAAAGGATGCACTTCTTGCTGCCGTACAGACCGCAGCCGTTGGTCTGTACCGCTCTCCTGCGGACAATGCCGCCAATCCGGAATCGCTAGCAAATCTTAACTATAACGGAGCTGGACCGTATCTGAAATACACAAACGAAGAGGGCGATTTGCTCCCTAAGCTTGAGCAAAAAGAGGTGGCGTCTGTAGGCAATGTGAACCAAGCGAACTTTGTGCCGTCTCATGCTCACCAGATACCAATCCGTGTATTGAGGGGTAATTCGCTACAAATTACCGAGAACACCCATATTCCATCGCCAATCGTGGGTCAGCACCATACATCTCCACGAAACAATAGAAGGAGCGGACTCCGCCTGGTACTTCCGGCAACGGCGATCGCCACTATCGTTATAGTCCTTACGGTTGGTTATTCATGGCCGGGTGCCAACGCTGTCTATACACGGCTCAATCCACTCTCAAATACGGCCGCCTCGGGACTTTTGGACGGCGCTTTTGCAACAATAACGAAAATTGGGGACATGATCGAGAATATAGTTGCTCCAGAGTATATATACAAAAGGGCGGAAAACAATTTCAGTATATAAAACGTATCTCGGACTGGCGAGACGCCTCGAATGAGTCAGAGGGGCGTGTCTTCTCGCTGCCGTTTCCCGTTTGGTAGTAGGCGTATCGGCGGTACGACCACCGTTTGGTTGGAGGGTCGAGAGGGGTAGATGAAAAATGGAAGTCCGACTATCCGCGGAGACGGACCCATGAGCTTATCCCCAGTATTTTGCACAGGATATAAACAGGATATCCGGAATATCTAGTACCATATAGATAAGTCGCTTGTCGCTTACTACAAATGAATGATGACACCTCGCGCGCCTTTGCAAGGAGGGGAAGATCATTGGAAGACGGATAGGAAAGCAGTGGTATGTAAAGGAAGATTCGCTGCAGTCTTTTATTCTCGAGCAAAGTCATGATCGTGAGATACGGCGACAAAAACTTGCCGAGTCCCGAAAACAAGAGTACAGCTCGGGGGGCGCTGAAATTCCCAAGGTCGTTTCTATTCCATATTCGAGAAGTGCACACGTGCACGATGCGCTCAGGGCTTCGATAGCCCGAATACCTGCGGATTCTGCCGCCCAAGCCGCGAGAGCAATAGCCGGTACTCCCATCCAAGCTGTCTCACTCGCCAAACACGGATCAGTGCAGGCCGCGCCGCTGCTGGACGCGGTTCACAAAATCCTCGCCGGCGTTGTCGCCGTACTTTTCCTCGTCGGCGCATATGCATTCGTCGATGCGGAGTACGCACGCATAGCAGGACGCCCGGCCACTTTTGGCGAGGCGGTGTTCAGTTCGATGACCCATCAACTTGCAGCGGTGTCGGAGAATCCCACTGGTACCCTATCTAACGTCTTCGCGACGCTTGCTCGCACGCTCAATCGCGGCGTCGATTCTTTCGTATTCGGCACGATGTTCCCGGGCAGCACCGCCAGCACCTCGCAGGGGGGCGACGTCGCGGTACGTGTGGTACCGAGCAGCGCTCCTTTTGCGCCGTCTGGGAAACCACCAGCCGTCGCTTCGCGTGGTTTATCTTCTGCAACACAAGCTTCCGGCACTGGTTCAACACCCCCCGCCACCCCCCGCACCATCGTCGAACGAGTGATAGAAACTCAACGCATTGTCTCTGCGGCCGGCGGAATCACGGAAGAATACTTGAACGCCCGTCTCAAAGAGTTTGACGCAAAACTTGCCTCGGAATTTTTTAAAGTCTCAGCCCAAAGCTCTGCCAACACCTCGCAGATACAGAGCAACTTCGCAGCTGTCGCGAGCGCGTCCCGAATCGAGCGCCTCGACGCTATCACGCTCGCCGATTCCACCATCACTGGCGGTTCCATCTCTGGCACCAGCGTCTCCGCCACGTCGCTCGCAGTCTCCGGCACCGGCACTTCCACATTCTCCGGCGGCATCCAAGCGACCGCTCTCGACATCACCTCAACCTCCGCAACGAGTACCTTCGCCCTCGGCATCGATATTGAGGACGGTTGTTTCGCCGTCGACGGGACGTGTATCACGGGATCCGGGGGCGTTTCTCTCTCTGCCGCCAACACCTGGACCGCGCTGCAGCTTTTCTCCGCGAGCGCCTCCACAACGCAGCTCTCCGTCTTCGACACCTTCTACGTCGGCGGCTCCGCGACCTCGACACTGCAGGGTAACACCACAGGCACCTCGACTATCCAAGGATTTCTGAACGTCGCAGGCACCAACTCCACCTCTACGTTCTCCGGAGGTTTAACCTCCACGTATCTCAACCTCTCAGGAACTTCTGCGACTTCGACTGCAGGCAACGGATTCAACCTTGCCAATGGCTGTTTCGCGATAAACGGCACATGCATCACCGGAAGTGGTGGCGTCTCACTCTCTGCCGCCAACACCTGGACCGCGCTCCAGCTCTTTTCTGCGGGCGCATCGTCGACCCAACTCTCCGTCTTCGACAAAGCGTACTTCGGCGGGAGCGCGACTTCCACCTTCGACAGTGCAGGCAATCTCGCTGTCGCAGGCACGCTCGGCGTGACAGGGAACACGACCCTCGCGAACGCTACAACGAGCATCCTCTTCTCGACGACCGCTTCTTCCACGAACCTCTTTGCGAGCGCAGCGCAGTTCGGCAGTCTGGCGCTCACCAACGCGCTTCCTGTCGCGCAGGGGGGCACCGGAGCAACGTCCGCCACTACTGCCCGCTCGAACCTCTCCGCTGCGGCAAGCGGAGCGAACACCGACATCACTTCCCTTTCCGCTCTCACGTATGCCTCATCAACACTCTTCTCGGCCTCCAACGGCTCCGCAACAACGACCATCATCGGAAACGCCACTTCTACCTTCGGTGCCGGAATTGGAGCAACCTATCTCAACATCACTGGTACATCTGCAACCTCCACATTCGGGAACGGCCTCAACCTCACCGGCGGCTGCGTCTCGGTGAATGGCACGTGTCTTGGTAGCAGCGGCGTCACCACCCTCGACTCTCTCACCGACACCACCATCACAGCAGCTGCATACGGCGACCTGCTTCTCTATGACGGCTCTGCCTGGGTCGACACCGCGACCTCCTCGCT
>LCOM01000065.1 GCA_000999395.1 Parcubacteria group bacterium GW2011_GWA2_47_7
TGAAAGCCATTATGAAGGAGATTGATCGCGCAGAAGGAAAGATCATTTTGTTCATAGATGAAATCCATACTATTGTCGGCGCCGGAGCCGCTGAGGGCGCAATGGATGCCTCCAACATGCTAAAACCTGCGCTTGCGCGAGGTGAGCTTCGCGCAATCGGCGCTACCACGCTCAAAGAATATCAAAAGTACATAGAAAAAGACCCCGCGCTGACGCGTCGGTTCCAGCCGGTCTATATCAACGAGCCATCGATAGAAGACGCGGTTGCAATTTTGCGTGGGTTAAAAGAAAAATATGAAATTTTCCATGGTGTGAAGATTACGGACGATTCGATCCTTGCTGCAGTCAATCTGTCGAGTCGATATATTTCTGACCGATTCTTGCCCGACAAGGCGGTAGACCTCATTGATGAGGCTGCGTCTTCTTTGCGTATTGAGCTTGAGAACAAACCAACGATTCTTGAGCAGACGCACCGAAAAATAATGCGACTTGAAATTGAAAATGAGGCATTAAAACAGGAAAGCGAGGGCAAAACAGGAAAGAAGGCCAAGGATCGTATGAAGATCATCAGCAAAGACATTGCTGATCTCAAGGAGGAGACGCGTGAGTTTGAGTTAAAGTGGAAAAATGAGAAAGAACTTGTTCTTGCGCTGCGCAACATCAAGAAAGAGCTTGAGACATTTCGTCTTGAGGCCGAGAACGCAGAACTGCGAAGCGACCTTGCTAAGGCTGCGGAGATACGCTATGGAAAGATTCCCGCACTTGAAAAATCGCTTATTGAAAAAACTGCGAAATTGAAGAAACTCCAAAGCTCGCGACGCATTCTCCATGAGGAGGTGACGGAGCAGGATATCGCCAAGGTTGTATCGAAGTGGACCGGAGTCCCTCTGTCACGCATGCTTGAAGAGGAGGCATCCAAATTGGGTCGTATTGAAGACGAACTCCGAAAGCGCGTCGTCGGACAAGATGCGGCGATTCAGAAGATTGCGGATGCGATCAAGCGATCGCGTGTCGGCATCGCCGATCCAGGACGTCCGATCGGCTCATTCCTTTTTCTTGGACCAACAGGAGTAGGGAAAACAGAGCTTACAAAAGCGCTAACCAGTTTTCTCTTTGATGACGAGAAGGCAATGATTCGCGTTGACATGTCCGAATATATGGAAAAGTTTGCTGTATCAAAACTCATCGGAGCACCTCCGGGTTATGTCGGCTACGAGGAATCCGGTAACCTGACCGAGATGGTGCGTCATCGCCCATATTCTGTTATTTTGTTCGATGAGATTGAGAAAGCACACCCCGAGGTCTTTAATATTCTCCTTCAAGTTTTGGATGATGGAAGACTTACTGATTCGAAGGGTCGTGTTGTGAATTTCAAGAATACCGTCATTGTGATGACGTCTAATATCGGTAGCGAATTTATCGATAAAATGCAGACAATCGGTTTTGGCAATGCTAATGATGCTGAGGAATATACTCAGACAAAGGACAAGGTCATGCTTCGTCTGAAAGATTATTTCAGGCCGGAATTTTTGAATAGACTCGATGACATTATCATGTTCGATATACTTTCGCCTGATGCGCTCAAGAATATCGTTACGCTTCAGGTAGAGAAACTACGCGAACGATTGCTGACGAAAGAAATTAAGCTTGTGATATCCAATGATGCACTCGCGTATCTTGCAAAGGTTGGCTACAACCCGCAATATGGAGCCCGCCCATTGCGCCGACTCATTCAGGATAAGATCCTTACTCCAGTTGCAACCGCTATCATAAAGGAGCGCATGATGGCAGGTGGGATTGTGACCGTAGTCATGAAGGGCGATGAAATAGATATCAAGGTTGAGAAGAAAGGGGAAGCAGTACGCTCGAAAGTCAGAGTAAAACACAGAGTTAAAGCATAAAAAAATCGGCTTTCGGCCGGTTTTTTTATGCTGAGAAATTAAAAAAGAATCATATGCAGTATGAAGCAAGCGTTAATCGAAGTTGAGGTCAAGCATCATCCCTGTGTAGTCGTAAGCAAGTAGGCTCTCAGAATGAGCACCTATATATGACAATTGTAACTGTGGTTGCAGAGTGGTAGGTGGTGGGATACAATGGTATTCATGTGGGAGAAAGTGGGAAATCGGTAAAACGAAATCCCAACCTTCAACAATGGGATGGTGCGAATGGCAGATCATTTAACCCCCGTATTGTCCGCTTGTGGGAGTGCGACAGTGCGGGGGATCTGTCTAAAATAGGGGATTTTGAAGAAGTAGTGAGTAGCAACTGAAGAACTGATATTGGCGCAATCTTCACGGTAGAGTGCGCCAATATCAGGGCTCCAACCCTGAAACATATATGTTTATCGGCGAATACATACATTCAGTAGATGACAAGAAAAGGCTTTCGGTCCCGGCGAAATTTCGAAAGGATCTGGGAAAGAAGGCAATCATCACCCTTGGCTTGAACAAGTGTCTTTCTATTTACCCTCCAAAGGGGTGGAAGGAATTTGCTGAGAAGCTTTCAAAATTGTCTATGGGGAAGTCGGAGGACAGAGGTTTTTCTCGTACGATGCTCTCCGGAGCTTTTGAAGTCGAGATTGACGCCATCGGACGCATCGTCATTCCTGATGCACTGAAGGAGTATGCGAGCCTCAAAGAAAAAGTCGTACTGACGGGAGCATATGATCGTGTTGAGGTTTGGGATGATGTCGCCTGGAAAGCATACAAAGCACAGATGGTCGCTGATGCAGATCGGATGGCAGAAGAGCTTGGTGCGCGAGGGGTGAATCATTAGCGCCTCAAGCAGGCGGAATATTCGTCGACGCGACATTTGGAGGAGGCGGACATAGTCGCCAGCTTGCTTCCATAATTGGAGAAAAAGGACTACTCATCGCGCTAGATGCTGATGAAAAAGTGTTCTCCGATGCGCGGGTTGATGAAATAAGAGCGCTCACCAGTTTTATTCCAATCGTTTCGAATTTTCGAAACATCGGTGAGGTGCTCAAAGAGCATGAGGGACAAAAGATCGATGGAGTGCTATTTGACCTTGGTCTTTCTTCGAATCAGCTCGAAGAGTCCGGAAGGGGTTTCTCTTTTCAACGAGATGAGCCACTCACAATGACGTTTGCACATGATCCGAAAGGAGACGATGTGACAGCGGAAAGTGTGGTGAATCAATGGAGCGAGGAATCATTAGCAACCATTTTTCGCGGGTTCGGTGAAGAGCGTTTTGCACGCTCAATTGCGAAGCATATTGTCGAAGCGAGGGGAGTGAGTCCGATTACGACAACCAAGCAGCTTGTGGAGGTTATCCACCAAAGTACACCGTCTTGGTATCAGCGAGGTCGAACTCACTTTGCTACGCGAGTGTTTCAGGCAATTCGCATGGCGGTCAATGACGAGCTGGGGGCTATAGAATCAGGAATCAACGGAATGCTTCCTTATCTTAGGTCCGGTGGGCGAATCGCAGTCATTTCTTTTCATAGCATTGAAGATAGATTAGTGAAGCAAATGTTTCGTAATCTTGTATTGAAAGGTCAAGTACATGCGGTGACCAAAAAACCGATCATTCCAAATGCGGCAGAATTAGAGATGAATCCGAGAGCAAGAAGTGCAAAGTTGAGAGTACTAGAAAAGGCGTAGAGTTTATCAAGCAGGTTTTCGGGTGGTTGCCATATCACCCCGAAACGTAGTTCCTTACATTATGACTAAATTAATGATTACCTATCGTGCGACGATAGATCGCTATGTACCCATTGCGGTCAAGTCACGATTTCCAAAACCAGGCCAAACGCGAAGAGGTCGTTTTCTTGTTATTCGTGAGCGTATTCGATTTATGGCGTAAGTCATCGTGATATGGTCAATTCGCTTCTATTACATTTTGAGGAATACGATCGGCGACAAAGAGATTTCGAATATCACAATAAATATTTCATTACTTGAATCGCAGTATGTTGCAGTCGACAATAAAATCAGCCTCGAACTTGCTCATACGAAAGGCTTTTATGATATATCTGTTCCGCGCTTTATTAGTCGCGACGGCAGTCACGACACGCTGACCCTACGAAGCGAAAATCAAAAACCGTAATATATGCAGGCTTCCTCACGACTGCGCCTGCGCATTATCTCAATACTCATTATCTGCCTCGGCAGTTTATTTATTGCACGGTTATATAATTTGCAGGTAATCCACGGCAAAGATTTTTTGGCTGAAGCAGAGGATCAATATGTAACGACTGTTCCGAATCTCTTTGATAGGGGGACAATATATTTTAAGCAAAAAGATGACAAGTTGGTCACGGGCGCTACCATCAACGGAGGCTATGTGGTGAGTATAACCCCGAAGCTCTTGATCGACAAAGAAGCGGCCTATAAAGATATTTCAAGCATTATTGACGTACCTCACGATGAGTTTATTGCACAAGCTGAAAAAAATGATGACCCGTACGAAGAAATTGCCAAGCGTGTCTCGAAAGAAGATGCCGACCTTTTAATGACGAAAAAGATACCTGGGCTGAAGATATTTCGTGAGACATGGAGGTACTATCCTGGAGATCAATTAGCAGCTCAGGTGCTTGGTTTCGTTGGGTATCAGAGTACTGGGGGGAGTGAGCCGTCTGGTCGTTATGGTCTCGAATCGTACTATGATGACATTCTCACTCGGCGTGATGATAATCTGTATGTTAATTTTTTTGCCGAACTGTTTACGAATATCAGCGATACGATATTTGATAGCAGTAAGGAGCAAGAGGCAAACATCGTGCTCACCATAGAGCCGACCGTGCAAGCGGAGCTTGAAAAAGAGCTGACGAGTATTATGACAGAGTGGGATTCTGATCTGAGTGGCGGAATTATCATGGATCCGAAAACCGGCGCAATATATGCAATGGCGGTGAATCCGTCATTCAATCTCAACGAATATAATAAAGTGAAAGACGGTACGGTGTATGCAAATCCAAGTATACAAAATGTGTATGAGATGGGTTCGATTGTAAAGCCGCTAACGATGGCGGCAGGACTTGATGCTGGTGTGGTGACCGCGGCGACGACGTATAACGACTCTGGGCGTGTGGGTAATGAACGCTTTGCTGATTATATGATTAAGCAGTTTCACCTTGGTGAAGAGACGGGCATTGATCTTCCTGGTGAACGACAAGGTCTTATGACAAACTTAAGCTCGCCCCGCGACATCGAATATGCAACCGCATCATTCGGGCAGGGTTTTAATGTCACGCCAATAAACGTTACTTCGGCGCTTGCTGTTCTTGGGAACGGAGGTGTGACCGTGACGCCTCATGTCGTTGAAGAAATTCAGTATAAAAATGGAAAAATAAAGAAGTTCGCGCCGAATCCTCCTGAACAAGTGATAAAGCCGGAGACGTCCGAGGAAATTACGCGAATGCTCGTCACGGTTGTTGACAAGGCACTCTTGGGTGGAACAGTAAAAATTCCAGAGTATTCTATCGCAGCGAAGACCGGGACAGCGCAGATATCACGACCCAAAGAGCTGGGTGGCGGATATTATGATGATCGTTTTATGCACACCTTTTTTGGATATTTCCCTGCGTATGATCCAAAGTTTATTGTCTTTTTGTACACCTATTACCCGAAGAACAATGCGACATATGCGTCGCATACGTTGACGCTTCCATTTATCCGCCTTACAAAGTTTTTACTTCATTACTACAGCGTAACTCCGGATAGACTAAATGGGGCGTTTAAGACGCCGTAGGAATTAGAGATTTGATTGTCGCGGGGCACTTTTTGCGGTACAACAAGAGATAATCTATGCATGCTTTACTGAAATCTATCGTCGTATTTATCCTTACATGGGAGGCGAAGCGCGTTATTCAGAAATTTCATCCCAAGATTATTGCGGTATCCGGCTCAGTCGGCAAAACAACCACAAAGGATGCTATTTACCACCTACTTCAAGAGCGTAATGCGGTTCGGAAAAGTGAGAAAAGTTATAATGGTGAGATCGGAATTCCGCTGACCATTCTGGATTTGCCGAATGCGTGGGGTAGTCCAGTTGGATGGTTGAAGGTAATTTGGCGTGGATATCGGTACAGAGACACTATTTCGGAATATCCCAAAGTGCTCGTCATTGAGATTGGCTCAGATCACCCCGGGGACATTTCGAATGTGCTTCGATGGCTCGAGCCGCACGTGGTTGTGATGACGCTTTTGCCGGATATGCCGGTTCACGTTGAAAATTTTTCTTCTGCAGAAGAGCTCCGCCAGGAGGACAGCCTTGCTGTATTGGCGTTAAAAACAGGAGGTGTCTATGTTGCAAATAATGACGACAAGAACTCGCGAGGATTGATAAAAAGCATAGAAGAGTCTGCCATTCGCGCTGTCACTTATGGTTTCGAGAAGGGAGCTATGCTGTACGGTTCTCACCCACAAATTCGCTATGCAGTAAGTGATGGAATTGAAAAGGCCGCAGGAATGCAGTTTGAAG